>NZ_JBJURJ010000008.1:0-329944 GCF_046098205.1 Paenibacillus mesotrionivorans | reverse complement strand
GAAATGGGTGGTGGTCACTTTCCATTTTAACCTACGACAGTAGCAATTTGGAGGGCTGCCCTTTGTTTACGTTCATCTTAGCTAGCCCCCCATTAACAAGAAAATTGTGTATCCCCAAAATGCCGTCAGGACGCAGAACTGGCGGCTTTTTGCTGTCTTCGGGCAGAAGCGGCAGACCAGCCGTAATTACGGGGGAATTCGCTTAACCGGAATCGGGCAACGGCCCGGTAAGCTCACTCCGGATTAACCGGAATATTGAATATTGCCGCTTGGGGACAGGGCGGGTAAGGTTGGGGCATGCAGCAATTCAATCCACCAGAGGAGGTCCGGCATGAAGCCAAACTCATTAGACGCAACCGGAAATCAGGCTGTCAGCGCCGCAACGGCTCCCGCCAGAAAGGTTCCATTTTGGAGAACCCAGCGGTTTGCGCTTAACGTTCCGTTGTGGACGATGTTTGTGCCCGTTGTGGCATTTTATCTGATTTTCAAGTACACCCCCATGGCGGGGCTGGTCATCGCCTTCAAGAACTACAATTTCCATGACGGGATTTTCGGCAGTCCCTGGGTCGGTCTGGAGAACTTCCGCAATTTGTTCACTCAGGCCCAATCTGTCCAGATTATCCGCAACACCTTAATGCTGAGCTTGTTATCCGTGTTCATCAGCTTCCCCTTCCCCATCGCTCTGGCCATAATGCTGAATGAAGTCAGAAAGATGTGGTTCAAGAAAATTGTGCAAACCCTGGTGTACCTGCCCTACTTCTTCTCCTGGGTTATTGTCGGCGGTATCGTCATTACCCTGTTCGCCCAAAGCGGTGTCGTCAACAGCGTGATGGGAAGGCTGACGGGAGCGGAACCCTTCGCCTTTCTGTTTAAGGAATGGTCGTGGATCTCCCTGTTTCTGGGTTCGGGCATCTGGAAGGATACGGGCTTCAACGCCATCATCTATCTCGCAGCCCTGACCACCATCGATCCCAGCCTGTATGAAGCCGCCGGTATGGACGGCGCAGGCAAGTTCAAGCAGATGTGGCATGTGACCCTGCCGGGCATCAGCCCCACCATTGTGATCATGCTGATCCTGGCCATGGGCCGTGTTATGGAGGTGGGCTTCGATCAGATCTACGTGCTGCAGAACCCCATCGTCTCCAATATATCTGAGGTCATCAGCACCTACATTTACCAAATCGGCCTGCAGGGCGGCCAATTCAGCTTGACCACTGCGCTGGGTTTGTTCGAATCCCTGGTTGCTTTCAGCCTGGTGATCCTGACCAACGCCATTGCCAAGCGCTTTAACAAATCCCTATGGTAGACGGAGGCTTACAATGAAATACACAACGGGAGAAAAAGTCTTTTATGGCGTCAACTACTTCCTCTTATCCTTGGCCGGCCTCATCTGCCTGCTGCCGCTTCTCAATCTGGCCTCCGTCTCGCTGAGCGGCAAGGATGCGGTGCTCTCCGGCTTCGTCACCTTCTGGCCGGTGGATGTTACTACGGAATCCTATAAGCTGCTGTTCGACGGCACGCCGATTGTGAATGCTTTTTTTAACAATGTGAAAATTACGGTGGTGGGTGTGGTCCTGAGCATGATCTTCACCGTGTTCGCGGCGTATCCCCTGTCCCGGAGCTGGTTCTACGGGCGTCGTTATCTGACGCTGGTGATTGTGTTCACCATGCTGTTCAACGGCGGTCTGATCCCCACCTATCTAGTGATCAAGCAGCTGGGCCTGGTGGATTCCTATGGCGCCTTGTGGCTGCCTGCCCTGGTGAGCACGTACAACATGCTGATCATGCGCTCCTTTTTCGAAAGTATACCCGACGAACTGGTGGAGGCCGCCCGGATGGACGGTGCGGGAGAGTGGAGAGTGCTGCTGCGGATTATGCTGCCGCTGTCTGTGCCGATGATCGCCACCATCGCTCTGTTCTATGGAGTGCATTACTGGAATGCCTTCTTCAACGTGCTGATCTATATGAACAGCGCCGACAAGTACAATATGACAGTGCTGATCCAGCAGATGATCAAAAGCCAATCGGTGCTTCAGGAGCTCAACATGATGAATCAGGAGGAGGTCAGCAATATTACACCGGAGGGCATCAAGGCGGCGGGCATTATGATTATGGTGATTCCCATGCTGATTGTGTATCCGCTTCTGCAACGTTACTTTGTTAAGGGGGTGATGATTGGGGCCATCAAGGGGTAGAAGTCTGTTCGGAGGAAAAAAAGACAAATATATATTCATGGAGATCCATTCCTTCCCGGATATGGGTGACTTGGATGCTCAGACAATTTTGCCAGCTTTGATTATAATTGATTTTCCAAGGTTTCAAAGCTGACAAAAAAACTCGCCCTCAAGTCACACCATATCCTCCCAGTCATTCCTCCCGAATATTTGTCAAACATTTTCATCCGCCAGACTCTGCGGAGTAAAGAAAGAGGAATTAGAAAACGAGCAAAACAAGCCTTACTGTACTACAATAATGAGGACATTAAGGGAGGTCATTACAGATTATGAGTAAAAAGACATGGTTGAAAACCACCGCCGTTACTGCCGCTGCCGTTACGTTAGCATTAACTGCCGCCGCTTGCGGTGATGACAATAAGGGTGCATCCGATACCAGCCCCAACGCCAGCAGTGGGACATCCAGCACGGCTCCGGCTAAACGCGGCTCCATCAGCATTTCCCTGTACGACCGGGGCACAGTCCCTGCCGAAGAAGGCACCATGGATAATAACCGCTGGACCAAGTGGGTCAACGAAAACGGCCCTAACGATGTGAAGTATGTAACCGTTCCCCGTTTCGAATCCCTGCAGAAGTTTAACGTGCTATTTGCCTCTGGCTCCGCGCCGGACCTGATCTTTGAATACGATACCGCTTATCAAGGTCAGCTTTACAACCAGAAGCAGCTTTTGCCCCTGGATGACCTGATCAACAAAAGCAGCAAGGAATACAAAGCGGTGCTGGAGAAATATCCGGCCCTGAAAAAGGCAGGCACCATGGCTGACGGCAAACTTTACACCGTAGGCCGCCCGATGGATGTAAACCCGCAGCATTACCTTTTTATCCGCAGCGACTGGTTGAAGAAGCTGAATCTGAAGACCCCCACCACCCCGGCGGAGCTGCTTGAAGTAGCCAAGGCCTTCACCACCCAGGACCCGGACGGCAACAGCAAGGCGGATACCCAAGGCATCGGATTGAGCTTCGTTTCCGGTATTGTGCTTAACCATATGTTTGGAACCGGATTCACACTGTTCGGCACAGACCAGGTTCCGTGGATTCTGGAAAATGACAAGGTTGTTCACAATTGGGACCGGATTAAAGCAGCCATCGGCTTCCAGAAGGAGCTGTACGAGTCGGGCGTTGTTGATAAGGACTTCGTAACCGACAAAAACGGCGAGAAGCAGAAGCAGGCCTGGATTACCGGCAAGCTGGGGATTTACGGCGGCAACGGGGCGGATATTACCATCTACGAAACCCTGAAAAAGAATGTGCCTACAGCTGAAATTGCCATCATCCCGCTGCCAAAAACCGAATTCGGCCAGTTCAGCCCTCTGTCCAGCAACCCCATCCAAATGACGGGGATGGTCAACGCGGCTACCAAGGACCCGGAAGCGGTTATGCGCCAAATCGACTTTATGGTCACCGAGAAATTCACCAAAACCATCGAGTTTGGCATGGAGGGTGTCCACTATACGCCTACCAGCAACGGCTGCGCCCAGGTCATCGATGCTGACAAGAACAAGAAGGAGCGGGACTACAACCGGGATATGAACATGCTTCAGCCTATCGTCGGTCCTTGCTACGGTTTGGACAACAAGGTGAATCCGACTCCTACCGAGAAGGAGCTGGGTGAGCTGGTGAAGCAGGCCAGAACCCTGTACATCAATGAAAAAGCGCCGATGGTGGGCATTACCCAAAAGGCATACCTGCCCAACCTGCCTCAGGACTTGGTTACCATCAACACCAATGCCAACAAGACCATTCTGGATGCAGCGAACAAAACCATTGTCAGCGGCAAAAGCTACAGTGTGGACCAGTTCATTACTGACTCCAAGGCAGCCTGGGAAAAAGCGGGCGGTACCAAGGTGGATGATTTCTACGCCAAGTGGTACGACGAAAACAAGGGCACCGCGATCCTGATGGCGGATATCTACAAAATGGCAGCAGCCCAGAAGAAATAAACCATCAGCATGATGAGCCAGAAGGGCGGACCGCAGGGTGCGCCTTTCTGCTGCACGTAAGGAGGAGCAAGGATGAACAGTGAAGTAAAGGCAGTTCTGGAGCGCAGCTTTGAGGCGGCTCTGCACGAGGCCGTGCTGGAAGAGGGGCTTGTCCGGTATGACCGGCCTGGGCATACGCGCCAGGTTGCCCATTTGCCTTATTGCCATGAGGGGCGTTACTCAGCCGGATATTATACCTTCGGAATGCTAACCGGACAGCTTCCGGCTGAAAAGGGGCTGGAGATTCTGCAGGCAGTGGCGGCGCTGCAGATTACCGACCCGGCGCATCCCCACTACGGAGGCTTCCGTTGGTATCGGGAAGAGGCGGAAATCCAGGACTCCAACGCGGCGTTTTTTATCCTGATGCCGCTGGTGACAGTGCGGTTATGCGTTCCGGATGTTTTTCCCGCAGAACATGTGGAGCTGATGGACCGGATGCTGGGCCATGCCGCTGTCTGGTTCAGCCACGAATGCGCCCATCCCGAAATTTATTACCCCAATAAGATTATGAGCGACGGGGCTATGTTGTTGGCTGCATCCGTACTGTCGGGGGAGGAGCACTACGCCCGGGAGGGTGTGGAGTTCTTCCGCCGGTGGGAGGATTATACCGCTCGGCGGGGCTGGGGCTGGGGGGAAAACCTGAGTCTGGTATACCAGAGCGTTATGATGAATGCGCTTCGGATTGCCATGCGGGCCATTGGCGGCAGGGATGAGGAGCTGACCGGACGGCTAGCCGCCAGGATGGAGGAACTGAAGGAGATTCTCCGGTTTCATGCCGGGGAAGAGATTGTGCCCGCCATCCGGAGTTATAACTTCAAGGGCGAAACCATCCGCAAAAGCCTGCTGTGGGCGGCAGCGGGAGTACGGGATTTTGCCGATATGAGCGGTGACACCTTCAACCTGAATGATCTGGTTTCCTTGCTGCTGCTGGAGCCGGAGCTTGCGGCGGGGATCCGGGCACAGGAGGAGCAGTTACTGCCGCGCGTCCGGGAGGAGAGGGTGTTTGACGATGCTCGCGCCTACAGCTGGATCGGCGGGAATGTCCGCTTGGGCAGCCTAAGCCGTTTTCCGGTGATTCCGGGCTCGTATCAATGGCCTACCTGGGGTCTGGGGTGGCAGTCCTTTCCTGTAAGCTTTAGCGTAAAGGACAAACAGGTGTCGTATCTGCGCTGGTATGTGGACGAGGGGGAGTCCATCCGCACCCATCCTACGCATGATTTCCATGGCGGATATCTCAGCCCGGCATTATTCAAAGAAAGCATTTATCCGGACGTACAGACGGTTTCCTCTCAGCGGGAAAATGCGGCGCTGGTGCTTCGGAGCATGAACCGGGTGAACAACCAGGTGAAGGAGCTGGCGGATGAGTGGGTGGTCCATCGTTTCGACGGGGTGCTGGAGACCATTGCGACTGAAGCCGGAGGTCGGATGTGGCATGTGCTGCGTTATCCCCATGCCGCCGTTGCAGTAACCGCTCTGCTGGGATTGGCTGAGGAGGATGCGGAGAGAAAGCAGCAGCCCGTGGCTGTGGTGATGGACGGGGACACCCTGAGGCTTCGTCAGGTGCTGAGCTCCCGGGCGGAAGCGGCCCGGCTGGAAAGCTGGAGACTGGAGGCCGGCTGGGCAGTGGTAGCTGTGGACGGGGAAGACGGTGTGGAGGTGCTGGAAGCGTATCTCAACCGGTATACCATCCGCGATGTGACGGAACCGGAGGCGGAGGTGCCGCGGAAGATGGCGGGGGCTATGCCCAGACGGTGCACACTTTTGCTGGATGGCCAGCCGGTTGTGGAGCTGTACGCCGATCCGTACCACATTTTCGCGTAAGCCGCCCCGCGTGAAGAGGCAGGAGGACGTGCCCGGAAGCTGGGTGCGTCTCTGCTGGGGCGGGGGGGGGGGAGGCTCGAGGGACGGGTTATACTCGAAAAACCGAGTATAAAGTGCCTCAGGGGGGCCAAGTAGCGGATTATACTCGAAAAACCGAGTATAAAGTGTCTCAGAGGGGCTGAAGTGGTGGATTATATTCGAAAAATCGAGTATAAAGTGCCTCAGGGGAGCCGAAGTGGCGGATTATACTCGAAAAACCGAGTAGAAACCGCCTCAGAAGGTCCGGGGGCGGAATAGGGATGGGCCAAAGTGGCGCATTATTCTTGAAAAACCGAGTTCAACGTGTCCCCGTGGGGCGTAAAGCTTAAATATTCAAAGGAGAGTGAATTATGGTTACTAGCACCAAACCAGTCAAGCAGTCTTCCATTTTACGCATGTTTGTATGCGCTTTCTTATCTGCGCTGATGCTCTTGACCGGCTTTGCTCCAATTTCGGGTTTTGCTTCAATTTCCGGCTTCAAACCCATGTCCGGCCTTTCGCTGCAAACTGCGTCGGCGGCAACAGGCAACGTCCTGGCCGATACCTTCGATGCTGCGGCCATCGGCGGCAAACCCTCCGGCTGGAGCATCGCCTCCTATCCGGAGATTGCTGTGTCCGTCCAGGAGGTGGACGGTCATCCGGGGCGGGCTTTGGCATATGCCCAATCCGCCAAACGCAGCGCCACCTATACCATTTCACGCTCCTTCACCGGTGCCACACCCAAGAGTGTGCTGACCTACCAGTTCCGGGCAGAGCAGACTAATGCTGTGATCTATCTGCCCTACATCAACGCGGGCACCGTCAATCTGGCTCAATTCGCCCTAAACGGCGGGAAAATCTCCTACATGAAAGCGGGCGCCAGCGCCTGGACCGGGCTGGAGGACTATCAGGCAGGCACCTGGTATAACATTCGCATCGCGTTGGATACGGAAGCGGGTACTTATGATTTTTACATTAACGATGTGCAAAAGCTGTCCGGGGAGCCGTTGAAGGCCAAGGGCACCTTTGACAAAATGTCCATGGGCTTCTACAAGGACAGCATCGGTACTGTCTATTTTGACGAGTTCCATGTCTACTCCTACAAGAAATTGGAAAACGTTTCCTTCTCCAAGGAGAGCTACGATATTGCCGCCAACACCAGCCAACCGCTAGAGCTGGTCTTCCATCCGGCTGACGCCACCAACCGGAATGCCGTGTGGACCTCCAGCCATCCCGAGGTAGCGACGGTTACGAACAGCGGAGTGGTAACGGCTCTTACGCCAGGAGAAACCGTAATTTCCGTCTCACCCGAGGAGCTCGCCGGAAATCCGCCGGCAACAACTGTGGTACGGGTGTTTGCGGAGCCGATCAGCTCCATTGATATCGGGACGGTGGCAGCCGGCGTGCCTGTTGGCTCACGGGTCCTGCTTCAGGCTGCTATCCTGCCTGCCCATACCACAGACCAATTTATCACATGGAGCACCTCCGACCCGCAAATTGCTACCATTGACCATTATGGCGAATTAACGGGCGTTTCCGCTGGCAAGGTGAAGGTGTATGCTACCAGTCCCAACGGATTGGTGCGCGGGGAAACGGAAGTAACGGTAGTGGCCCGCAATGTGGCGCACCGGCTGTATGTATCCCCGAGCGGGGCGGATACCAACCCGGGTACGGAGGCGGCTCCTTACCAAACCATTGCCAAGGCACAGGAAGCGGTACGCGCTCTCAAAAACGGCATGGCCGGGGATGTTGAGGTTCTGCTGCGGGGCGGCACCTATGTGCTGCCGGAGGTGTTGACCTTTACGCCGCAGGACTCGGGTGAAAACGGGTATTTTGTCACCTACCGGAGCTATCCGGGGGAGGAGGCGCTGGTAAGCGGCGGCAAGAAGGTAACCGGCTGGTCGATGTACGATGCGGAAAAAGGCATTTATTCCGCCGATGCTGCCGGTCTGCGGACCCGCCAGCTGTTTGTTGACGGTTTCCGGGCTGTCCGGGCTTCCAGCACAGGTGGATTGACCAACCCCGACAAAACAGATGTGGGTTATACTTCCGATGACCCGGAACTTGCCGCTTTTGCCAAACCTGATGATCTGGAATTGGTTTTTAACGATTTGTGGACCAATTCCCGCGTAGGTGTTACATCAGTTTCACTCACCTCCGAAGGAAAAGCGCAGCTGACCTTGGACCAGCCGGCCTGGGACACGGTCCGTAACCGTGGATTAACCTCCGCTACCGTTCCCGTCACCTACGAAAATGCTTTGGAGCTGTTGAATGAACCGGGTGAATGGTATCTGGATGAACAGGCGGGCAAGCTGTTTTACAAACCGCGCGCTTGGGAAAATATGAGCACCTCGTCCATTGTGGCACCTGTGTTGGAAAAGCTGCTCGACATCCGTGGCGAGTCGGCAGATAACCCCGTCCGCAACCTGGAATTTCGCAATCTGCATTTCAGCTACACCACCTGGATGCGGCCCAGCAGCGAATACGGCCATTCCGATGCCCAAAATAACTATTTGCGCTACTCCGGAACACCGGATTATATGCCGGATGCGGCTATTGATTTGAGCTATGCCAATACAGTCAATTTTGAAGGCAATGATTTTTCCCGGCTGGGGATTACCGCTGTGCGGATGAAAACGGCGGTGCAGAACAGCCTCATCCGTGCCAACCGCTTCTATGACATCTCCGGCAACGCCGTCAGTGTGGGGGAGCCCAACAGCTCTGACCGGGAAAACTACAATCCGGCGGATCACCGGAAGATCATGAAAAACAACGATGTGGTCAACAATCTCATCCACGATATCGGGGTGGACTATAAGTCGTCGTCGGCTATTTCGGCGGGTTTTCCCGAGTATATGGATATCAGCCACAATGAAATCTACAACATCCCTTACAGCGGCACGCATATCGGGTATGGCTGGGATAAGCTTTTTACCCCGGTGCTGCGGAATGTGAGGATTGAAAACAATTTTATCTACGATCTGATGGGCAAGGGTCTGCGGGACGGCGGAGCCATCTACAGCCTGGGGGCTTCCGGTGGAACGGCGGAGAACAAGAACCTGGTGAAGGGCAATTATATTCGCAACCAGATGGACGACAGCGCAGCACTGTATGCGGATGAGGGCACCACGTACTGGCGCTATGAAAATAACGTCATCGATCTTTCCGAATCGCCACCCTGGCATAGCTCCAAACGATGGGCCCAGGCCTACAAGGCCAGCATCCATAACCTGGATCTGGTGAACAATTATATGACGGAGTCTGTTTTTGTTAATAACGCCATTGATGTTTATGAGTCCGGCAACCAAATGGTAGCAGACGGACAGTGGCCGGAGGAAGCGCGCAGCATTATGGCCAGGGCGGGGCTGGAGTCCGCTTATGCGGGTGTAGTCCGTGGAGAGGTGCGCCGTTGGTCGACGGAGCGGCTGGATCTGCCGGTTGGCGGAGGCGGGCAAGTTGTGGTGGAGGCAAGGGACGGCAAGGATATGCCCCAGAGCCTGGATAGCAGCACGATCTATTATGAATCGATGAATCCTTCTGTGGCAGCAGTGGACGCCTCCGGGCGGGTCAGCGGGGTTTCGGTGGGCAAAACAGCGGTCCTCATCCATATCCTGAATGCATCCATGCTGCGTACACTGGAAGCGGAGGTGACGGTGGGGGACACCTTGTCCGAGGTGGAATTGAAGGATGTGGCAGGCCATGTTTTGGCGGTGCGCTCCGGTACAACCCAGTCCCTTGAGGTTTTGGGCAAAACCTTCTTCGGCAATACGGTGGAGCTGGGCAATGCGGTGTTTGCCGTATCCGATCCTGCAGTCGCCTCCGTAACGGAGGACGGTGTTTTGACTGCGCATGGGGAGGGTTCCACGATCATGACGGTGAAGGGAGAACGGCTGGGCGAGGAAAAAACAGGTATTTTCCACGTGCGGGTCTGGAATTACGGGGATACGGCAGTGTCGGGTCTGCAGGAGGAAATCTCCGGTGTCGATGACTGGTATGTGTATCCAACGAATCAAAATGTCAGCGCGGGTGATGGTTCTATTACCATCAGCACACCCAACACCGGCCACGGCATTTACCGGGGAAGG
Organism: Paenibacillus mesotrionivorans; assembly: GCF_046098205.1. Classification (NCBI taxonomy): domain Bacteria; kingdom Bacillati; phylum Bacillota; class Bacilli; order Caryophanales; family Paenibacillaceae; genus Paenibacillus; species Paenibacillus mesotrionivorans. The sequence goes on along the minus strand of NZ_JBJURJ010000008.1, from coordinate 319,807 downwards.
CAATACCAGAACGAGCTGCTGGATTTCGATCTGACGATTAACGGAACGACAAGCTGGTATGCTCTCCTGTTCGGCAAAAAGAGTGATACCGCCAGCTACTCCAACGATGACAACTATCTGGTGGTGGTCAGTTCCGGAGGCATTGAGCTCCAGCGTTACAACGGCACGGCACGGACAGTGATTTACGGCAATATCGCGGGACACACCAGTCTCGCCGGGGATGCGATTCCCAATACAATGCTGCCGTTTAATACGAAGAAGCATGTGGAATTGGGAAGCATCGAGGAAGCGGATGGTGTCCGGCTGATCTTCAAAGTGGACGGTCAGGAGGTGTTCAATTATCTGGATACGGCCTCCAATGCGCTTCGCGGTCCGGGTTACTTCGGTCTGATTGCCCGCTCGGGCAGTTTGACGCTGGGTGAAAGCGCTGTTGGAGCAGACCGGTTGGCCGGGCTGGTACTGAGTGGTCCTGAAACGCTTAAGGCAGGGGAGCACGGACTGGTGCAGGCAACGGGTGTAGATTGGAGCGGTAAGGCTGTGCCGGCTCCTTCAGGTGTGGTGTATACCAGCAGCAATACGGTGACGGCATCTGTTTATGAAAATGGTGTGGTGGTGGCGCATTCGCCTGGCACCACGGTTATCTCAGCAGTGTACGGAGCGGGCAAGGCTTCGCATCTGCTGACGGTGCTGGCAGCGGAACCCGGCGGTGGTGCGGGTCCCGGCGAACCTCCCGTGGATCAAGCAGGTCCGCAATGGCCCGTGGGGGCCAAGCTGGATTTTCCGGCTGACGGCATCGGGCAGGAGGCGGTAAGGCTGGAATGGCCGGCTGCGGCGGATGTAAGCGGAGTGGCGGAGTACCGTATCCGTTTGGGTGAACAGGTATTGGATACGGTCACCGGCTCCGTGTATCAGTATTTGGCCTCGGGCCTGAAGGCGGGGACCACGTATACCTACGCCGTTATTCCTGTAGATCGAAAGGGTAATGCGGGTGAAGCCCTAACGGGAAGTGTGACCACCAAAGCGGCGACAACTCCGGGTAATCCGGGCAATCCCGGGAACCCCGGCAGCCCTGGAGATGATGATTCTGAGGAGCCTGCCGGGACAGATCACCCGCAGACAGGGGGCGGGAGTGGTCAAGTCCCCGTGTCGGTAACCGCTGAAGGGATTGTGCTGGATGCGGCTTCTTTGAACGGGACTATCGAACAAACGCCGGAAGGAGGAACCGTCACAGTGCTGTCGTTGTCCTCCACGATTCTGGAGGCAGCGTTGGGAAAACTCGGCAGCACCGAGGCTGTTGACCGTCTGATCGTAGAAGTGCCGGATAGCAGTGCAATCAGGCTGGAGCTGCCGGCTGCTGCTTTACAGAAGGCTGGCGTCCAAGGCGGCAAGTCGACGCTGTTCATCCGAAGCAGCTCCGGTTCCTATGAGCTGCCGTTGGCTGGAGCTGCGGAGCAACTGGCTTTGCTGGCAGGGAGAGAAAATGGGACGCTTCGTGTCCATATAGGACTAGTTTCAGCCCAATCTAAGACTCATCAAATGGCTCAATCCGCAGCGGCGGAAACAGGCGGCAAACTCATCAGTGTTCCTGTAGAGTTCAAGGTGGATATGGTAATAAACGGACGGAATTTGGAATTGACATCCTGGAAGGAGTATGTAAGCCGGTGGCTGCCTCTTACCCAGGATGTAAATCCGGCTGCCGCCACAGGAGTTCGTATTGATCCGGCTACAGGCAAGCTTTCTTTTGTACCGGCGGTATTTACTCAACAGGACGGAAAGCCGGCAGCGGAGCTGAAGCGCAAGGGCAACAGTCTGTATGCAGTGCTGGAGCTGTCCAAAACCTTCAGCGATATGAAGGGACATTGGGCCAAGCCGGAGGTGGAGCTGCTGGCCTCCAAACTGGTGATAAGCGGAACAGCGGAGGATCAATACACGCCCGATGGGCTTGTCACCCGCGCTGAATTTGCCGCGATGCTGACTCGTGGGCTTGGGTTGGACCCGGCCGCGTACTCAAAAACAACCTTTGTTGATGTGGCAGCTTCCGATTGGTACGCAGAGGCCGTTTCTACAGCTGTGGAAGCAGGGCTTGCCGATGGTTTCGAAACCGGAGAATTCCGGCCGACAGAGCACATTACCCGGGAGCAGGCGGCTGTGATGGCGGCCAGGGCTGTTGCTGCGGCAGGCAGTCATATGTCCGGCGCAGGGCAGCGGGAACGAGCCGCCTACATTGACGAGGCGCAGATTTCCGCTTGGGCCAAGGAGGCCGTAGCGCAGATGAGCGGAGCGGGGATTTTTAGCGGGCGGGACGGGAGCAGCTTTGCTCCGGAAGCAGCCATTACCCGTGCAGAAGCAGCGGTGGTGGTGAAACGCCTGCTGCAAGCGGTAGAGTTTATGAATTAAGAAATTGAGCAGCACGTAGCAAAGGAGCAGCACGTAACAAAGGAGCAGAACACAACAAAGGAGTAGCATAAAATCCAAGGGGCTTGCAGCTGCGCAAGCCTCTTGGTGTTGTGAGAAGAGGAATGACTAGTGGAAGACCGGAAAAATCGGAGGAGCGGGGATTGGTGCTGAGGGTACAAGTAACTGGGGTTGCGAATCGAATAGATCGACGGTGTGGGAGAGGGCGGGGCTCGGATCGAATCTACTAAAATACCAATACCATGCGGCTCCACACCGTTTGGTGGGAACGTTGGAGCTATATGCGATGGGGAAATGAGGGCCGCCTAGAATTTTTCTCAGAAAATCCACACTTGAACCCGCATTTTCCCTTCCAACGATGGTCGCTGGGCTGCTCCAGAATTCTAACGGCGGCCAGCGCCGTTATTTCCCCCCAAAAGCCACTTCCCAAAATCTAACGGCGGCCACAGCCGCTATTCGAGGGAAAAAGGGAGCATTTTCCCTAATACGCAGCATATAAGGTCTCTCCGCGCCGTTAGAATCTGAGAACCCGGTTTTTTTAAGGAATAAGGGCCGTAGCTTCCGTTAGAAAAACGACGATCAGAAAGTTAGAAAAACGGCGACCAGAAAAGCACCGGCCGGAATGCAACGACCGGAAAAACAACCAGCCGGCATGCCCAAAGGCGTGCCGGCTTTTTGCTGTAGCTGGATCTTGCTCCGTTTGTTACAACACCACTTCCACCTGAACGTTTGTTCCGGCGGGATAAACCGGCAGCACGTTGCCGTCAATCAGCCGTCCGTCCACCCGGATCTCCTTCACACCCTTGCAGGAGCGGCTGGTGTTGGTGACGGTAATGTGGTACTCGCAGCCGCGGAAACGGCGCTTGGCGGTGAACCCTTCCCACTCGGAGGGGATACAGGGGTCAATGCGCAGGCCCTCCAGGTCCGCTTTGATGCCCATAATGTATTGGGTGGCGGCTACATACATCCAGGCGGCGGTGCCTGACAGCCAGGACACGTTGGCCAGACCGAATTTGTCGGACTCGGGACCGAACAGGTTGGAGGCGTAGACATACGGCTCGGCTTTGTAGCGGTTCAGGCCGGCTTTTTCCATGGCCACTTGGGGAATGAGCTGCCGGTAATACTTATACGCCTGGTCGCCCCGGCCCAGCATACATTCCGCAATAATCGCCCAGGTATTGGCGTGGCAGAAGACAGCTCCATTTTCACCCGTACCCTTGTTGTAATTGGTAAGCGGGTCCGCCGGATCAGGGAAGGTGGTGATGGACGGATGCAGCTTTTTGATGCCCAGCTCGGTGTCCAGCATCTCGCGCACGCTGTCCATGGCTTGGATGCCCTTGGACTCCTCCGCCATACCCGACAAGGTGGCCCAGGTTTGGGAGTTGAGCCAGATTTTCGCTTCATCATGAATATCGCTGCCCAGGAAACGCCCGTCGTCCATCACGGCGCGCCGGAACCATTTACCGTCCCAGCCCAGTGTATTCACCAGCTCCTGCTGCTCCGCATACATCTTGCGATAGCCTTCCACATCCTCAGGATGTCCGGCCAGAACAGCCAGGTCCTGCATCTTCAAAAGAACGGTGCCCAGCTGCATGGCCGTCCAGATGCTTTCGCCCTTGCCCTTGCGGCAGACGCGGAACAGCTGGTCGTTCCAGTCGGAACGCAGCATCAGCGGGAAGCCATTGGGCCCCAGCTTGGAGGCGGTGAAATCGATGGCGCGCTTCAAGTGGCCGTAGATGGTATCCTCTCCGCCATCATAATAGGGCACGGTTTCCTGGAGGAAGGAGGCGTCCCCGGTTTCGGCAGCCAGGTCCCACACAGGTAGGGCGGTCCACAGATGATCGTCCGAATGGATACTGGTGACTGGCTCCCAACCTTCCGTGGGGAAAAAATAGTGGTTGACGTGCCCGTCCTGGTATTGTTGACCCAGCAGCAGCTTGATCTTATCCTTGGCCCGCTCCTGATCGAAGGGGATCACAGACAAAATATCCTGAGCAGTGTCCCGGTAGCCCACTCCGCGGAAGGTACCTGTGGCGTAGAAGGAGATGTTCCGCGAAAACTGGAAGTTCCGCTCCGCCTGGTACGGATTCCAGATGTTAATCATCCGTGAAGCTTCCTCATCCGGCAGCTGGCATTCCAGCTTGCCCAGGTAGTCCGCCCAGTTGGCGGTGAGGGCGGCGAAGGATTTGGCGACGAAGTCCTTTTGCCGGGAATGGTCCAGCGCTGCTGCAATCTCCTCTTCGGTCATGGCGCAGCCGAGGAACATGTTTAGTGTCCGGGTTTCGCCGGGCTGCAGGGTGACCTGGAATTGAAGCGCGCCGCAGGGGTCGCCGCCCAGCAGAGTGGAGTTGGTGCAGCCGTCTCCTTCGATGGCCTCCGGATTGGCTTCACTCCGGTAGGTCCCGATAAATTCGTCCCGGTCCCCGTCATAGGCATACAGCGGAGCATCCGAGGCGAAATAAACCAGTGGGGTTTCGTCGGGTTTGGGCTGATTTTCCACACCGTATTTGTAGACCAGCGCTTCCTTGTCGAGATAGGTCACGGATACCTGATGCTTGTTATAGCACTGCCATTGCAGCTCCCGCATAAATTCCATCATGCCAAATTCGGCATAGGCGAACACATTCAGGGATTTTGCGCTGCCGCTGTTGTTGGTCAGGGTCAGGTTCCAGATCAGCGAGTTTTCGTAGGGGCCGACGAAATAAACGGTCTTCGCCGCCAGGCCGTCCCGTTCCGCTTCAAAGCGGGTGTAGCCCATACCGTGGGCGCTTTTCCAGGAAGCAGGACGGGCGTAAGCCGGCTCGTTAGTTGGGCACCAGTATTCCCCGTTGTCCCGGTCCTGCAGGTAAATGTAAGGTCCGGAGCGGTCGGTGGGCAAATGGAAGAACCGGTAGCGGGTGATCCGCCAGATCTGCGGAGACTTGTAGAAGACTACGCCGCCTCCGGCTTGGGACATCATAGTATGGAAGGTACCGTTGGACAAATAGTTCATCCAGGGCGTCGGGGTATCGTGACGGAGAAACTCCACTTCTTTTTTGTCGTCGTGGAAGCGGAAGGTTTGTTCCAGCGGTTGATGGGTGGGCTTTTTCATGGGATCGCTCCTTTTGTGGTGTCCCCCGGAGACGTTAACGGAACTCAGCGGCTCTTAGCGGTCGAAAATGGCATGTTCCGTTTTGTAACGGAACTTAGAGACCGTTAAACCTGTATAGGGCGGTTTTGCGGACCAAGTTTGTCCTCTAAGAGCCGGATAGTTCCGTTAGAAAATCCGAAGGATGTAAAATGTCGTGTAAGAGTCGGATAGTTCCGTTACAGGCAGACAGGTAGCAGTGGACGAGCAGGCGCCGCATATAAAAGGGAATGGTTGTTAGAGCGGCGGCCAGCCTGGGTTATAGAAGTGTCAAGGTTACTGTACAGCTGCAGCCAGCTTTACTTCGGCTCAACCTCGTCCATGGTCATGCGGTATTGCAGGTCCTTCATGTAATGGCCGTCTTCGTTCAGGAAGACCAGGCCTAACCGGACATCCTCTTTGGCGGAATGGACGATGGCGATCAGACGGTTCACTCCAGTCAGCAGCGTAATCCGGTTCTGCGGCTCCGGCTCCAGCTTGCCGTTCAGGTAGATCTCGCAGGGGGCATTGGTGTTAATCCGCAGCTTGCCGATGCGCTCAGCTGCAGTCCTGGATTCGGTAGCAGCACCTGCATCAGCACCAGCACCACCCTCAGCACCAGTCGCCGCCACCGGCACATGCACGAAGCAGCTTAGGAACCAGGGGGTTCCGCCCGGATTGTCCAGCAGTACCGTGCCGTCCTCAGGGCTGCGCTCCTTCTTTTTCATCCAGCCGTAGAGGCCTTCGCCTAGGTTGTTCAGGGAAAATTCCGGATCGGTATAATAGCTCTTCATCGCCGCAAAATCCACATAAGGCGGGCAGGGGAGCGCCATCAGGCTTTCGACCGCCCATTCCCCGTCACCCTTGGCGGTTTGCAGCAGGCCGTCTCCGAAGGCTGCACCCAGATTGGCCAGCAAACGGGTGTACAGCCGGATGCTCTTGGCGCTGTCGGTGTCAAGCAGCAGCTGGGAGAACAGCAGCTGTCCGTTTCCTGCGGGGAGACCGGCCAGGAAGACACCGGATTCCCGGGCTTTGTCCCGGTTAAATTCTACCAGTGCCAAGCGGCTGTATTCGGCCGCGTATTGCCCGACGAAGAAGTCCTTCCAGGCGGTGCCCTCCACGCTCCGGCACAGCATGGCTGCGCCTGGAATTTCCAGGCGGTGCAAGGCCAAGGGCTTGTTCACCACATTGCGCGGTGACAGGTGCACCTTATCGAAGCCGAAAAGATCCACCGGACTCATGCCGGACACCTCAAGGCACACATACTCCGCTTCCAGATGGTAGGTCTCGTGTTCAACCACCTTCACTGCACCATCCGCCAGCCGGGCAAGGCCTGATGCATCCTCAGGCAGCGCAGGCAGCACCAGCACCTTACCGCCCTTTTCAGCAAACTGCCGCAGCGCGTTAACCGGTTGCGCCGTTGAAGTTTCACCCGCATGGGAAGTGGCATGGGCGTTGGCGTGTACATCATCCCTATCTGCTTGTTCCTTCAAAAGAGCTGCTTCCACGATAACCAAACTTGCCGCCGGCAGATTCTCTAGCTCAGAAGCATCCGCCACAAGCTGATGCTCCAGCTGGATCGTCTCCAGGAACGAATGCGCCTGTCCACCCTGTTTCACCCAGGCCGCTGTCACTGGCAGAGCCTTCGCTTCCGCGGAAATGACAGTCCGTCCTTCCGCCATTTCTACGCTTACTGCAGCCGCTTCCGGCAGCTCCGCTTCGGCAGCCTGCCCGGCATAAGCCAACAGATTCCGCAGCAGCAGGCAGGCCTGGGGCACACGCCCGATATGGGGCATCATGTCCATCTGATTGGCCACAAATAACCCGCCGCCGCTCTTATACTCCAGAAGCGGTGTCCACAGATCGCCGCCATCCCCGAAATCCCCGGAGCTGCATTCCAGAATCATGGTGAAGTCGCCGTGCAGCGGCTTTTCGAAGGCGGCATGCACCACCGGCTCCGGTCCGTCCTCATGGAGTGCCTCATGCCAGAACATAAAGTCGCTGCTGCCCAATCCTTTCAGCACCGGATGCTTCCAATCGGCGCCATGGGCCCGCAGGAAGCTTTGCCTGCTCAAGGCCAGCTTGCCCAGGGAAAGGCTGATCTGCTCCAGCAGAAGCACACGACCGCCTTGGCCCACATGCTGCTTCAGCACCGCTTCCAATCCGCCATCCCGGTCCTCCAGCTTGCTGCCGACGATGACCAGAGTCTCCGGCGAAAGCCCGGCAAGCTCATCAAATCCAATCCGGCGGCATTCGGGAACCAGTGGCGACAAAACTTCATAATCCACGCCGCTTCCTACAAAAACAGCAGACCGCGCTACTCCGGCAGGTGAAGTCTTCAACGCCCCGGAATAAATCCGATACGGCACAACCAGCTCATGCACAGGCTGTCCGTCATGCCGCAGCGCAGCTGTCAGCACGGCTTCCTCCACACCAGACACTTCACCCGGCGTCCACTCAAAGTAAACCACCCGATGATCCGCCGGCTCCTGCACAAAACGGAAGGTCTCCTCAAATACAGTCCGCCCACCCTGGCGGATGCTGCACGCCACCTCCACATCCCGCGAAACCAGTGTATCGTTGAACACATCGAAGCTCCGCCGGACAGGCAGGTCGTCGAAGAAGCTGGTGTTATACTCCGCCGCCAGAATGGTAGCAGGTTTGAAGGACGCGGCCATAATCGCGAAGGACGGGTTCGTCCTGTACGCCGGGTATTCCGCAGGCAATAGCCCATTGTTCAGCGATAGCGAGTAACGCGGAATCACCTTGGGCTTCGGTCCCGGCGTGTCCAGCCGTTCCGGCGTTGGCAAGGGAATGTCCCGCTCCGGCATAGCCCGCATGAAATAGTGGGCGAAGTTAAAGGTGGAGATGCCGGACACCCCTTGGCGGCGGGCATATTCCACAAAGAGACGCTCTTTTTCCGCCAGTCCCTTGGCCGCTTCATCCGTATGATGGTAGGCATCGAAGCCTACATACATGCTGCTGTTCTGCGGGCAAATGTACCACCAGCCGCCATGCTCGCCGAATACCAGCGGCACCGTCCGGTCCCATTGATCGATGATGCCGTCGATGTTGTAATGGCGGGTTTCCACCTCTGTCAGCTCTTTGGGCAAAAGGCGGTTGTCCCCCTCCACGATAATCGGGCGTGTAGCGTCCAGTCCGCGGATGATATCCATAAATTCGGGGATAAAGGTTTTGAAAATATCCCGCCCGTCCACCCAGCGCATTTCGTTCTCGACGCTCCACATGATAATGGAGGGATGGTTCTTGTCCCGCTGTACCAGACGCTCCACATGGCGGCGGCAGTTTTCGATATAGTCGGGATGGTCGGCCTGCATGGTTTTGCCGGAGCCGTAGATGGCGGTTTCATCCACGATCAGCATACCCATCTCATCGGCAATGTCCAGATAGTACGCCGGGTACGGCTCCGCATGCAGACGCACACTGTTCACGCCCGCTTCCTTGCACATGCTGTACCAGGTGCGCACATAGGCTTCCGTTTGCTGATTCGCCCCCTGGAAATGCCAGGAGTCCCCGCGCAGATTCACCGGAATCCCGTTCAGCATAAAGCGCGGCCCTTCAGTCCACACTTCCCGGAAGCCAAAACGAACCTCCTGGCGGTCCAACACCTGCCCGTCCAATACAAGCTCCAGCTCCAACATATAAAGGAACGGCTGGTCCGGACTCCATAACACCGGGTCAGCCCAGTCCAGCGAAAAGCGCACCAAAACAGTTCCGTCTATCAGGCCGATATTCCGGTTCACGCCCGTTCCACCAGTTGACCCGCCTCCCAAGCCCGCTGCATCTCCGTTGGCTGCCGCCCCCGCCGCCGCTGAAACCGCCGCCTCCAGCACAACCGCAGCATCAGCATTACCAGCAGGCTTCACCGCGAGCCGCAGCACCGGCTGCCCGCCAGCCAAACCCGAACCGGCACCCACAGACGCACCCGCCAGCAGAGTAACGGACGCATCCACCTCCAGACGTTTCTCCCGGACGGAGGTACGGACCACCACATCCTCAATCGCCTGCACAGGCTGGCTCTCCAGGAACACATCCTGCCAGATGCCCCGTGCAATGTAGCCGAACCAGGAGCCGGTTAAGCCGGTGACCTTTTCCAAACCGGATGGAATCTTCACCTTGGGAAAGCTGCTGCACACCACATGCAGACGGTGCTCGCCGCCGGGCTTCACCTTGCCCGTCACTTCTACACGGAGGGGCAGATAACCGTCCTGCCAATAAGCGATTTGCTCCCGGTCCAGATAAATGGCTGCTTGCTGCATGATCCCGTCGAGACGCAGGAAAATCCGCTGCCCTTCCATTCCGGCAGGAACCGTAAACGTCCGGTGCAGCACACCTGCCGCGGCCGCCTCCCATTCCTTGGGGTAACCGAAGAGATCATAGGGACGGTATTCATGATCAGGGATATCGCCCATTTTTTTTCCGGGCACATTCTCATAAGCACTTCTCCAACTGGAGGGCACCAGCACCTTTTGCGGTTCAAAAGCCAGCTGATACGGCAGCTCGAGAGCGGTTGGGGTGGAGTAAAGGGGCATAAAATCCCATTCTCCATTTAAGCAGACAGTGGTCCGCATAATCGTCACCTTCCTTGTTCAATTTCCGCATGGAGAACCAGCGGGATGTCCAGCCAGGGGCGGGAGTCGGGCCATTTGACGAAGTGGGGGTCCATAACGGCTCCCCAGTCGGTTGGCGTATTGGAGGTGGTAAGTTTGCCGCGGTAAGGCGCTTTTTCCACTAGATAAGGCTTTTCCGAATAAAAGAACATCAGGTCCTCATGCAGGGAAATGATGCCGTATTTGCAGCCGTCGCCAGGTTTTTCCTCCTGGTATTGGTAGTGGTAAAAAATATAGCTGGCGATCTTGTCCGGCTCAAGCCGGGCCAATCTTCCGTAAGGTGTGCCGCTCCCTTGGGCAGTCCGCCAGGGCAATTCCTCCACAGGTGCCTGATAGTGGAAAATATCCGCCATCGGCGCCCAACGTCGATCCTCAGCACCACCGGGCCAAACCCGCAGCACTTCCGGAGCACCCGGGAGCAGCATATGGGGATCTGCAGCCGGACCCTCGCCGGGGCATTCATAATATACAAACAGCTGGCTGTCCCATTGGAAAAGACTGAGGCGGCTAACCCCGTTTCCGGTCATCCGCTCCTGAAGGGAGGGTTGATTTTGCTCCAAAAATGACTTTATGTCGGCTTCTGTCTTCATCTGAGCTCTGAATTGACAGCGCTTCATTCTATGCACCTCCTATGAAACAAGCTTTATGTCTTCTCTTCTATGGTAAGCCATGCGGGAGGCGGGCGCCTTGACGATCCGGTCTTTGTTTAGCATAATAATGACATGACCAAAAAAATTTATTATAGGGATATGGATCTGGATCCGGGGTTTATTTTCCGCATCCAAAAATGCCCGTTAACCCATGACTACTTTGTGCATAGCCATGATTTTTCCGAGCTGGTGGTGATTCTGGAGGGAAGCGCCGTCCATGTGATTGAAGGAAGGGAGTACCCGGTTTCAGCCGGGCAGGTGTTTCTGATCCACGAGGATGTGGCCCACGGTTACCGGGATGTGAACAATATCCAGTACGTTAACGTCATGTTCCACCGGGACCAGCTGCTCCAGCTGTCGGAGCTGAAATGCCTGCCGGGTTTCCAGGCGCTGTTTTATATCGAGCCGTTTTATCGGAAGGAAATGAATTTCAAGGGCATGCTGACTCTGGAGCCGGAGCAGCTGGCGAAGGTATCGGGGATGCTGGATTCCATTCTGGAGGAGGCGGAGCGGAAGGAGGAGGGGTACCGGCTGATGATCCGGACCTGTTTTTCGGCGCTGGTGGCCACCTTGTCCCGGTATTATTCCGCCAACAGCGGCGGGGAGGAGAATAAGGCCCTGCGGATCGGCGAGGCGGTGACGTTCATTGAGGAGCATTTCCTGGAGCCGATTACGCTGGACCAGCTGGCGGAGGCGGCGTATCTGTCGAAGAGGCAGTTCTGCCGCGTGTTCGCGCGGAATTACCAGACCACGCCCATCGACTATATCATCCGCCGCAGGCTGGATTATTCCTGCACGCTTCTTCGGGACGATGCGGTTTCCGTACAGCAGGCGGCCATGGAGAGCGGCTTTTCCGACCAGAATTATTACGCCCGCCAGTTTAAAAAGGTGTTTCGCTGCACTCCCACGGAGTACCGGGAGCGGCAGAAGCTGCTGCATTCGTAGAGTGACCGTCTAGAAAAAGAAGTGCCTCAGCTATCATGCTGGGGCACTTTTTCCATATATTCGGCTTCCACCACACTGTGGTTGAATTTCTGGAGCAGCTCGCCGAACTGCTGCATCTCCGCATCGGTCCAGTTATCCAGCACATGGCCAAGCTTGGCCATCCGGTTGGCCTTGTCATCCGTCAGGAGCTGCTCCCCCAGCTCGGTAATGCTGAGGATAAAAGCCCGTCCGTCCAGCTCATCGGGGACGCGGCGCACATAACCCTTTTGCTCCAGGGCGGAAACCTGGCGGCTGACGGTGGAGATGTCCAGGTGAAAGGTATGGGACAGGGTTTTGATGCTGCAGGCTCCGCCCAGAGAAATCTGGGTAAGCAGCAGGTAAGCGGCCCGGTCCAGACTGCCTACCTTCTGATAGGAAATCATGGAGGTGAGTCGGCGGATCAGCAGAGCCAGCTCCAGCTCCACACCCTCCAGGGATTGTTGGTTCATCGTAAGGACCTCCGTTGGTAGCGTATGCTTATGTCAAGATTAACATAGGTGCAGGGGTTTGAAAACACAATAGGGTGTAGGGGAGCAGGTGGGATGGCCGGTGGAGCTTGCTGATTGTTGGAAAAGAGGCGTCGGAAGGGGATTTTGCGGAAGGGAATTTCCGCTAAGAGGGCTGCAGCGTGGCATCCGGGATGGTTAGCGGAAGCCGTTTTCCGTTATCCGGGCCTATGGACCCGGAGGCTGCCATTGGTGCTGGCAATAGCGGAACAATGCTTCCGCTATTGCTGCTTGATTGGGCCGCGCGGCGGGATTAGCGGAAACGGGCTTCCGTTATTCTTGTCCTTAGGGCCGCTCAGGCAGAGGAGCGACGGATAGCGGAATGTAACCTTCCGCTAATAGTGCGGGGCCCCCCATTGGGGCCGGATAAGGGAAGCGGATTTTCCCTTATTGCGAGCTAACAGGGCCGTTTACACCCTTCAAAGGAAGAAGAGCGGAAGAAACCCTTCCGCTCTTTCCCATTTGCCCCGCCATGTGGCGATATAACGTAAGTATGCCTTCCGCTATCCAGTCCTCCTACGAATCCAGCCAGCACCCGCTTCCCACCATTATTTTCAACCGTGAACGGAGCTCTATCATAAGCTGCTATGTCAATAATAGGTGTACAAACACTCCCGAATAAGACTTGACGACATTAGTGAAACTGGTTAATATTTAAATTGTTTAAATAAAAAGCAGGGAGACCACGACGAATGTCACAGGATTCCGATGACCTCATTGAGCGGTTCCATACGGCGAATCTGCGATTCCGCCGCAACTTCGAATGCCAGCTCCTGCAGCGGATGGGCCCTTCCATTACCGCGCCGCAGATGTATGTGCTCTTCTATGTCAAGCGGAAGGGAAAATGCAAGCTTAGCGACATCGCCGACAAAGTGGAGGTGAAGCCCAGCGCCGTGACAGTGATGATCGACCGCATGGAACGTGCGGGCTACGTGGTACGCCGGGATGATCCCGCTGACCGAAGATCTATCCTGGTGGAGCTCACCGCTTCCGGGGAGGAAATGCTTGCGCAGGCCGTTTCCATCCGGAATGAGCTTATCCATGACTATTTTTCACGGCTCACGCCAGAGGAAAGAATCGTCCTCACCGGACTGCTGGAAAAGCTGGCCCCCCCAGACAAAGAATAGGGGCTTAGTAAGAAAGACCAATTAAAGGAGAAGAGACGAATGGAAGAACTTTCACACAAACGGAAATTATCTATCATGATCGCCATAATCGGCGCCATGTTTTTTTCCGCCATCAACCAGACTATAGTCAGTACCGCCATGCCCCGGATCATTGCCATTCTGGGCGGCATGGAATATTACACGTGGGTCATTACCATCTACATGCTGACCTCTACCATTGCCACCGTACTGGTCGGCAAGCTGTCGGATATTTACGGGCGTAAGCCATTTATTCTGTCAGGTATCGTATTTTTTATGATCGGTGCATTCTTAAGCGGATTTTCCAAGGATATCTTCCAGTTGATTACGTACCGCGGTATCCAGGGTATAGGCGCCGGTATCATCATGTCGTCAGCCTTCACAGCGGTGGGCGACTTGTTCTCCCCGCGTGAAAGAGGCAAGTGGACCGGTGTAATGATGGCCGTATTCGGCTTCTCCAGTGTGCTTGGCCCTACCTTGGGCGGCTGGCTGGTGGATAACATGCCGTGGAAATGGCTGTTCTGGATCTTCCTGCCCCTGGGAATTGTGGCCTTCATCATGATTCTGGCTCTGTTCCCGAAGGTTCCCCGCAAGGAATCGGAGAGCATCGATTATTGGGGTTCGCTTTTCCTGACCTTGACCATTGTCCCGCTTCTGCTGGGCTTCTCCTGGGCTGGCACCAAGTATGCATGGGGTTCTGCGCAAACCATCGGATTGTTCGCAGCTGCGGCTGTTTTCCTGCTCATCTTCATTCTGGTGGAAATGCGGGCCAAAAGTCCGGTGCTGCCGCTGTCCCTGTTCCGTAATGACATCGTTACCCTGTCTAATGTGATCGGCTTTATTATGAACGCCGGTATGATGGGCGCGCTGATTTATCTGCCGTTTTTCGTGCAGGGTGTAGAAGGCATATCGCCTACCTATTCGGGTTATGTGACCATGCCTATGTCTCTGGCTATGGTATTCGTCAGCGCCATGACCGGTCGGATGATCACTAAAACGGGCAAATACAAGAAGTTTGCCGTCCTAGGTTTCCCCATCATGGTAGCAGGCATGCTGATTATGGCGTACATGGACTCCGTATGGATGGCGGTTATCGCCATGATCGTGTTCGGAGCCGGTTTGGGTCTGGGCATGCCGGTTTTCTCCCTGACTGTGCAAAATGCCGTCAAGCCGAATGAGCTGGGGGTCGCCACCGCTTCCTCGCAGCTGTTCCGGAACATGGGCGGGACCATCGGCGTTGCCGTCATGGGCACCATTATGACCACGTCCCTGAAGAACCACATGCAAAGCGCGGCGGCTGCAACCGGTTCTTCCGGAACGGCCAATATCGCCAATCTGGCAAGCGCCAATCCGAAGCTGGCCGCATCGCTGAAGGATCTCCAAGGTCCTCAGGCGCTTCTCGACCAGCCCAAGCTGAAGGAGCTGATGGCTTCTCTGCCGGCGGATATCCAGCCTGTTATCCAGCATATGGTCGATATGCTTAAGGACTCCCTCAGTTCCGCGCTGACCACCGTTTTCCTGTCGGGTACGGCCCTCCTGGTGCTGGCGCTGGTTCTGACCTTCTTCATCCGCGAAATCCCGCTGCGCACCTCCAACAAAATGCCGGAGGCAGAGCGTGCGGTTCAGCAGGAGCCGGTGTCCATTCATTAATATTTAATAGGATCGGCAGCTTTAACAGCCTGGAGACTTATGTCCAGGCTGTTTTTCTGTTGATGGTAGGATTTTCGGACAAAGAGGCCGGATTCCATAGATGTCCGTTGACAGTCGGGGGTATAGTTGTATAATACAAATATAGATTACATTCGTGGAGGAATGGGAAATGAAGGCCCATGAAATTATGGTCAACCCCGCTTATAAGGTAAAGGAAACGGACTCTGTCCGGGCGGTGATCGAGAAGTTCATCAAGTACCGCATCAGCGGCCTTCCCGTAGTTAATGAGCGCAATGAAATCGTCGCTTATATCAGCGACGGGGATATACTCCGGTATGTAGGGCGCCAGGAGGACCAGGTGGTGGGTTCCTTGTTTTTCAGCATGGTATTCAGGGGAGATCAGGATGAATATGAGGATCGGATCAAGCGTATTCTCGGTCTGAATGTGATGGTCATCGCCCAAAAAAAGGTGTACAAGGTGGATTGGGACGAAGAGGTGGAGGACATCGCTTCCTTACTTGGCAAGAGGCAGATCAAGAAGGTGCCGGTGGAGAAAAACGGAGTTCTGGTGGGGATTATCAGCCGCGGCGATGTGATCCGCCATTCCTTCCAGAGCACCCTTGCCGAAGAAGAACAAACGCCAACCTTGAACAGGCAGCTTCCATAGCAGTCCGGAGCTTGCGGCCTTATACAGGATTGCTTACCCTTCCATTTTGATGGACAAAAGCAGCTTCACCGCATCTAAATCCTTCATTGCGTGTACATCCACACCAAATGAGGTGCCTTCTGCATACGTTATGGCGGTGCGGACCGCCTCCAGCACAGGCTCCGGCAGCGGGGCTTGTTTGGCGGCTTCCAAGGCCACCGCGCCCAATACAAACCAAACCTTGAAGTACTCCCGGCATGGAAGGGTGTAGAGCAGGGTTTTTCCTTTGTGTTTGTAAACTAGGCACCATCCGGATTTTTTACTGTAAAATTTCCATTCCTTCGCAATCTCCCCGCAAGTCTCCTTCAGTATGTCCTCCACACTGTCCCAGGCGGGTTTAGCCTGTCCCAGAACAGACGCGATACTGCCATCGTCGGGCATTTGAGCCTTCACATCGAATATGCTTGTTGCCACAGCCATTCACCTCTTTCCTTCCCATTTTACCAAATCCTACATGGCTTTTTCCGGTTTTTTTGAGGAAAATGTTATCCCGGTGCCAGAGCCAGCAGGATGGGCAAAACCAAAAAGGAAGCCAAGGTGGTCCACAGAATACATTTGGACACAATTTGCGGCGCAGCGCCGTATCTCTCTGCCAGAACCGTCGCATTTACGGCGGCAGGCATGGAGGCAAGAACCAGCAGCACGGAGAACAGGGTTCCTTCCACACGCAGGACCCATAATCCGGCCGCAGCAATCAGAGGGGACAGCAGCAAACGGACGGCCATACCCGCCAGGAAGGTTTTGTTGGCATGGGGCTCCAGTTTCACTCCGGCCACCCGCACCATCTGCGCGCCGAGGATGGCCAGCACTACCGGAGAATAAGCGCCAGCCACCATGGTGATTCCCTTATCCACCCCTTCAGGCAGATGCAGGCCTGTGGTCCGGAGCAGGATAGCCAGAGCGGCGGCATAGATGGCGGGCAGGCGGAAGATGGACACCAGCGCATTGCGGAAGGAAAAGTGGGAGCGCGCGGCAAAATAGATCCCGACTGTGTTCACAATAACCATCTGGGTGATGACATAAACGGAGGCGTGGTCCAGACCCGCCTGGCCGAAGGCCAGCAGCACCAGCGGAAGACCGTAATTCACACTGTTGGTGAAGGTGGACATCAGCGTCAGGCCTGCCGTTTCGGGCTGAGGCAGCTTAAGCGCACGGCTGAGCAGTTGGGCGCAGGCCCACAGCAGAAGCAGATTCAGCAGGCAAAAGCCTAAGGTCTGGTAAATATCGCTGGAGCTGATGGACGCCTTGGACAAGGTATCGAAGATAATGGCAGGGCTCAGGAAATACAGATAAAGGGTCAATAAAGGCTTCACATCCAGCTGAGTGAACCTGCGGAGCAGGGCTCCGGCTATAACGGGGATGGAGATGGGGACAATCACCTGAAACATCGTGCTGAATACGGCGGCGAACATGACAAACGGCAGCTCCTCTCTTACTGGCACTCTTTTCAAGATAACAAAAGAAAGCTGCCCCGTCCAAGACCCATAACCTATTGCCTTTATAGCTGGTATGGAGGGGGAGACGGAGAAAGAACCTGATCACCGGAACCGGTGACGATTGACGCGATTTCGCCATGGACATCGGGGATGGATCAGGATATTCTAAAAGCGTAAGGTTTTGAACGCATTTGTTCATCTCCGTTTGTTCATTAATATAAGCGAAAGGGTGTTGGGTTTGAGTCTGAGTTACCGCTTTACTTTTAGCCCGGAGAACCGGGGAGAGGATTGGATTGTACTGGAGCAGGAGACCGGCTTCAGTTGGAATACAGGGTATGGCTTTTCCATGCCGCCAGCGTTTTCCCGTTATGAAGACCTGATGGACTCCTGGCCGGGGGATTATTTTGTGCCGATGAAGCCGTCCTTCCTGGTGAATGTGCCCAAAGGCAATTATACCGTTGGGGTGTCCTATACGGGTTTGGCTGAAGGGGCGGCCTTGACTGTGAAGGAAGGGCGCGGCCGCATTGTGCTGGACCACGCTCCTGCCGGAGCTGGGGAAAGTATCCGTGAGGAGTTTGCCATGCATGTATGCGACGGACAACTGAAGTTAGCCTGGGACGCAGAGGGAGTACGGGTGGAAACCATTGAGATCGTTCATGCACCCATGCTGCCTACCTTGTTCCTGGCCGGGGACTCCACGGTGACGGACCAGCCATCGGCAGGATATCCGTATACCGGATGGGGCCAAGCTATCGGCAAGTTCCTGAACGCCAATATTGCGGTGGACAACCATGCCCGCTCCGGCCGCAGCTCCAGGAGCTTCATCGTGGAAGACCGTCTGAACCGGATTTGGAAGCTGATCAAAGCCGGGGATGTGCTGGTAATCCAATTTGCCCACAACGATGAGAAGGAAGATGAACGCGGAACGGAAGCCTATTCCACGTATAAGGAGTTTTTGACCCGTTACATTGAGGGTGCCCGGGAGCGCGGGGCGCTGCCTGTACTGGTTTCCGCCATGCAGCGGCGGTTCTTCGAGGAGGACGGCACCATCAAGGATACCCACGGCGATTATATCCCCGCTATGGAGGAGCTGGCCCGTGAGCTGGAGGTGCCTTACATTAATCTGGCGGCCAAAAGCAGAGCGCTGCTGGAGCAGGTGGGGGATGAACCCTCCAAGGTCCTGTTTATGTGGACGGCACCGGGGGAATATGCCGGGCTCCCGGACGGCACCACGGACAATACCCACTTCTCGGAGAAGGGAGCCTTGGCCATCGCCGGGCTGGTGGCTGAGGGCATCCGGGAGCTGAACCTGCCGGCTCTGTCTGATTGTTTGCGGTAAGGCGGAGGGGGAGAGGCGCGGGATAGGGGCGGCTTTTGGGGTGCGGGCCACAGGGGGTGTTGGACTGTCTCATGAGGATCAAACCGCGCGCGGTCGCCAGGCAAGTCGGCTATTTGCCATAAAACCCCGCTTGCTGTATAATGAAGCTTCGGATGAGGGTCCGGAGTTTGACGTAATGATTGGCTATTAATCAGGGCACCCCGCAAGGGGTGTTCTGTTGTTATGATGACTGGTGATTTGGTCTGATGTCGTAACCCCCTGGGTGGGCGATCAAGTTTCGTTGAGTGTGTAACGGAACTATGCGACTCTTACAGCACAAAATCGGCGGTTTAGATTTTTTAACGGAACTGAGAAGCTCTAACAGAGGTGCTGAAGCCTGCCTGGGCTGATTTCCACATCGTAAGCGCTTCTGAGTTCCGTTAGCCGGGGAATTGATCAGAAAATGCAGGCTAAGCGCTTCTAAGTTCCGTTAGCGGCCTCGCCACTTGCCCAGTCATCCAAATTGCATTCATTCTGCATCCGGTCCATCCGTAAGCCCTTCAATCGATGGGCACATGTTTACAGAAGTGTACAGCAGCATTCATCCAAGTTAAGTTTCGGGTACCCTGTGGCGGCGGAGTTCTGCTGCGAGGGGTAGCCTTTGTATATAGGAGAGGAAGGGTACTATGATCAATTACAAAGACGAACTGGCCAAACAGATTGCGGAAGGATTCGAGGGTGTGGAGGCAGCCGCCCTGCGGGACATGATCGAATATCCGCCTAACCCGGAGCTGGGGGACTTTTCGCTGCCCTGCTTTAAGCTGTCCAAGGCCCTCCGCAAATCTCCCCAGGCCATTTCCGATGAGATCAAATCCAAGCTGGCCACCGACGGTCTGTTCGGCCGGGTGGAATCCGTTTCGGGTTATGTGAATGTATTCCTGGACAAACAAGCCTTCGCAGCCAATCTGTTGTCGACCATCCTGTCCGAGCGTGACCGCTACGGTTCCTCTGATTTAGGCGCGGGTAAAACCGTTGTTTTCGACTTTTCCTCGCCCAATATCGCTAAGCCGTTTCACGTAGGGCATCTGCGCTCGACCATGATCGGCAATGCACTGTACCGGATTCATCAATATCTGGGTTACACCTGTGTCGGCGTTAACCACCTGGGTGACTGGGGAACTCAGTTCGGCAAGCTGATCGTGGCCTACAAAAACTGGGGCAACGAAACAGCTGTTGAAGAAGGGGGCATTCTTGAGCTGCTCCGTCTGTATGTACAGTTCCACGATGAAGCCGACAAAACTCCGGAGCTGGAGGAGGTTGCCCGTTCCTGGTTTGTGCGTCTGGAGCAGGGGGATGAGGAAGCGCACCGCCTGTGGCGCTGGTTTGTGGACATCAGCCTGAAGGAGTTCAACAAAATTTATGACCTTCTCGGCATCAAATTCGATTCCTTCGCCGGCGAAAGCTTCTACAACGACAAGATGGACAAGCCCGTCCAGGAGCTGAAGGACAAGGGACTGCTGGAGGAGGACGAAGGCGCCTTGCTGGTCCGCCTGGATGAGTACAATATGCCCCCGGCCCTGATGATCAAAAAGGACGGCGCAACTCTATATCACACCCGTGATGTGGCAGCAGCCATCTACCGGAAACAAACCTACGACTTCCATAAATGCGTGTACGTCACCGGCGCGGCGCAAAATCTTCACTTCCAGCAGCTGTTCAAAATTGTGGAGCTAATGGGCTATGAGTGGTCCAAGGATATGGTACACGTGCCTTTTGGCCAAGTGAGCCTGGAAGGCGCCAAGCTCTCCACCCGGAAGGGCAACGTGGTCATGCTGGACGAGCTTCTGACCCGTTCCGTAGAGCGTGTGCGGGAGATTATCGAGGCGAAGAACCCCGATATGCCCAATAAGGAAGAGGTGGCCCGCCAGGTTGGCGTCGGCGCCATTGTGTTCAACGACCTGTCCACCAACCGGATCAAGGACGTTGTTTTCTCCTGGGAGGACGCCCTGAACTTCGAAGGGGAAACCGGCCCATACGTGCAATACACCCATGCCCGGGCATGCAGCGTGCTGCGTAAGTCCAACGGCGGCAGCTCCAGCATTGAGTTTGGCGGCGCCCCAGAGGTGGATGCCGGCCAACTGTTGAACACGGAAGCCCAGCTGGCGCTGAAGGAGCTCTACATCTTCGGCGAGCAGGTGCAGCAGGCCATGTGGAAGCTGGAGCCGTCCATCATCAGCCGCTATCTGGTTGATCTGGCTCAAGCATTCAACCGCTTCTACCACGAATGCCCCATTCTGGTGGAGGACCAAGCGGTGCGCAACGCACGCCTCGCGCTGGTCAAATCCGTGCAGATCACCCTGCGCAACGGCCTGGCCCTGATCGGCCTGGAATCGCCGGAAATGATCTAATTATGAATTAGAGAGGGAAGGTCTCGTACAGAGGCTTTCCCTTTTTTAAATGGCTTTCGGAGTATATGCCCTTGTAAAGGGTATGATAAAGCCCTTCGGATTGTAATAGCTCGTCATGCCTCCCTTTTTCTGCAACCCTTCCGTTTTGTATAACAATGATCTGGTCCGCCTGTTGGACTGTCGAAAGTTTGTGGGCGATGATGATCGTTGTTCTGCCGGCCATCAACCGCTCCAACGCTTTTTGAACCAGCCGCTCCGATTCGTTATCCAAAGCTGCAGTTGCTTCATCCAACAGCAAAACCGGCGCATTCCTGAGCAAAGCCCGGGCAATGGATATTCTTTGTTTTTGACCTCCTGATAAACGTATCCCTCCTTCTCCCATATGTGTATCAAAACCTTCGGGAAGCTCCAATATGAATCCTAACGCATTGGCATCTCCCGCAGCTGCTACGATCTCCTCCTCCGATGCATCAAGTCTTCCGCAGGCAATATTCTCTCGGATCGTCCCCGAATACATAACATTTTCTTGCGGCACAAAAGAGAAGTAGCCTCTTAACTCCTGCAATTTCATATCCCTGATATTGTTTTCGTTAATCTGTATATCACCCCCACTGGGTTCATACAGACCTAACAGGATTTTGAAAATAGTTGTTTTCCCGCCCCCGCTTGGACCGACTAACGCAATTTTTTGTCCGGCTTCAACATGAAAGGAGACATTATTCAAGATAGAACGACTGGAAGTGTACCCAAAGCTCAACCCGTCCACTTTCATATTGGTAAATTCATGATTTACTTTGTGAGTGGGAATATCCGTAAATTCTGTTCGCTCATCCATTGTCTTAAAAATCCGGTCCGCGGCACCCAGCGCTTGTTGAAGCTCTCCCCATGAGGACGCCAAACCGGTAAAGGGCCACGTTAAGTGATTCATAAGCTGTATAAATGCGATTAACCCGCCTACGGTCATGGATCCTGACGCTGTAAAATAAGCCCCCACAATGAACGTTACGATAAAGGACAAAAGACCAACCGCATTGGCCGCAGCAGATAGCGAAGCCTGGATTTTTCCTCCACGAATTTCGAACTTGCTGACATCATCACTATTCTGAGTAAACGTCTGAAGCAATTTCTTTTCCAGGCCGAAAGGTTTAAAGATTTGGCTGGATCCCAAAATTTCTTGCAGGACAGAGGTTAAGCCTCCCACCCGATGCTGCAGCAGTTGAGAATTGTGACGGAGAACCTTCCCGAATCCCCCTCCGACAAGCAGTGTCATCGGACCAACCAAGGCACAAATGATGGCTAGCTTCCAATTGATTGTAAGTAAATAAATAAAGGAGGATAATGCGAGGATTGGATTGCGGATTAAAGAAAGCATGGTGTCACTGCATGCCTTCCCGATGGCCTGATTGTCATTGGTCATCCGGGTCAAGAGCTCTCCGGAATGGTGGTCATCAAAATGACTTACCGGCAGGCAGAGTACCTTCTTCAAGGTATCGATACGAATACTTTTCCTGACTTTGGAGGAAACCTTGGATTTTAGATAGGTATCCCAATAAACATTCGCAGCTGTGGCCAACAAGGATGATCAGGCCTAAGACAATAAGGAGTAACCAATGCGTCTGCGTTTGGGCGACTGCAGCATCCGTGATTTTGTTTAGATACCATGCGGTACCAAGATTCAGGCCTATACCTACGAACATGGTCATAAATAAAAACGGATAGATGGTCTTGTGCCTCAAGCAGTAACCGATAAGCCGCCATAATGTTTTGCGTTGATTCATCAGATCGCCTTCCCCCTGCGTAGGAGTTTACATTCCTAGAGGACGATAAAGTTAAAAAACATCCGTTAAACATCCTATTAACATCCCCATGGATGTTATAGTACCTTATATATCCATTTTGTACAATGCTCATTTTCTTTTATTTTGCTTGACAGGCTAAAAAGATTTAGGCATATTGGAAGCTATAAGGGAAGAAGAAGGGGTGTGTTGAATATTTCGGATTTAGAAAAAATTACGACAAATCTAGGACCGATGGATCTTGGCCAAATTGATCTTTTGGTAGATCAAGGCTTTTATACAAACCGCAGCGATTTTATTCGGATTGCCATCAGAAGACAACTAGACAGCCATTCGGAGGAGATCAAGGAGTTTAAGCATAGGAAGTACTTTGCTTTCGGAGCGTTGGAATTTGATCGGAATCGATTAGTGGAGGCCAAAGAAGAGGGTGTGAAAATCGATGTTAAAATCGTGGGCGCACTCATAATAGCCAATGATGTAACAAAGGAGTTGGCAGAAGAGACCTTTGGCAACATCCGGATCTATGGAATCATCCGGGCTCCGGAACCGGTCAAAAAATGGCTTGTGCTTATGAACGACAAGAAGTAAGCGGTTATTAGGTGAAGCGCAAGGCGGCTTATTTCTAACGGAGGTGAGAGCCGCTATTTGGCCTAAAACGGGGGGGTGCCAGATCTAACGGAAGCAGGGGCCGCTATTAGGTGTAAAATAGGCTCGAAGCACGGCAAATGACCTAAATAGAGGCTGTGGCCACCGTTAGATTTCTTGAAGTGGTGTTTTTGTGGAAATAAGGGCTTCCACCGCCGTTAGAATCGGCTCGCGGTATAGGAAGGAGCCCGCGGTAGGAGCCCACGGCTTGGCAGCTCGGGGGTCCGGCAGCCAGGGTCCGGAGGCCTACAGCCAGATTGCCGGACGACCTGGCGACTGGAAGAGCCATCGCCAGAAGCATAAGCTCCCGGAGCAAGACCCTGCACTTGCCGGTCCACATTCCTTTGTTTTACAAGGAGCGCTACCCTATCGGTTACGTCCGCCCGGACAAGGGAATGATGCAGCTCTGCATCAACGGTAAAGCCGCTCCCTTGACGAAGAAGAATTCTTCCTCGTCCTCCCTGCGCCGGATGTTCTCGTCTGCCAGGTCCGCAAAATCCGGCGTGAAGTGGAACTCTACCTGACAGCTTCCGTCCAAGACGGCTTCCT
Source organism: Paenibacillus mesotrionivorans (assembly GCF_046098205.1). Lineage (NCBI taxonomy): Bacteria > Bacillati > Bacillota > Bacilli > Caryophanales > Paenibacillaceae > Paenibacillus > Paenibacillus mesotrionivorans. The sequence continues at coordinate 295,862 of NZ_JBJURJ010000008.1, read as the reverse complement.
CCCCCGGGTGGGCGGCCAAACATTCCGCAACCTCCGCAAACAATACCGGACGAGGGCAGACGATATCCATCACCTCGATTTTCCCTTCAGACCACTTATAGACGAGCAGCAGCTCCCGGTCCTCCGCATAATAAAGAGCATCCGGGAAGATATTCAGGCAGTACCACAGGAAGATGGAGGCGCCGCCGGAAACGGAGCATTCCGCTGGCAATGGACCCCGTCCCTGGGCCAGACGGACAAGAAGAGCCCAATCCTCCTCCCGGCTCACATCCAATTTCCACAGCTGCGGTGAAGCATCTCGCTCACGAAGTTTCAGATCTGTTTCATACCGGTAAAAAGGGCTGCGTGTGAACCCCAGCTTCGGATACAGGTTGACAACGGACTCGTTGGCAAAGAGAAAAACCAAGCTGTTCCCAGGCTGTCTAGAGGAGGTCAGCGCTTCCTCCATAAGCTTCTTGAACAAACCCAAACCGCGGTAATCCGGGTGAGTCATTACTGTGCCAACCTGGAGCGCAGGCACCTCGTTTCCATTCAGCAGCACGGTCATGGCCGTAACGGACACATTGGCCACAATCTCCTCTCCGTCCGCGAAGGAATAGCAGGTGTAGCTGTCGTTCCAAGCCCCTTTTTGATACCACGCCTCAAAATCTATGCCAAAGGTCAGCTGCGCCAGCCGGTTAAAGCTCAGCCGCAGTCCCTCTTGATCCCGGTAATGGGACACCATCCGCAAACGGTTCCGCATCGTAACATCCTCCTTTTTCACTCCAATAGCACCAGTTTAGACAGGCCATCCCGCAAAAGCTATACCGAAAACAGCTTTAACTAAAGAATCCCTTCACCCCGGCGGCAGGCAGGACAAGTTTAGGGAGGGGAGATGCTGGGGAAACTGAAAACGATAGGCAATCACATCCCAGATGACAAGGAGTTTGCACATGGCGAAAAGCGATGACTTGGTCAAATACATTACCCAGCAGGTGGTCACGTATATCGACACCCCTACGGAGGTGCGCAAGCAGCACCGTCAGGAGCGGCGCACCATCCGCAACAGCACCCCCTGGACGGTCCGGTGGTTTGGTTTGCTGCCGTTGTCCATTAAGGTGTGGAGGGAGCAGAAACGAAAAAAACAGCCCACTCCCGATTAAGGAGCTGCCGGAGCAGCCGCTTATGGGACGGACTGGTGATGAAAAGCTGTGGAAGCATGAGCCGGTGACGGCAGCGCTTCTGCAGCTTTTCTATATGTGAATAGGAGGAGAACCATTAAGGGGTAAAAAAGCGGCCCAGCTTCACTGCCGCGGCGTAAGGCACATACCGGGCACCCTCATGCTCCAGCCGGAGAAAAGGCCCGGCGTGGCTCCATTCATGGAAGCCTGTTGCAGCCAGAGGGTACAGGGCTTTGCCGCCGTACCATTTGCCCAGATAGGTGACAGGTGTTTCCTCCGAGCTGATCGGCCCGGCCTTCCACGCAGTAAAGTCCAGCTCCGGCTGTGGGCTGCCCTTCAGCCAAACAGGCTTCAGGAACGGGTCGAAGGACATTTTGATCAAGGTGTGTTTTAAGCTGCCGGGCTGCTCTGCCGCTGATCTATTATAAGCAGAGGAGGCTTGACCTGCTCCTGCTTTCTGTTCTTGAACCCAGTTATCGAGAGGAGGAAGTTCCTCTCCGGTTTTGGCATCCAGATAAAGCGGTTCATCTGCTGCGCCTTCGATCCGCCAGACTCCCTGCAGAGGCGCCGCATAGATGCGGGATATGGTCATGGATGGATTGGATTCGGAAATAAGTCCCCGCTGCGCCAAACTGCGCTGCAGCGTATTCATGCTGAACAGGGGATATTCGCCCTGCCCGTACTCTTGAAGACGGTAGCCGTCCCCGTCGGCGGTTAGAACTAGGTAACCGACCTCCTGGGCATCTGCCTGAAGCAGCACCACCCAGCTGTGGGTGCCGGGGCCAAGGGGATAGACGGTCCAGGATGCGGCAGACCAGCTCTCGAAGCCCGGTTCACCCGCCAATGCGTCCACCCAGGAGCGGATAACCGGAGTCATGCCGGATGCAGCTGCTTCCCCTTCGGGAGACTGCCGGGTGCTGTCAGGCGTGTTTCCCAGAGCCAGGACTTGTCCATTCTGTACCGTGGCTTGTCCTGCCGTCACTTCCGCAACAGGAGGCTCTGCCAAAGCGGAGGGGGCAAGGGACCAAACCGCCAGCAGGCTGCCCAGAAGGACAGCAGAGGCCATTCTTCTTGTCCAATGTGCCAAAGCTTTACACCAACTTTCAATTGAAAACGTTATATTCAGCTTAGCGGAACGGCGGCAAAAAGACTGTTTGTTTTTGCGGACAAGCGCCTTGCTTTTTTTAAGAACATTTAGCGACTGGGGTCAATTGGTGTCCGCATTCCCTCATAGAGATGAAAGAAACCGCAGTTCGTGACGGACACTGCAATCCGAGGGCGGTATTGCCAGTCGATTTCCTGCTCCCGGGCTTTGTACTGCTCCTCTACCTCCGATTTTTGGGAGGGCTCCACGCTCCGCAGGAGCTCACCATAGTAGCTGTCGATCCGGCTCCATTCCTCCTTCAGCCGCTTCCAGGCCTCCACCGACCATGTCTGATCATAGGTGCTGACCTTGTCCCCGAGGAAATTCTCCAGCTGGGCTACGGCCCGGTCCACGGACAATGCGGCATGCTGCAGGTGGATAGTAGGCGGAATCTGGGGCGTGAGGCGGCGTTTTTTGACCCGGTCATAAAAGCCCTCCACAATCTGCCCCGTAGCCATGTTGATGCCCAGGGAATGGAGCTCGTCCCGCTTCATATCGCAGATCAGCTCCACCTTGTAATTTACACAGAGCCAGGTAGAGTAGCCCAAGGAAGCATACGGATTCAGCACCGTTGGGTCCGGACTCTCGAACAGGCGGACAAACTGGCCACGTGCCTTGACCACGCCGAACAGCTGCTCCATCCGGCGGCTGCCGAAGGCCATTACATCGCTGGGGATGCGGCCATAACCGGAGGAGATGACGGTCGTGACGCCGAAATACCGACCCAGAATGCTGTCACTCTGCGGGGCAGCGGTTGCGGGCTCTCCTGTGGCAGGAGCAGATCCCGGAACGCCATTGCCTGCGGCCGGAGCCGGGGGAGGAACAGGAACGGCTTGGCGTGGAGGCGGTGCTGTTTTGGCACTGTACGTCTCCGGGTCAAAAATAAAGGTGAACTGCATAGGCTCCGGAGCTGCTCCCGTACGCTCCACGAAGCCCCAATAATAGGAGCGGTTCATCAGGTCCTTGTCCGCCTCCGGCGACAGCTGCACAGTGATCCAGCCGTCATTTTTCTCTGTTACCTGGCTGCCGGTGGCATCCAGATACCGGTGTACGAAGCTTTCGATCATCTCCCGGTTCATGCTGTTCTCACCTCCATGAGATGGTGTTGGGCGGGGGGGCGTTTTGGGCAGAGGCCATGAAGGCTGCAGGCAAGCCCGTTCCGGTCTTGTGCTCTTCCTCCTCCACTTCCTGCCGCACGTTATGGAATTGTGCTCCCAGCTCATCCATTCTGCTGCGCAGCTCCGTATCGCTGCGGGACTCCAGGGACATCCGCAGGAGCAGGCTTTCCAGGCTGGCGGATTTCTTCTCGATCCGCTCCAGAATGGCGTCGAGGCCGCCGATGACCATCTCAAACATGTTGATTTTTTCATGCAGGAGGGACAGGATATGCTCTTCAATGGTGCCTTTGGTGGACATATTGTGGATGATCACGTCCTCGGTCTGGCCCAGCCGGTGCACCCGGCCGATCCGCTGCTCCACCCGCATGGGGTTCCACGGCAAATCGAAGTTGATCATATGGTGGCAAAATTGCAGGTTAATGCCCTCGCCGCCCGCCTCCGTGGCCACCAGTACTCTGGACCGGGTACGGAAGAGGTCCATCATCCAGTCCTTTTTGCCCCGGTTCATGCCGCCCCGGTACGGGACTGCCGAGATGCCCCGCTCCTTCAAATAATGGAGGAGGTACTCCTGGGAGGCCCGGTACTCGGTGAAAATAATCACCTTGTCATTGATTTCTTCGATGAGCTCCAGCGCTTTTTCCGCCTTGGTGTTGGCCTTGATACCCTTGATAAGCTGGACCAGCTCGTTGATGCGGCCGCGGACGGGGGAGTCCTCGGGCATTTTTTTGAACATATTGAACAAGGTCAGGAACACCGCATCCCGGCTGGAGCAGACCTCCCGCTGGAGCGTCACGAGAGACAGAATCCCAGAGAGATCCCCTTGGGATTCCTCGTACCGCTGCCGCACAAAGTCGGTGACCCCGTTGTACAGCTCCATTTCCTCCGGGGAAAGCTCCAGGGTGACATTGCGTACCTTGCGTTTGGTATACGTCACACCGCCGTCGCTGCGCCGGTTGCGGATCATGATTTTGGACAGCTCGTCCTGGAGGCCACGCTCGTTTTTGGGGGTGCGTTTGCTCAGAATGAAGGAGGACTGGAATTGGCCCTGGCCGCCCAGTTGGCCCGGCTTCAGCACGTTGATCAGGTTGTACAGCTCCTTCAGATCATTCTGGACAGGCGTGGCAGTAAGGAGCAGGCAGTATTTTTTGCGCAGCTCGCTGACAAATTGGTAGTTGGTTGTTTTTTTGTTCTTCAGCTTGTGGGCCTCATCGATAATGACCATGTCATAGTCCATGTTCAGGACGATCTCCCGGTGGGGATCCCGCTTGGCCGTATCCATGGAGGCGACGATGATGTCGCACTGCTCCCACATGTATTCCTTCTTCTGGGCGGCGGCAGGGATGCCGAATTTGGAGTTCAGCTCCCGCACCCATTGCAGCACCAGGGAGGCGGGGACCAGGATCAGCGCTTTTTTGACCAGGCCGCGCACGATATATTCCTTCAGAATCAGCCCGGCTTCGATGGTTTTGCCCAAACCGACCTCGTCGGCCAGAATGGCCCGGCCCCGCATCTCCAGGAGCACCCGGCGTGCCGTCTCCAGCTGATGGGCCATCGGCTCCACCTGGGTCAGATGCTTCAGGCAGAGCAGCTCGTCGAAGCTTCCCACCAGACGGGACGCCTCCGCCTCGTAGGCCAGCTGGAACAGGGTCCAGTCGTCCCAGGGGCCGTTTTTTTCCTCCCGCTGCCGCATCTCGGTAAGCCAGCTGCGGTCGATGTGCATCTCCAGAATGCTGCTTAAGGCCCGGACCGTCTCTTCCGGCGCTGTTGGTTCGCTCATGCCACACACCTCCATCGTCAGCATACATCAGGCAGTATCCTATAGTATGAACCAATTGCTGGGTTTTCATAACGTGGAGTGGGGGAAGGAACGGGGAGGGAGCGGAAGCTACCGAAATGTCTCAGTTGTGCAGATAATGGAATGGAGCCAAGGTTATGTTTGATAGATAATGTGGCGCGGAGGGAGGTGGAATGAAGATTTCGATATCATTGTTGTGGGAGGACGATGCCTTGACTGTGACGAAGCAGACAGAGGCTGCAGCATCTCGGAGAGATGGATGTGGTTGCGGAAGCCTGAGTAGAGTAGCGTGTGGCGGTTCTACAACCAGTGGTACTGTATTAAAGTTGGGGAGAATACATGGGACTTTGGACAAAAGAACAACTACGGAGACCGAATGGGGTGGAGTCAAGCCTGTTGTGGTGAAAAAGCACTAGAAAAACGTGACCGGCATCGAGGACCAGATTATCGCCTTGAACGCCAAAGGGGTGAGCAACCGCGAATTTTAGAATCATTGCTGAAACGATGGTATTGAGGTATCGCCTACGCTCATTTCCCAAAGTGATCAACAAGATCGTTTGGTATCGATGGATGTCACCTGCAAAGGAACGCTAGTCTATAACCATAACTACTCTACTTGAAGTGAGAAATAGAAAGAAGCATTACCTTGATCCAGTTTCCATTTAACGTCAATCCGATACCTATAAAGACCTTGCTGTTCAGGAACCTGAAATATGTTCTTCTCTTTTTTTCCATCAGCATATCGCAAAGATAGTGACTTGATTCCAGCAATCGGTGCACCGTGATTGTTAACTTTTCCAGGCTTAATCTGAATGGTCGCTCCGCCTGGAACTATTACTGCTGGCAAATCCATTGTCAGCACGTCGGAAGCATCCTGTGTATAAGCCCCCCCTCGATTAGACCAGCTAACATATCCTACTTTCAAATCAATGAGGCGGTCATTCACGGTAACTTCCGGTGTAGGAGGCCAGCCTTCGTCAATATAAACCTCTTTCAGCAATGCAAAATACTGCTGCTGTTTATCCATTTTCTGCGTTAGTTCCTTAAGCGATCCATCAGTAAGCTTTCCGATAAAAAAACCTATAGTTAAAAGCAGCAACGAAATCAAGACAACGAAGCTTCCCCGCACTCCCCTCTTCTTCATCTGTTTCCTCCTTCCTCTTTTTTAGCTTTGTGTTCCGCCAAAATGATTATTGGACCTCTAGAGCAAAATAGAAAACGGCTTGACCTTGATCCATCATCCATTCACAATCAATTCGATACCTGTATAATCCTGGAGCTTCCGGCACAGTTATAAAACTTGAACTCTCTTCTATGTCGGATTCGTCAGCAAGGCCGAAACGTAACGAATGTATTCCCCTTCCGAATACAGGATTATTTATTTCGCCGCGATCTATCATTACCTTTGCACCAGCAGTGGCTATCACCGGAACCAGTTTTTTTATTTCTTCCTCCCCGTAAGCATCCCTCTTAGATTTCCGGCCGGATGCAGAGACCCACTCATACTCACCGAGCACTACCGGAATAGGCTGGGCATTTATTGAAACATCAGGCGCAGGCGGCAAAATGCTGTTAATTCGAACTTCATCACGAATTTGCACAAATGCTCGTCTTATCTGCAGCGTTCGAATCACTTGGCCAATCGGCCCATCAGTCAGTCGGCCTATCCCGAACCCTACACCAAAAACTGCAATAAATATGACCGGCAATAAGAGCTTTTTTCTTCGCTTTATCTTTCCCAAATTATCTAACCTCCTTAAGCCATCAACAAACTGTAAATCATAATAACTTAACCGCCTAAAATCACAAGATGCGATTGTTACAAGCGATCGTACCTTATCGTGGGAGATATAATTCAGATTTATGTTGAAGTTTCTGCGGAAATTAAAACCGAAAATCGGGTTAAGTATCCAAAAATTACAAAACAATTCTTAGCTAGAGTTATATAACATTATTTAAAGAATCGTAATGCAAAAATCATAAGAATTATGACAATTTATCAACAAATAGCTTGATTTGTTATGTGTCCTTCTTGTTAACTTAAAGGTCTTCACTGTTTCTGATTTTGAAGTAGATGAAGTTTTAAAAGGAAGCTTCCATTCAGGAGAGAAAATTCAAATCAAACAACTTGGAGGAATGCACAACGGAAAAAATTATATTATTGATGATGAAGTTTATCTAAAACAAGCAGCAAAGTATATTTTATATTTAGCATATTATGGCGAATCTGAGCCATTAACACTTGTTAATCCAACACAAGGCTACATTGAGTTAGTAAACAAAAAAACCAATGTTAATTTAAATAATCGTGTATTTACAAACGGACTAGAAAAAGAGCAACTACTTGCTGAAATTAGAACTAATGTTGCTAAAGCCGGTTCACGACCAAAGATAGAAGTAAGTTCAAAACGAAGAGCAGAGCTTCTCAATCAGTAATAAAACCTACTTTTTCGTTTAGCCCTTACTAACACCTTACTAGTACATAATGTTTCGCTTGCAGCGGTTAAATTAATTTTTGCGGGGATCGATAAGAACCTCAATCTTCAATGGAATAGCCTGGAGCAAGATAAGCTTATATCAATTATTATTAATTTATAGATGTGGCAAAAAACTTGGTTGAATTCCCCACAAAAAAACAGGGACGAACGGATGATGGCTTTCCGCGTCCCTGTTTAGTATGCTGATGAAGTGACTGTTTTCTACATAAATAAGGTTTGGTATTCCCGCTGCAGCTGCCGCGTGATCGGGCCGGGCTGTCCTCCTGCAATAGGTGTTTCGTCGATGAGAATGACCGGTGTCACCTCGGTGGTGGTTCCTGTGATCAACACCTCATCGGCGCTGTACAGCTCCTCCAGGCTAAAGACCGCCTCCTGTACCGGAATACCCACAGTACGGGCTTGCTCCAGCACAACCTGGCGGGTGATGCCGGGCAGAATCAGGTTATCTGCCGGATGAGTCCATAACGTCCCGTCCTTGACCATCATAATGTTGGAGGAGCTGCATTCCGTCACGGTTCCGCTGCGGTGCAGCACGGCCTCGTCGGCTCCGCGTTCAACGGCCTCCTGCTTGGCCAATACGTTACCCAGCAGGTTCAGGGTTTTGATGTCGCAGCGCAGCCACCGGATGTCCGGCACGGATACGATGCGGATGCCGCCGGTAATCTTGTCCCGGTTCCGGGGGAGAGGCTTGCAATAAGCGGTCAAGACGGGCTGGGTGCCCTCCGGCGGGAAGGCATGGCCCCGGGGAGCGGCGCCGCGGGTGATCTGCAGATACAGGATCCCTTCTTCCACCGGGTCCTCCTCCAGCAGCTTGTACATCAGCCCGGTGATTTCCGGAAGGCCGTAGGGGAGAGGAATCCTGAGCTCAGCAGCACTGCGGGCCAGCCGGACCAGATGGGCATCCTCCTGAAACAGGCGTCCGTTGTAGATCCGGAAGACCTCATAGATGCCGTCCCCAAAGTAATAACCCCGGTCATCCGGGTGTATCGTCGCGTCCTGGTAATCCGTAATGGTGAGATTATGGAGAAATTTCATGGCGGACAAGCTCCTTTTTGGCAAAAGTAGGTTTTCCCTATTTTACCCCTATTCGCGCGGAATTGCACAGGGGGGTCGAATGGGCAGCGCTGAATGTCCCCAATAGCTGTTTATGAAGCCGATCTACTATAGAGGACGGCACTATATTTGGAAATAACGGAACCGAATTTCCGCTATTCACCTGCAAGGCTACTACCGCCCGAAATAGCGGAAGCGAGTTTCCGTTATCCGGGTCAGAATTCACTCGGAGCCTCTAAGGAAGGCGAAATAACGGAAATAGCTTTCCGCTAACGTGCCGCCATGAGCCCTACCGCAGCAAATAACGGAAACCGTCTTCCGTTAAAATTCGTGCAGGGACCCATATTGGTACGCAGGGTGAAGAAGACGCAATCTTTTATTGACCACGAAAAAGTGAGCCAGACCGAGAAAATAAAAGCTTCTTCCCGGCCTGTCGGCACAGAATCGCCAATTTCGTCTTTATTTTATTAGAATCACTACATATAGTGGTGTATAATGGACTTCTCGCACTATATCTTGAACGTTCTGCCTCTTTATAGAACATATTCCAGATGTTTTGTCAAGTCGAAATAAACCTATCCGGGAGGGTGTTCATGTGGAAACCATGCAACTGAAGCAATCGAAATTGGAGGGGCTTAGCGAAAAAATATTTTTGGACCGCTATGCGATGAAGGACCCCGACACGAACAATACCAAGGTAGGGGATGCGGTTTTGGTGCTGACCAAGGACGATCCGAAGTTCCCCGCTAAGGAAGTGGGGACAGTAGTAGCCCGAAACGGCAAACAGGTCACCATTAAGCTGCGCAGCGGGGAAATGGTGGAATCCTCCATCGAAAAGCTGACGTTGACCAAGGAGCAGAGCCCCGAGGAGCTGTGGGACCGTCTGGCCAAAGCCATGGCTTCTGTAGAAGCCACACCTGAGAAACGCCAGGAATGGACCGAGAAATTCCGCTACATACTGGATGACTGGAAGCTGGTGCCCGGCGGACGGATCGCCGCAGGTGCGGATGCCAGCGATGAACTGACCCTGTTCAACTGTTACGTGGTTCCGTCTCCCCATGACAGCCGTGGCGGCATTATGTCCACCCTGTCCGAAATGACGGAGATTATGTCCCGTGGCGGCGGAGTCGGCATTAACCTGTCCTCTCTGCGTCCCCGCCGGTCGATTGTTCGTGGCGTAAGCGGCTCCTCGTCAGGTGCAGTATCCTGGGGCGGTTTGTTCAGCTACACTACCGGTCTTATCGAGCAGGGCGGCAGCCGGCGCGGTGCTCTGATGCTGATGATGAATGACTGGCATCCGGACGTGATGGACTTTATCACCGTCAAACAAACCATGAACCAAATCACCAACGCCAACCTCTCCGTGTGCGTTAGCAACGGTTTTATGAAAGCGGTGAAGGAGGATCTGGACTGGGAGCTGGTGTTCCCGGATACCTCCGACAGCGAATATGATGCCGTATGGAACGGCGATCTGGATGAATGGAAAGCCAAGGGCAAGGCCGTCAAGGTCTACAAAACCGTCAGAGCCCGTGACATCTGGCATACCATTATCGAATCAGCCTGGAAATCCGCCGAACCCGGCGTGGTCTTTATGGAATATTATAACCAGATGTCCAACAGCTGGTATTTCAACCCGATCATCTGCACCAACCCCTGCGGCGAGCAAGGTCTGCCGGCTTGGGGCGTATGCAACCTGTCCGCTGTGAATCTGTCCCGTTTCTACGATGCCGAGAAGCATGATGTGGCATGGGAGGAGCTGGGCCGGGTGGTGCGCTATTCCGCCCGGTTCCTGGACAATGTTATTGACAAGACTCCTTACCATTTCGAAGAAAATAAGGAGAATCAGCTGAACGAGCGCCGGGTGGGCATGGGCTCCATGGGTCTGGCCGAGCTGATGATCAAGCTGGAGATCCGTTACGGCAGCCCGGAATCTCTGGAATTCCTGGACAAGCTCTACGGTTTTATGGCCAAGGAGTCCTATCTGGCTTCTGCGGAGATTGCGGAGGAGAAGGGCAGCTTCAAGAAGTTCGATGCGGAGAAATATCTGCAAAGCGGCTTTATGAAAAATATGGTGGAGGCCTTCCCCGAAGTGGGAGCCGCTATCCAGGCCAAGGGAATGCGCAATGTAACCGTGATTACTCAGGCGCCTACGGGCAGCACCGGAACCATGGTGGGCACCTCCACCGGGATCGAGCCGTATTTCGCCTTTGAATATTTCCGTCAAAGCCGCCTGGGCTTCGACAAGCAGCTTGTTCCGATTGCCCAGGAGTGGAAGGATGCACATCCCGGGGAGGAGCTGCCGGATTATTTCGTCACCGCAATGAACCTGTCCGCAGAGGACCATATCCGGGCACAAGCAGCCATCCAGCGTTGGGTGGACAGCTCCATCTCCAAAACCGCCAACTGCCCTGCCGACTTTACGGTGGAGGAAACCGAACGCTTGTATGAGTTGGCCTTCGATCTGGGCTGTAAGGGTGTCACCATCTACCGGGACGGCAGCCGCGATGTGCAGGTATTGTCCACCGAGAAGAAGGAGGACAAGAAGGAAGCGGAGCCGGTTGCAGAAGAAGTGAAGCCGGAGCAAGAGAAAGTGGAAAATGAGTCTTTTGAAGCCATCGGCTCGGCCCTCGCCGTCAACGTGGACAAGAAAACCGAGCAGGTTTTCGATAATCAATACAAACGCCGTCCGCAGGTACTCCGCGGCGCAACCTATAAGGTAAACACACCATTCGGGATGGCCTATATCACCATCAACGATCTGGACGGTATCCCCAGCGAAATCTTCCTGAACGTAGGCAAAGCAGGCTCCGACGTGTTCGCCATGTCCGAGGCTCTGGGCCGGGTATGCTCCCTGTTCCTGCGCTACGGCAATCATGGCAACAAGGAAGCCCTGCTGATTAAACACTTGAAGGGCATCGGCGGTTCCGGCGCCATCGGCTTCGGCGCCAACAGAGTGGAGTCCATCGCCGACGCTGTCGCCAAATCGCTGGAAATGCACGTGCAGGCCAACGCCGCCGCCGCCGCGCATAACAGCTCAGCGTATGTCACCGCAGCAGCCGAAGCCGCCGCCCACAGCCACGCTCCCGCGGCAGCGGATCATGGCCACGACGCCCAAGGCGGCCACGGTCACGGCCACAGCAGCCTGGACCTGGGCACCGTCAGCAAGGACATCTGCCCCAGCTGCGGCAGCGCCTCGCTGATCCCGTCGGACGGGTGCAAAACCTGTACCAGCTGCGGGTATAGCCGGTGTAGTTGAGGCATTGCAGTAAAATTTTAAGGTCTGGCAAAAAAAAAGGGCTAAATAAATATCATAAGACCAGCAAAGAAAAGCCGTCCTAAGGTTAAGGGACGGCTTTTCTTGGTATTTAGTGGAAATATGTATTGCAATGAAAACCCTAGACTAGATGAGGGGGACGAAAATTTGTGTCAATCTTAACGGGATAATAAAAGAATTTCTTTTATCTATGGTTTTAATTATTCATTTAAAACTATTTTTATGAAGAGGAGCTATTTATGAGTTTATATTCAAATAGGAAGCTTCAATTACCTATCTTAATCCTATATCCTTTGCTCATTTTTGTACTTTTGAGCTTCCGTAAAGAGATAGACACATGGATTTTACCAATGGCCATATCCCTTCTATTTTGTTTTTTATGGAAAAATGTTCGATACTTACTGATTTCAACATTGATCATGTGGGTTGTTTCGGTTCCTTTATGGTACTTTCTGATTGAAGTGAATAGAGAGAGTCAATCCGCAGTTATTTTTAGTTCATCATTACCATTAATTTTCATACTATTTGTAATTATTGTCTTAGTTCCTGAAATCATCATTATTTCAATTAGAAACTTTTTAATAAGAAAATTCATTTCAAAAGGTTGATTGTTTTCGTTGAGCGAAATCGTCCGGAAATTGACCATGGGCGTGGTATAGGGGTAAAGGAGACCAATTCAAGCAGGTAATCCGTAGACTACAATCCCGGCTGCCTCGATACTTTGTGTCTCGTAGCGTTTGTAGCGTACTACATAAACGAAGCCACGCGAGTTTGAGAGCCCCTTTTTCTAATTAATTCTGCAACACTTTCATGATAGTTTACGGAGAGAAAAGTACTCGGATTTAATTTCCGAGTATTTTTTTTCCCTTTTTGCCCAAAAGGGCATGCCCGTACGTACGAGTTCAAGCTTTGGTATTTGCGGTATGATAATCACATCAAGAGAAAAGATAGGAATCGGGAGGAGTTGGGACCATGTCGAAATTTTTATTTCATTTGGGAAAATGGGCAGGATCCAATAGCAAGAAGGTCATCTTGACCTTCATTCTGCTTATGGCTGTATTAGGTGGTGTCATTATGAATATGGGTACCGCATTTACAGAGGACGTATCCATACCGGGTACGGAATCTGAGAAAGCCCTAAAGGTTTTAGAGGAAGAATTTACGGGGGGCAAACAAGCTGGTCAAGCATACATCGTGATGAAGGCACCACCCAATGAATCCTTGAACGCAGAAGAGAATAAAGCTGTTGTTACAGAAATGCTCGCGAAGATTAAAGAGGACCCGGCGGTTAACTCTGTTGCAGCTCCTGATAAACTGGCTAATATAAATCCGGATAAGCAGATTGGTTATGCAGTCATTACCTATCATTCGCCGGCGGCTGAAGTGAGTCAAGCATCCAAGGAACTGGTGGAAGAGAGTTTAAGTATCCTACAAGATAAAGGCATGCAGACCGGTTTAGGAGGAACGGTGGAATTTGAGAAAACCGAAGCAGGAGGTGGCCCCGGCGAGATATTGGGTGTTTCTTTAGCCTATGTCATATTGGCGCTAACGTTTGTTTCGCTGCTGGTAGCCGGAATGCCGATACTGATCGCGCTGATCGGGGTTGGAACCGGTGTTCTGCTGATTTTGGTAGGTACGAATTACTTTGATATTCCGTCCATATCCCTTACTCTGGCTGCAATGCTCGGCCTGGCTGTAGGCATTGACTACTCCTTATTTATCTTCTCCAGGTTCAAGCAGCAATTGAAAAAAGGGTATACCGTTCAGGAATCAATCGCCATTGCCAACGGTACCGCCGGGAATGCTGTTGTGTTCGCAGGTATTACTGTCATCATCGCCTTATTGGGACTTATGGTTGTTCAGATACCGTTTATGACAGTGATGGGGGTCGCAACTGCAGTAGTGGTTCTATTATCGATTATCGTGGCCATTGTAGTTGTGCCGGCTATCCTGGGATTAATGGGACATAGGATGAAGCCGGAGAAGAGCAACCGGTTATTGGTTAAGGTAACCCGTTCAGATAAGAAAAGCGGTACGAATAAATGGGGCAGCTTTGTTACGAAGAGACCGCTTATCGTGTCAGTAGTTGGTATTGTGGCATTAACCGTTATGATGGTTCCATTCTTTCATCTGAACCTGGGACTTCCTGATGGCGGCAACAAGCCGTATGAAACGGCGGAACGGCAAGGCTATGATTTGTTAACCGAGGCTTATGGAGAAGGGTTCCATTCAACGCTAGTTGTGATTGCGGATCCGGCGAATGAACAAAATGCATCCCCTGATAAATTGGCAGCCCTGTCCAAGAAGTTGAATGAGTTGGATCATGTGGTTAAGGCTTCTCCCGCCATGCCAAACCAGAAGGGTGAATTATTCTTATTAAGTGTAACCCCTGAAGATGGTCCTAATGCACCGGAAACCAAGGAGCTGGTGAAAGAAATCAGAGATCTTTCCGACGAGAACAACATGTCTTTAATGGTAACAGGAGCTACTGCTGTGAACATTGATGTATCAGATCAAATCATGGGTGCCTTGCCGGTGTTTGCTGTTCTGATTGTTGTCTTTGCCTTTGTGCTCATGATGGTTGTATTCCGTTCCATCCTTGTACCATTAAAAGCAGTACTGGGGTTCGTTCTTTCCATCGGTGCTACCCTGGGCTTTACGGTCTTTGTTGTGCAAGACGGCCATTTCCTGGATCTATTCGGTTTCCCTGGTTCGAGCGCGGTATTGTTCTTGCTGCCTGTTCTCGCCATCGGTATTTTGTTCGGGTTATCCATGGACTATGAAGTATTCCTGGTAAGCAGGATGAGAGAGGAATATGCTCATACAGGCGACGCCAAAAAAGCCGTTCTGGCGGGTCTGAATGAAAATGGAACGGTTGTAACCGCGGCAGGCCTTATTATGATTGCCGTGTTCTCCGGCTTTATCTTTTCTCACGATCCCATCATTAAGCAGATGGGCTTAACCCTGGCCGCTGGCGTTTTACTTGATGCCTTTGTCGTGCGATTGGCAATTGTGCCGGCTGTTATGACATTGATGGGCAAATCAGCCTGGTACTTCCCGAAATGGCTCGATAAGCTCCTTCCGAATTTTGACATTGAAGGAGAGGCCATTATGAAGGAGTACGACAAGCCCCACAGCAATCGGCCAATCGAGTTAAAGGTGCTAAAGGAATCTGCTGATTTCTAAGCTATCCGGGAGCGAAGTTTGGAGAGGAGCATAAGGAATGGACCACACAGTAAAGGGGACCCGCTATGAATATATCCAGATTACAGTAAGCAACACCATGAAACCACTGTACATCTTTTACTACGAAAATTCAGGTTGGATCTTAGAAGAAGCATCGGAGGTTAAGGAAAGAAAATCCAATGTTACTTTGAATTTCAGACGCGATCTTATAAACAAGAATAGAGAAGAGGAGGCCAACCCCAATTGTTGGAGCAGGTTATGAGAGTAGGTGGAAAAACAACACTTTTAGAGAACATTTGGAAGAAAATATTATCGGTCTTGCTAACGATAATTGGTGGTATAGTTGTGCTCATTCTTTTTGGAGGCATGATGGGTTATGCAAAACTCCAAAAAATAAAAAAATCAGCAAATACATTGCATATAAAAAAATAGAAAAAGGCGCATTCCATCACCGGAATGCGCCTTTTTTCAAGCAGTCTACTGATTGTCCACTATAGTGTAATGATTTTTCAATGCCTGATTGGCACGAACGATCATGTAAGCGGCCATTATGAACACAAGCGCACTAACTATCGTGCCTGTAGTGACATTCATGATTTGCCGGAAGGAATCATCTTCTCCGAACCGGGAAATCATTGCGGTTTGCAGGGTCAGAATAGACATTAATGCTGCCGAAAAGCTAAGCATTTTGGCAGCGGAGAAAACAGGCTCATCCATTTTGCGGTATTTCACCATATTAATAATGGCAAGGGTTAAGCTGTAAAACGCATACACGGCAGAAGCGTAAATCACTAATCCCGGATAGTGATACCCCTTGTTTTGCCAAATGATTTGGACGATCACACTTATCATAGCCAAATTCAATCCAAAGAGCAAAATTCCCGTATCACGGTATCGCCTAATTTCGTGTATATACTTATCATCTTTTATTTCCATTATGGAAACAAACCTCACGCTTCGAATTAGAAGGAACCGAATAATTGTGAGAATAATATAATAAACGGCAACCGCCCCAAACCAAATGGATGAATAAAATAAACATGCCAGAAGGTGGAATATGCTTGAAGCAAGATTGATGCACGTTCCTGCATAGAGAGATAACCTTACTCGAAAATTCTTATCCTTCAGATAGCGGGCGATAAAGATAGGCCGGATGCCTGTTTTTCGTTGTGTCATGGCGTACTCCCTAATGTCTTAAATGACTGAGCTGCGGATGGTTCCCTGATTTTCTTGTTTATTATAGCAAAGGGTAATCAAATTTACTTGCTCAATTTTATCAAGAGCCCAAATTGCCCAAAAGGGCATGCCCTTTTGGACGTTATCCAATTTTGATAGATCAGCTATGATTATGCCAATGAATATACAACTCATAATGAATTAAAGGCAGATGATCATGAAGGAGACCCAATGAACATAAAAGAAGAGATCAAACAAAGGACCATCCATTCCATGAAGTTCAAGTTTATAATGCCGGTTATGCTTGTCCAAATTCTTAGTACAAACATTGGACAAATTGTAAATCTGGCGTTGACAAAAAGCAGGGAGGCGTTCGGGGAAGCAGGGATTAGCACAACTTACCTGGATGGGAATGTCGGGTTTTACGTCTCATCAGGTTTAAGTACTCTGATCTCTGTTTTAATTATTGCGCTGCTTAATGATCGATTGATACTAAAAAGATTAAATAAAGTTCTGCTCCACACCGATAGGCTGGGCGAAGGGGATTTAGCCGGCACACTCCAGCTTGAGGGTCGTGATGATATCAGCCGCCTGGGCGAAGCCCTTGATAAAAGCTCGGGTAATATAAGAAAACTGATTGTTAAGATTGATGACACCTCTGACCAATTACATAAATTGAGCTTTTCTACTCTTGAAGCAAGCCGGAACTCCGTAGCTAATATTCATCTCATTCATTCTACTTCAACTATTCTTGCCGAGGACGCGGAAAAATTAACGCAGTCTGCACAGATGGCGGAAGTATCCCTCGCTGATATTAATCGTACAAACGAAGATTTACTGCAGAAGGTGGAGGTTTCTCTTCTGACATCCGTTTCTATGAAGGCCAGAGCGATGCAAATGGAGCAGGAGGTAAACGTCTCTTTAGCAAGGGCCAACGAAACATATAGCGAAAAACAAGCCAAGCTGAAGCAAGCTATTCAGGCAGGTGAAATTGTCGAGGAGATTAATGAAATCTCAGATAATATAAAAGATATTTCCTCACAAACAGGGCTTCTTGCATTAAATGCGTCCATTGAGGCAGCGAGGGCAGGGGAGTACGGCAAGGGCTTCGAGGTGGTTGCGGCAGAAGTAAGAGTATTGGCAAACCGCACAGCAGAAGCAATCGCGCATGTGGACGGCATCCTTACACAAGTCCGCGATGCGTTCGCCAACCTGGCAGCGGGATCACAGGATATGCTGGATTATATAAATAAGGACGTCAAGGCAGATTATGAATTATTAATCCAAGCCGGTAAGAAATATCAAGAAGATGCCTTGAAGATACATACGATATCGGAGGAAGTCAGCAGTGCCGCAGATCAGATGAAAGCGTCTGTAACCCAAATTGAAGCGGTTATTGATTCCGTGTTGGCAAGCTCATCTCAAAATGCCGGTTACATTCAAGAGGTAAAAGCAAGCGTAGAGCATATTGATCAGGTTCTGCAAGAGACGGCCCACAATATGGAAAATCAAAGCTCGCTTTCTATTCATTTAAGGGAGGCTATCGACAGCTTTACGGTTTAGCAGGGTCAGGTGTATTTCACGAAAAGGCAGCCTGACTACTAACTAATCGCCTACAAAACCCTCAAACGTATAACATTCCATGAAGCCTTACTCAGGCTGGCCGAGATAGTGGAGCCGTTGACGGTGGCGTTGCCCCGGTTGTGTGGTTTGACGTGGTCGGGCTGTGCGGCGGTATTGACGGCTTTGAGATCGGCATGCTCCAAAACAAGGTGCTCAATAAGCGAACAAGCTCCAAAGCTGCGCAAGTCCGCCTCGAAGGGTAACTCCCCGTCTAAATGCCGGTTAACGGCGAAGATGGTCACCTCTCCCTGTTCCTCATTGTGTACGGCAATGGATTCCAGATGCGGGATGTCTGTGATCTCCTTGGTATCGTATTTGGTGGATTGAATGAGAGGGACTAACGAATGGCCGCGCCCATATAAGGAGGCATGCATGTAGGGATAATAGATCGTCTGCATCCAAGCGGCTCCGCCGGTTTCTGTCATGATGGGGGCGATTACGTTTACCAGCTGCGCCAGACAAGCCATCTTTACCCGGTCCGCATGCTTGAGCAGGCTAATCAGCAAACAGCCGACCACCAGGGCATCCTCCATGGTGTAGATGTCTTCGAGCTGGGCAGGGGCAATTTGCCAAGGCTCGATTTTTTTGTCTGCAGCATTGCTGTGGAACCAGACGTTCCATTCGTCGAAGGATAAGTACATGCGTTTTTTGCTGCGCTTCTTGGCTTTCATATAATCGCAAATCGCAGTGACGCTAAGAATGAACTCATCCATCTGCAGCGATCGGGCCAGGAAGGTTGGGGTATCATTCTCATGATTACCGTAGTATTGATGCAGCGACAGGTAATCGACATGCTCATAGGTGTGATCAAGCACCGTTGCTTCCCAATCGGCAAATGTGGGCATGCCCAGAGCTGAGCTGCCGCAGGCGACCAATTCAATGGCCGGGTCGGTCCACTTCATCACTTTGGCGGCCTCCAAGGCAATTCTTCCGTATTCCTCCGCCGTTTTGTGGCCAATCTGCCAGGGACCGTCCATCTCATTTCCGAGGCACCAGGTTTTGATCCGGTGCGGCTCCTTGTAACCATGACGGATACGCATATCGCTCCAGTAGCTGCCGGACGGATGATTGGCATATTCCACAACCTGCCGCGCGTCATCGACGCCTTGTGTCCCCAGATTGATGGCCCACATGACATCGGTGCCGGCTGCTTTTGACCAAGATGCGAATTCGTTCATGCCAAAATGATTGGGTTCGACGGTTCTCCAGGCTAATTCAAGCTTGCTTGGCCGTTCGCTGACCGGGCCGATGCCATCCTTCCAATCGTAACCGGATACAAAATTGCCGCCGGGATAACGGACAATCGGCACACGCAATTGTTGAACAAGCTTCAGAACATCCTTTCGAAACCCCTGTTCATTGGCATCGGGATGACCGGGTTCATAAATGCCGCCATAAACAGCCCGTCCCAGATGCTCGATGAAGGAACCGTAGAGCCGGTCGTCAACCTTGCCGATGATAAAATCTTTATCCACCGTCATTTTTGCTTTTATTGTCATGCCACACGCCTCCAGTATGTATATGTTGATGTATCTGTTACCGCTGTTTGGCGAACTTGCTGCGGAAGCTCAGTGGAGATAAACCTTCTTTCTTGGAGAAGCAGGTGGAATAATGCGACGTATGGCGGAACCCGACTTCCCCTGCTATTCGGGCAATGGACCAGGGGGTTTGCAGCAGCAGCCGTTTGGATTGCTCGAGGCGGTAATACTGTAGATAGGCCATGGGAGTCATCCCATAGACCTTCATCATCACCTTCGCCAGATAATTGGGATGGTAGTTCATCTGTTCTTGAAGCACCGAATTCGTGATATCGTTGGCATAATTCTGACGGATAAATAGCTCGATTTGCTCAGCCAGCCGTATCGCGGCAGCGTCCGCGGGAGGAGCATGATCCCGGTCCAGGTACTGCAGGAGGAGTTGGAAGGAAGCTTGCCTTTTCCAATTCCGAAGGGATTGCGGCTCATGGTCCTGTTGAAAGAAGGTATCCAAAGCCTCCATGGCCTTCAAGGACAGCTTCATGTATTTGGAGATGAAAATGGAGCAGGCATCGGCGTGGTTCAAAAACACTGCTTTTTTGTGGGCTTCGATCAGCTCCAGTTGGTTGCCCAGGCATTCGTTGGTGTCGCGGCACATCTGCCAGCTGCCGAAGGTCTGAAAGTGAATCCAGGTGATTTCCGTATCCGTTTTGCAGGGGGCACTGCCATAATGATGACCGTTGGGGAGAAGGATAAGTCCTTCTCCCTCTTTGATTTCCCAGGTGTTTCCGTTTTCGCCGATGGGGAGGACGCCCTTACGGACGACAATGAGATCGAATACGCCGAGGCAATTCCGGTCAATATGGGTGTCTCCTACTCCGTAATAGGCATGACCGCAGTCCACGAAGTAGGGAATGGGTGGCGAGATAAAGTGAAGAATGGCTGAGTTCACCACAAATACCCCTCCATAGGCTTTAATTGGAAAAAGTTATTCTAATCATACTTCAAGTCCTTTCAGAAATAAAGCGCTTCCTTAAAAAGAAAATAAGCATATTCCAGACCCCTCCGGTGTTTTGTTAAACAGGTTTTTTAAGGTTGAAAATCTGAAAAAAGAGGTTGTGATTCTGGTTTCCAACTCAGGTGGGATCAAGTATAATTCCATTAAAAGCAAGCGCTTCCTTAGCCCGTAAGTAAATGGAAGAGGCTTGATACTTGGAATTACCAAGAGATTGGGTCACAAGATTATGTTTTCGCTCAATTATGAAGGGGGAGTGGAAAAATGAAAGTGGGACGGAAGCTGGGGGCAGGTTTTATCTCCATTTTATTGGTAGCTGGTGCAGTAGGTTGCGGGGAGAATGAGACAAACACATCGCCATCGCCATCCGGAGGAGAATCTCCTAAAGCATCAGCGACAACAGCGGCAAATGGGAAGAAGGTCAAGATTACTTATTCCATGTGGGGAAGCGCGGAGGAAGGAAATACAACCCAGAAGGCAGTAGATAAGTTTAATGCCTCCCAAGACCGCATTCAAGTGGAAGTGGTAGCGATTCCGTGGGAAAGCTACATCACCAAGCTGAATACCATGGCAACGGCCAATCAATTGCCGGATGTGGGGATGTTAAAGGAGGATGCGGTCATCCAATGGTCTTCCAAAGGGATGCTGAAGGATGTAAGTGCCATGTATGAAGGAACAGGCAGCAAACCGCTGGACAGCCTGGCCTACAAATATAATGGCAAGCCTGTAGCGTATGCGGCTGCCAATGAAATCCTTCTTCTTTATTACAACAAAGACATGTTCGACAAAGCGAAGGTGCCTTATCCTCCGGCCTCTCTGGACAAAGCATGGACATGGGACCAATTCGTGGAGACGGCCAAGAAGCTGACCCTTGATAAGAACGGTAAACATCCCGGCGAGGCCGGATTTGATCAGAAGAGCATCGTCCAGTTTGGTGCATCCGTGGAAAATCTGCCGTGGCAGCTGGAAACCTGGGCCATTAGCAATGGCGGCGGCTACTACAACAAAGACGGGACCGATGTAAGAGTTGGAGAAGACGCCAGTATCGAAGCGATTCAGAAGGTTGCCGATCTATATTTGAAGGACCATGTTGCTCCGCTGTCTGTTGGGCAGACGGACGATGGCATTCAACGTACCATTATAGCGGGGACGGTTGCAATGGCCACAAACGGCCAGTGGAATGTAGGAACCAGCTTGAATACCGCCAAAAAAGAAGGCCTGAAATACGGTGTGGCCGTACTGCCTTATATGAAGGAAAAAGTAACACTTAACACAGGCGGCGCCAATGTGGTATTCTCCCAAACGAAGAACCCGGCCGAAGCCATGGAATTCCTCAAATGGTATACGGCTGAGGAAAACAACTGGGGCCTTATTTCAGAAGGAATCTGGATGCCTACGCTTGAAAAATGGTATAAGGACGAAACGTTAACCCGCAAGTGGGTTGAAAATCCCAACTTCCCTCCGTACGCCGAATACAAGTCAGCGGTAGTCGATTATGCCCAATCCCCCGCTGCGAGGCCGGCTTCCTGGTTCTATACCAATTACACAACGGAATTTAATAACCTGCTGGGATCGGTTCTGGGAGATGTCTGGACCGGGAAGACTACAGCCAAGGATGCCATCACTAAAAATCTGGATAAGCTGAAGGCAGCCAATAAAGGGAAATAGCGACTGGACAGTTATCGGAAAATAAAAATGGATAGAGAGGATGACCGCCAAGGCCGCGTAACCGGCGGCGGTCATCCTTCAAAGCTGAGGTGGAGAGCCAGGGATGGAAACGACTAAGCTAGGTATGGAAACGGTAAAAAAGATTCCGAAACAACGCTTCCGCAGGTTTTCGAGTGAGGAACGGGTTGCTTACATTTGCTTAATTCCCGCTTTTCTCGGACTGGCTTTTCTTACATATTTGCCCCTTTTGGGGGTGCTTGGCATCAGTATGACCAATTGGTCGGGCTTAACCAGTCCGGAATTTATCGGATTCTCAAATTACATCAAGCTCTTCACTACCGATCCCTATATTAAGGATTCGATTATCGCAACACTTTATTTTTCCTTTTTGTCCGTCATTGGCAGCATGATCTATTCCCTATTTATTGCGATACTGTTAAACCGTAAAATACCGGCAAGAGGTTTTTTCAGAGCGGTCTTTTATGTGCCTTATGTTTTGCCGGCGGTGGCCATATATGTGGGATGGTCCTGGCTGTATGAGGCGAATTTCGGATTTTTCAACTATCTTCTCTCTGAAATCGGGATGGATAAAATCCTCTTTATTGCGGATTCACGGTACGTTGTTCCTTCCCTTTCCTTGATTGCGGTCTGGCTGTCGGGCAACCTGATTGTGATCTTTTTGGCAGGGCTGCAGAATGTTCCGGGGATCTATTATGAAGCCGCTGAAATTGACGGGGCGAATGGGTGGCAGCGCTTCTGGCATATCACCTTGCCCGGCATATCACCGATTATTTTCTATAACCTGCTGCTGAGCCTTATCGCCAATTTTCAGGTGGTTACGCCATCTCTTGTGTTGACCAATGGCGGACCTGGCAATGCTTCCCGCTTTATGACCTACCTGATGTATGATCAGGCCTTTGTCAATAACAAGCTGGGTTACGCAGGTGCAACGACCTTTATTATTTTCATCATTATTGCGCTCTTTACTGCGGTTTTATTCAAAACCTCGAACCGGTGGATCTTCCAGGAAGGAGGGGACGACAAATGAGTGAAGCTGCAGTCGGCAGACTTAGAAGCGGCAAGCTAAAAAGTAAAAAACGGAATGAACGCATTTTGAATGTGATAACGATGGTGACGGTCATTTTCTTTGCCATCCTCGCGCTTTTTCCGATTTGGTGGATTTTCCGAACGTCGCTGATGACCAATGCCGAAATCTACCGGTATCCGCCATCTCTAATACCCGGCAAATGGCTGTTTTCCAACTATGAAAAAACATTAGGCGTGTTCAAGTATTGGGAATATCTGTGGAATACCATGGTAATTATTGTCCCCTCCTGCTTGGCAGGAACATTTACGGCCACCTTATGCGGATATGCTTTTGCAAGATTAAGATTTAGAGGGAAAAAGATCATCTGGACGTTGGTAGTCGGCTCCATGCTTTTGCCTACCATGGTGACCCTCATTCCTCTATACATTGCATGGACGCAGGGGCTGGGGATCCGTGACAGCTATTTACCGATCATTCTGCCATATTTCTGCGGCGGAGGAGCCTTTAATATCTTCTTGATCCGGCAGTTTATTATGACCATACCCAGGGAGCTGGACCAGGCCGCAACCATCGACGGTGCCGGATACTTCCGCATTTTGTTCCACATTATTTTACCGGCCATCAGGCCAGCCATGATCGTCGTAGCCTTGTTTATTTTCATTGGTCTGTGGAATGATTTGCTCCAGCAGCTGGTTTATATTAACTCAAGCAATAAATACACCATTGCATTGGGGCTTACTAATTTTAGAGGCCAGTTAAAGACGGATTGGGCATCGACGATGGCAGCCACCTGCCTGTCCTTTGCTCCGGGGGTGATTTTTTATCTGATTGGCCAAAAATATTTTGTAGAAGGAATTACGATGACGGGGATGAAGGGTTAGGCTGTCTACCGAGTGGAAGGAGAGAAAGCTGCATGAAAGTTAGACTGCATGATCAATTTTGGCAACCCAAGGTGAGGCAGACCGTTCAGGAAACGATTCCGTACCAGTGGAAAGCACTGAACGACGAAATTGAAGGTGCGGAGCCGAGTCACGCCATAGAAAACCTGCGGATCACGGCAGGGGAGAAAACCGGGGCTTTTTATGGCATGGTCTTCCAAGACAGCGACGTGGCCAAATGGATCGAGGCTGCGGCTTACAGCCTGAGACACTCTCCGGACCCGGGGCTCGAAGGGGTGATTGATGCTGTTGTGGACTTGATGAAGCGGGCCCAACAGCCGGACGGCTACCTGAACACGTACTTTACGGTTGCGGCACCGGAGCAGCGTTGGCATGATTTCGCCTTTGGGCATGAGCTTTATTGTGCGGGTCACCTGATGGAGGCAGCGGTTGCGTACTTCGAGGCCACCCAAAAGCGGACCTTCTTGGATATGATGTGCCGTTACGCCGATTATATAGACCGGGTGATAGGCCCTGATCCTGACAAAATGCGGGTCTACTGCGGCCATGAGGAAATTGAGCTTGCTCTGGTTAAGCTGTACCGGATAACGAACGAGCTGCGGTATTTGAATTTAAGCCGGTATTTCGTGGAGGAGCGGGGCAAACAGCCCAGCTTCCTAAAGGAGGACCCCGGATTCGGCGCCCCGTCCAAGGACCGCTGGTTCGAGCTGGATTATCATCAGGCCCATGATCCTGTAAGAGAGCAGCACACGGCGGAGGGGCATGCCGTACGTGCCATGTATCTGTATTCGGCCATGGCGGACCTGGCAAAGGCTTGCGGGGATGAGACGCTGACCGAGGCGCTTCGCAAGCTCTGGCATCATGTAACCTCCAAGCGGATGTATATTACAGGAGGACTGGGCTCTCAAGGGCATGGCGAACGGTTCACCATCGACTACGATCTGCCCAACGATACGGCTTATACCGAAACATGCGCATCCATCGGCCTTGTCATGTGGGCATTCCGCATGCTTCAGCTGGAGACGGACAGCCGGTACGGGGATGTGATGGAGCGGGTTTTATATAACGGGATGCTGAGCGGGATGTCGCTGGACGGTACACGTTATTTTTACGTCAATCCCTTGGAGGTTCATCCTGCAGTCACGCAATACCGTCACGATATGCAGCATGTCAAAACCGAGCGTGTGCCTTGGTTCGGCTGTGCTTGCTGTCCCCCTAACCTGGCGCGGATCCTGACATCGTTAGATACTTACTTTTTTACACAAAACGGGACAACGGTGATGATGCATCTTTATGCCTCCAATGAAAGTACATTTGATGTCCAAGGAAAAAGGCTGATCCTGCACACAGATACCCGTTATCCATGGGACGGAGAGATCCGGGTTGGACTGGAGCTGGATGAGGCAGTCAGCTGCACCCTTTCCTTCCGGGTTCCGTCCTGGTGCAGAACTCCCCGGATAACAGTTAACGGGGAGACGCTGGATTTGAGCGCCATCACAGAGCATGGCTACGCCCAGATCAACAGACAGTGGATGAATCAGGACGAAATTTTGCTCCATTTTGCTATGGCTGCTGAGCGTATCGAGTCCAATCCCAAGGTGCACGAGAATGCAGGCAAAGTCGCCTTGCAATATGGCCCGCTGGTCTATTGCCTGGAACAAGCGGATAACGGCCCGGATCTTACGGATATCTGCCTTCCCGTAAATGCTGAATTCGAAGCGGGCTACAGGGACGATATTCTGGGTGGTATTGTGGTGTTGTCCGGGCAGGGGCTGCGTTCTGATCCCTCCTGGAAGGATGAGCTGTACAGACCTGTCATCAGGGAGGACAGAAGCGTCAGCGTTTTGGCCGTTCCCTACGCATACTGGGGGAACCGGGAGCCGGGAGAAATGACGGTTTGGATCCGCTCGAAATAATAGCATCCTGTAAGGCACCTTACTCCAAAACTCGGAAAGGGGGTGGCGATTAAGAACATACGGTTGCCGGAATGGGTTCTTATGATGGTTGTATAGGAACCCATTTTTTGAACATGGATTGAAAGCGATTACATTTACGCAGGGCAAGAAGATAATAAGGAAGAAACGGGAGGTTAAGATGAAAACGACTACAAAAAAGCTGGTGTCCCTTGCTGCCGCGATGTTGTTGTTTTCAGGGGTGCTGCCCTTGGGGAGTAGGAATGCGGTGCCTTCGGCAGCCGCTGCAGCGAATGGTATCTCCAATGCAAGCCTTTCTGCCAAAATCGGTGACTTGGGGCAAATTGAGGAGCTTTATATCAAGAATAACCCGGTGAATAAAAACGGCAATCCGATTAACTTTGTTCTGCCTAACAATACGGCCCCGCAGGATGATGTCCAGCACCAATGGATGGGTGAAATGATCTTTTCATACCGCACTGGTGACAGCAATCAATTCCCCAACAACCGGACCGGCTTCGTGGAGGTGGACACCAACAAAACATTAGCAGCCGGTGGTTCAACCAAATTTTCAGCCATCAATCCGAATAACCCTTATATTGCCAAGACCGTCTCGCCGGACGGCAAAAAAGTGGAGGTTAACTTCAAAGGACAGGACTTGAACTCCACTGCCAATCGGGTGATGAAGGGTTTTGACGTGAAGTCAGTATTTAATATGGATAGCGATGACGGTTCGATGCTGTGGGAAATCACGCTCAAAAATAAAAGCGGCAAATACATGGAATTCGGCGATATCGGTTTGCCGATGCCGTGGAATAACAAATACAGATCCGTATCAGATACCTATGACAACCGGGTTACCGTGCATCATTTTGCCGGCGCCGACAGTGGGTATTCCTATGCCATCCGTACCAGCGGTGAAGGCAATTTCATGCTGTTTACCCCTGTGCCGGATAGCGGCGCACGCATTGAATATGTGGATTATTGGTTAGGAGACGCGGGTGAGCTCCGTGCCGGAAGTGCGTACTCCAACTGGGTCGGTGACAGCGGCGGCTGGTTTCCGGGACTGAATGTTCTGTATATCCACTCCAAGGATATCCAAAAAACCGGCCGCGGATATTTTACCGATGCCACCAGCCTGGTGTTGGGGCCGAATCAGGAAAAAACATACAAGTTCAAATTCTCTGCGGTTCGCGCAGGCGACAACAGTCCCCAGGTTAACGCCAACAGCCCCAATAACGCTTCTGCGTCCATGGAAGACCGGGAGGCCAATCTCCGCTCCATCCTGTACCAATCCGGTATGATTGATGCTGTGGCGCTGCCCGGCTTCCAAACGGCTATCAACATGCCCGTAAAGCTAGATCTGCACTATAATGATAGTCTCATCGACGTACAGTCTGTAGAGATTCAGTCTGTTCACGAGAATGATCCGTTCGACGCGGCGCATATTCCCGAGATCAGGCCCGGGCAGACCAGAGCGGGAATGGTTAACAATTCCCGCGCCGGGCGCGGGCTTCCTGACGGAAACCCGGGCTATTCAGAATCCGTCCGGTTTGTGGAAACCAAATTGATAAACGGGGAACAGCATCATATCTACGAGCTTACATTTGGCAGCATCGGCAATAATAGCGTTCGTGTGAACTACAAGCTGAAGACGGGCAATGAGCAGGCAGATAAATTCACCCAGTTTGAATTCAATGTTCTGGCGGAGCTTGACCAAACGGTGCAGGCCCATTCCGAATTTATGGTAGAGAACACGCAAGAAAAGGACCCCAGCCATCCTGCCTACGGCATCTACCGCGACTGGTATCTGACAACCGGTCTGGACACATCAATTAATCATTGGGGAGATGACTGGAGCCACGATAACATCAATTTTATGGTCCAGAAAAATGTCCTCGATCCGGATCCGGATGAAATCCGTTCCATTGAAAACTACCTGATCGATTTTATGTGGAATACATTCATGAAAGATACACAAAGCAGCTTTACCGTTGCCAACTATCTGAAGGACTCCGGGGTTTATACGAATTCAACGAAGCCCTATACACGCACCTTCTCCGAAATCATGGAGGCAACGGGATTCTTCAATATGTACCGGATCCAAAAGTCGTATCCCCATCTGATGACGTATCGCGAAACACCGCAATTTTATCTGGAAAAGGCTTATGGCATCTATTACAACCGCATCTCCAGCGGAGCTGTCGGATTCTATGGTGAACAGCAGATTCCGGATATGATTGAGGCCCTGAAAGAAGAGGGAATGCAAACCGAATATGAAAATTTGAAAATGAAGTTTGCCCAAACAAAAGGACGGAACGTGACCAATGCCGCTTATCCTTACGGGTCGGAATTTGAATATGACAATACCGGTGAAGAAGGGGCCTATGCCGCAGCCAAGGCTCTGCGTACCTACTATCCCCAAGATGCGCGGGCCGGCGCAGCTTTGAAAAGTATGGGAATGGCTGATTTGAAGACCCGTGCCATGCGGGGCATTCAGCCCACTTGGTACTATTATTCCGTGCCAGTATTCCGTGCCGGAGAAGGCTGGTGGAACTTCCAATATACCGCCTCTCTGGCAGGATCCATCATGGATGACTGGCTTCGTTATCAGAATGACGGAAGGTCCCAGGACCAGACAGCCGTGGCCCAGCAGCGCAGCTATGCGGCGAAGCTATCCAACTTCAATGCTATCAATATGGGGCAGATTGCGGCACAATCTGTAGGCGGAATCTCCTGGAGATATAACGCCCAGAAGGGTGGAACCGGCACCAAAAACGTAAACGATGGCGGTACACGCGTGATGAATAACGGCTGGCAGGACTTCTCCGGCGAATCGGAGGAAGGGCTCTATGGTTCGCTGCTGCGCATTAGTTCGGATATTGTCACCGATCCGGTATTTGGGCTATTCGGGTATGGAGCTGTAGTCACAGATGAAGGGAACCGCTACCATATCACACCCAAGGATGGTTTTGGCAAACGCATTAACCTGATCGGTGAAAATATCTACTTGTCCTCGGAGAGTGACAGAATCGAAAGCGCGCAGATTCAAAAAGACGGCAAAGCCTTTCATTTGCAGCTCTCGAATCTGGATGAAAAAGAGCATACTTCCAAAATTGTTTTTGATGGGGCGGGACTGGAAAACGGCTATTATACCATGAAGCTGAACAATGCGGATGCCGGGCAGTTCTATGTCAAGGACAATAAGGGTGTGGCCCTGTATTACATGAGCGCTGCCCCTACGGCTGAATTGAGCATTCTTAAGGCAGCTACCGGTGAAAATCAAGCTCCGGAGGTAGCGGTGGAAACTACGACTCCCAATCCGCAGGCGCTGCTACCCCTTATTCTAAACGGTATGGTAACCGATGACGGAGCACCGAATGGTTCGCTGGCCTACCAATGGGAGGTTGTCCGTACCCCGGAAGGCGGAACGCTAAGCTTCACCAATCCTAAAGCAACCACCACACGGGCTGTCGTGACCAAAGGCGGCGCTTATACTGTCAGGCTTACTGCCAACGACGGGCAGTATAGCACCTCCGCTGAGCTGGCCGTTCAGATTGCCGCAGCGCCTGAGAAGCAGCCTCCAGTCATCGGCGAGGTGACGGCGGTTCAAGATGCATCGAATGGCAGTATTCTTGTATTATCCGGTGCGGCGACCCCGGATCCGCTGTACAGCGCAGTATCCGAACCCCGTATGTCGTACGGGTGGACGCTTAAGCAAAGTCCGGCTGGCGCAGGGCCGATTACTTTTGTAGGTGGGGATAAAGCGCAAGCATATGCCCGTGGCGCAAACAAGGCAGGGACCTATGTATTCACCTTTACGGCGGCTGACGAAGACAAGGTAGCCAGTAAGGATGTTACGATCCGGATTGCACAAGACCATGATGGTTCCTATAGGGCAATCAGTGTTGTGACTCAAAAAGGTACAGCACCGTCCCTTCCCAATCAGGTGGATGTTCTGTTCGATAACGGCTTCACGAAAGCTAACGTTTCGTGGAACGGATATGATCCGGCCAGCTATGCCAATGAAGGTGAATTCGTAGTCACGGGTAATATTACAGGCATCAGTTCGCAGGCACGCGTCACCGTATATGTGGTGAAATCACAGCCTAATAATAATGCGCTGACTGCAAGACCTACGGCCAGCTTCTCCGGCGGTGACGGCTACCCGGAGGCATTGAACAACGGCTTCGATCCCAAGAGCTCAGCTGATTTTTCTCCCACCAAGGGAGCGGCGAACAGCGCCTGGCATAACTGGGGGAAAGAAGGGGACCCTGCATGGATCATGTATCAATGGGATGAAGCGTTCCTGGTGTCGTCTATGGATGTGTATGTGTTCCGGGACGGCTCCGGAAATTTCCAGCCCACCGACATGAAGCTCCAGCTTCGTGATAATAACGGCAATTGGTATACGCCAAGAGCTGTGAGCGGGCTCGGAAATGCATTGAACAAATACAACATAACCACCTTTGAGCCTGCTTATATTACTGGAGCACGCCTTGATATGAAGCCCGTTGCCGTGGGCACCGGTATTCTGGAATGGAAAGTCAACGGCTATACAAGCGGTGTGGACAAAACGGAGCTGGCAAAGCTATACAGCTATGCGGATGCATTAAAGGCGGCTAACTTTACCGGCGAAGGTCTGGCGCCCATAGCTGTCGCCAAGGCCAACGCATCCGCCGTGATGGGGAACAAGGCTGCTACAGAGGAGCAGGTTGCCCAGGCCATTACAAGGCTGCTGACCGATCTGCGGCTGCTCACTCCGCGCGAGCATAATATGGCGTTTGCCGCCAGTGCTTCCGCCAGCTACACGTCATCCTGGGAAAGTCTCCCTGCAGTCAATGACGGCAGAAAGGACACTGCCAATATCCCCCATTGGGGTACATGGGGCGTAACCAGCTCTGAGGAATGGGTGCAGTATGATTGGCCGCAGGGGGCGACCCTCCAAAGTTCAAATTTGATGCTGTGGACGGATAATGGCGGCATCCTTGGTCCCTCCAAAATCACGTATTCGTACATTCCTAAGGATAGTGCAACGAA
The DNA here is from genome assembly GCF_046098205.1 of Paenibacillus mesotrionivorans. NCBI lineage: Bacteria > Bacillati > Bacillota > Bacilli > Caryophanales > Paenibacillaceae > Paenibacillus > Paenibacillus mesotrionivorans. The sequence goes on along the minus strand of NZ_JBJURJ010000008.1, from coordinate 264,777 downwards.
TGCATGGGTTACGGCAGGAACGGTAACCACCGGCATCGTCGTGAAGGATACTCCGGTGGGGGCCAACAATAGCTATACATTTACCCCTTCATTGGAGGTGAAGTCGCTGCGTGTTACGTTGACCAAGCAAGTACGGGACGGTAATGGTGTAGGGTTGTGGGAATGGGAGGTTTTCTCTGGGGAGTCCAACCAGAACCAACCGGCACCTGTGACACCGGCAGGGGTTGCACCGGCAGCCTTCAACGGCAGCGATGGAAAGCTCATTGGTGTGACGGTGAAAATGGAGTATAGAAAGGAAGGCACCGCAGAATATACTCCGGTTACTGGAGAGGAGGTCACTGATCTTGCTGCCGGCAAGTACTATGTCCGGTACATGAAGGCGGGTATACTCCAGGCCAGTCCGGATAAGGAGGTTGTGATTCCAGAGGGCGAGAAGTCGCTTTCATACCGGCTGAGCGGGCCAGGATCCGTACAGACGGGAGAAGCCTTCCAACTGATTTATGGTTTGTCCAATGTAACCGGCAGTGTATATGCCAAATCCGTAACGGTCCATTACAATCCTGCGGAGCTGGAATTTGTAGACGTGAGCTCCTTGCTGGACGGCTTCAGCGTAGTGGGAAGTGTGTATGGTCCAGGAACGTACCGGGTTATCGAGGCAAGCACAGGCCCGTCTCCGGTGACCGGTACAGTGGATCTTCTTTCATTGACCTTCAAGGCTATGAATCAGTCGGTTACGACGAGTGTTTATATGAGTGGAATCGTGCTGGGTGACCAGCTCGGCAATGAGCAGATCGTAAGCAATGGGAATTCCCACCAGATTACCATTGTTGCTCCGGATAAGACTGAGTTGTCGGCAATCCTCGCCGAGGCTTCAGAAGCTGCTGCCAACGCGAAGGTTCTGAATCTGGATGCGCCGCGTTTTGGTTATTATCCGCAAAGTGCCATCGACGGCTTGAAGCATGCCATCGCTGCAGCCCTTGCGGTATCCGGTCAGATTGATGCCACCCAAGCTCAGGTGGATCAGGCTCGCGACGCCCTCTCACAGGCGTTGATACAGTTCCGGGCTGAGGCCAGCCAACTGGCAAGTATCGGGGATTTGGCTATTATTGCGGCAAACTACAACGCCACCAGCAGCTCCGCCAATTGGCAGTCCCTTCGCCTGTATGATACGGACGGCAACGGCAGGCTGGATCTATTCGATCTTGTTTTTATGGCGCGGCGCATACTTCATTAAAAAAGAGGAGATCGGGTGGGGGATAACAGAAAGTCATCCCCCATCTGACCAATTGGAGGAATGGCTCCATGATACGTCGACTTCTTACCCTTTGTATCGTTCTCATGCTGGGTATTACCGGAATCCTGCCGATAGCTGCCTTTGCGGAAAGCTCCCCTTCCTTTTCGTTGTCCGTCGACAAACCTTCACCCGCTTTGGGTGAGGAGATTCGCGTCGAGGTCAAGGGCAATCAGCTGACGGATCTGTTTGGGAATGAAGTGAATGTGACGTTCGATTCCAGCAGACTTGAATTTAAAGGTGCGGTTAGCAGTCCCGGGGGATACGCGATCACGCCCATCGTAAAAGAGAATACGATCCAGCTGGCTCATACCTTGGTGGGTGCCATACCCGGCCGAAGCGGGGACTTGACGCTGTATACCTTGACCTTCAAAGCAACATCCACAGGACCTGCCCCCATTCAATTAACAAGCTTGCAAATGCTGGACTCACAAATGGTGTCCAGATCGGTAACCAGCGGTGCGAAGGTGACTCCGGTCATTGGAAATACAAATACGGAGCCAACTCCAACGCCTACATCAACACCAACACCGACGCCTACGTCAGAGCCAACTTCATCAGCCCCGATACCAAACCCGGGTACAGTCCCGGCAGCTACACCTGGTTCCGGTGACGGGAATAGTGTGTTCGTAAAGCCGACGGTAAAGCTTGATCCTGTGAGCCTGACCGCCACCGCCGCTATCGACTCAGCGGTTTGGACCAAAACACTGGAGCAAGCCGGTAGCGGGAATAAAGATATCCACATTATCGTTGGGGACGTCCCGAAGGCGAAAGCCTATGTTCTGGAGCTGCCTTCGGAGGCGATTTCCAGGAAGAAAACGGACATCCGCATTCAAATAGAAACGCCGATGGCCACAATCGTTCTTCCTAACGGCATGTTCCCGGGAGCGAATCTGCCTGCGTATGTGGGGCTTTATGTCGGGAGAGCGGACATCAACGGACTTAATGAGAGTATAAAGGCGGGAATCGGCAACCATCCCGTTATCGAGCTGGACATTCAGGCAGGCGTTGAGACGATTGCGTGGAGCAATCCTAACGCGCCGGTGACAGTGAGCATCCCATACAAACCAACAGCAAATGAGCTGCTTGAGCCGGAGCATATTGTAGTCTGGTATCTGGACGGCAGTGGCCAAGTCATCCCCGTTCCCAACGGTAAGTTTGATCCAAAGACGGGGCAAGTGACATTCTCGACAACCCATTTTGGCATGTATGCAGCTGCCTTCGTAAAGAAGACATTTGATGACACCGCTTCGCTGGATTGGGCGGCCAAGCAGATTGAAGTGCTTGCCTCCAAAGGTATTATTAACGGTATCTCGGAGACGCAATTCGATCCGGACCGCCAAGTGACCCGTGCGGATTTCCTGCTGCTTTTGGCCAGAGTTCTGGAGCTGCAAGGAACTCCGGGAAGTCGCTTCACTGATGTGCAGGCGGAGGATTATTACGACGGAGCCCTGCGTATTGCCAGAGGCCTGGGCATTGTACAAGGAAGCGGAGACAATACATTCAATCCGCAAGCATCCATTACAAGGGAAGATATGATCGTCATGACGCATAGAGCGCTTAAGGCAGTAAAACGGACTTCCGGCGAAACAACGGCAGCTCAGGAACCAGCTTTATTTGCCGATATGGCGGAGGTTTCGGATTATGCACTGAACAGTGTCGTGGAGCTGAGCAAAATGGGCCTTATTCACGGCAATGGACAGGGCATTCATCCGAAGAATTTGACCACCCGAGCTGAGGCGGCTGTATTGATTTACAATATTCACCTTTTGAATGTATTACTGTAGAAAAGATTCATCTTTCTCTATACCAAGACCGGCAAGCGTAATTCAATTGTGGCTGCCGGTCTTTTTGATGCACAGCGGAGGGTTTTTCCAGTGGGGAATGTTCTGGAAATAATAATTTTTTCTATTTTCAAAAAAGAATGGGCATGACATAATGGTTGTAAATTCTACTACCATTGAACGGAACAGAAAGAGGGATTGTATGGAGACTTTGCCGTATGAATCGATGATTGACCATTCACCTATGGCCTTTGCTTACCACCGGATCATACTCGATGAGGCAGGGAAGCCATGCGATTATGAATTCTTGCGGATAAACCCGGCGTTTGAGAAAATGACAGGATTAACGTCTGCGATCATTGGCAAACGGGTGACGGAGGTTCTCCCCGGCATTCGCGGAGAGGCATTCGATTACATCGCGGCTTATGGTGCAATTTCGCTGGACGGAGGAACTGCCGAATTCGAGGAATATCTGGAGGCTCTGGGACGCTGGTACCGCATCCAGGTGTATTCACCGGAGAAGTTCTGCTTTGTAGTGAACTTTCTGGATGTGACCAAGGAACGGAAGCAGGTGGAGGAGCATGCCCGGCTGATGCGGCTTCTGAAGGAGAATGAGCTGCAATTCCACCGGATCATCGATAATCTCCCCTTTTCACTTAGCATCGTTGCGCTGGATGGAACCATCCGTTACTCCAACCCGTTGGGCTTTAAACTGTTTGAATTGGAGGAAACCGATCTTTCAAACCAAACGACTTTGCCCATATGGATTCACCCGGAGGATCGGCTTCGCTTCATTGAAGCTGTCCAACAAAACGGTCTGATCAAGGACTGGGAAATGCATCTCCGCACCATGCGGGGCAAGGAGCTGTGGGCCATGGGCAGCGCGATGATGATCGACTACCAGGGCGAACCCTGTACCCTTTCCACCCACCATGATATTACGGAGCGAAAAGGCATGGAGGAGATGCTGAGGGAGAGTGAGGAAAAATACCGGCTGATCACCGATTTTGCCTCCGATGTCATCTGGGTCTTTAATTATACCCAATGGGCCTTCACTTACATTAGTCCGTCTGTCTATCCCTTGTTTGGTTACCGTCCTGAAGAGGCAATGCAAACGAATGTTGACATTCTGGTAGCCAGGGAATCTCTGGAGCAGATTAAACAGCGGTTTCCCCAGCGGCTCCAGGCTCTTCAGAGCGGGACAAGCATGGATGAGCCATACATTGCCGAGATCCAAAACCTCCACCGGGACGGCCACCCTATCTGGGTGGAGACATCCTCCAAGTACCGGTACAATGCAGACGGTGAAGTTGAGATCGTCGGCGTAACCCGCAATATTGAAGAGCGCAAACGTGCAGAACGGGAAATTCTGTATCTGAGTTATCATGATCACTTGACGGGTCTCCACAACCGCAGATTTTATGAATTGGAGCTTCAGCGGCTGAATACAGAGGAGCATCTTCCCGTTTCCTTCATTCTGGCGGATGTCAACGGTCTGAAGCTGACGAATGATGCTTTTGGCCATATGACGGGTGACCAGATGCTGATCCGCATTGCCTCCTTATTGCAGGGGGCTTGCCGAACAGACGATGTTTTAGCACGGATTGGCGGGGATGAATTTGTGATTCTGCTTCCCCGCACGGATCGGGAGCAGGCAGAGGGGATCATCCGCCAACTGGAGCAGACACTTGCGGAGGAGCAGAACGAATTTATGATTTTTTCCGTTTCGTTCGGATCCGCCACGAAGGATTCAGTGGAGCAGAAGATGACAGACATTTTTCTCGAAGCAGAAAATGCCATGTACACCCGTAAGCTTCGGGACAGCAACCAGGTGCACAACGAGACGGTCGGGCGGATTCTCCGCACCTTATACGCCAAAAGTCCGGCAGAGGAAGCTCATAACCGGCAGGTCAGTGAAATCAGCCGCACTATAGCAGTGGCAATGGAACTAAGTGAGGAACTGGTGCAAGAAACGGCGGCAGCCGCTTTGGTTCATGATATTGGCAAAATCAGTCTGAGCGACAGGGTGCTGTTTCAGGCTGAGCCTCTCACCGAGGAAGAATGGATGGAATTCAGACGGCATCCAGAACGGGGCTACCAGATTCTGAAGTCGGCCAGCGAATACGCCTCATTGGCGCCGATCATCCTGTGCCACCACGAACGTATGGATGGCAAGGGATTTCCAAAAGGGGTGTCCGGTGAGGCTATTCCCTTGCCATCCAGGATATTGGCTGTTGCCGACGCCTACGATTCCATGACCTCCCCGCGGGGCACCCAACCCCTCTTTTCGCCGGAGGAAGCGTTGGGGGAGCTGCGACATAACGCCGGAACCCAATTTGACCGGGATGTAGTGCGGGCTTTTGCCGAAACCGTACGCAAGGGATTGGCTCCAATGTAAAGCTCCCATAAAAATCTTGGGTAAGGAGGTGCGCGGTAATTTTGAAAAGAACATTAGAAAAAAGAATGGCTTATTTATATTCGGGGGAATTATTTTCTATAATCACTTTTGTACCCGTTAGTTTTATAGTAAATTCTACATTCCCCAAGCTGCAATTGTATTCTCTCTATTCATTTTGGGTATCCTTTATCCTACTAGAGTTTCTTTTATTACAAGGAACGATTTATTGGTATGTAAAACTTAAGAGACTAAGAAACGAGAATAACCCTAAAACTCTGTTGAAGGTTCTTCGTCAGTTACATCATTCAAAAACGGTGAACGTTGTTATGATGATTACTACCATTGTTGGATTTGCTTTTGATTTCATTAAATGGTACCCAGCTTTGCCATTAGGGGGGTTAACCATCACCTTCTTCATATATGGTTTTGCAATCTTGGAGTTTATAAACTACTTTTACATTCAACTCTCATACGATAATTTCTCTGATATTAAAAATTTGTTCAGAAGTAGAAAATTGAAGATTTCCTCTATGAATAAGGATTTTAAACGAATTAAAAAATGGGATGCAGCTGAGAAATAACTTAAATCCCCACTGCCGCCATGCCGGCGAGTACCTGTTCACCCCGGGCCTCTATATCCCGGGGATTGAACTTACCCAGCGGCAGCTCGGAGACGATGCTTCCGTCCTTGGTAAACAAAACTCGGTCGGCCCTGGCTGCGATCTTCGGATCATGGGTCACCAGCAAGATAGCGGTGCCTTCTTGGTTGATGGTCACCAGCAAGCTCATAATGTCCTCCGCCGATTTGGAGTTGAGCGCACCGGTGGGCTCGTCGGCGAAGAGAATCTCCGGCGCGTTCATCAGGGCGCGGCAGATGCCGGCCCGCTGGAGCTGGCCGCCCGAAACCTCGGTTGTATCCCTGTTTTCAAGTCCGGCAATCCCGGTTTGCTTCATCAGAGCGGCTGCCTTTTGGGTGAGCTTCTCCCGATCCTTCTTACCCTTACTTGCCGCGGGCAGGATAATATTGTCCAGAATATTCAAGTTCCTCAGCATAGTGGGCTGCTGGAAGATAAAGCCCATTTGGGTCCGGCGCACATTGGCAAGCGCTTTTTCATGAAGCTTCGACAGCTCGATATCCCCCAGCTTCACCGCCCCGCCTGTAATCCCGTCCATGCCGCTGAGCGCGAATAGCAAGGTAGATTTGCCCGAACCGGAAGGCCCCATCACGGCAACAAACTCCCCCTTGGCGATGTCCACATTTACTCCATTGAGCGCGTTGACCAAGTCGTTCCCCTTACCAAAGGTCTTCACGACATTTTTTCCTGAAAGGATGGTATTCATCTGCTTACGCCTCCTTAAGATGTTGGGAAACTCTGATGTTCTGAATGCCGGAAATGCCTAACATGGTGGCGGTGACGACGCAGGCAACGATCAGCAGAGGGCAAACCAGGTAAACAAACCAGGGGTTTACCGCAAAATGGAAGGCTGCTGCGCCAAAGGAGGAGATAATCGCTGTGCCCACTAGCTCTCCCAGCGTATTGGCCAGTATGGTGCCCACGGTAACTCCCAGCACCAGGACAGTGACGGACCGCGTAAGATATTGTCTGCGAATATCCATGCCGGTGAAGCCCGTTGCCTTCAGGATGGCGATGGGATGACGGTCCTTCGCCACCAGCATGTTCATAAACAGCATTGTAACCAGCAGGATCAGCAGGGCGGTTGCTCCGATGGCGGTGACGGAGGCTTTTTGGATGGCATTCCGTACAGGGCCAAGCATCTGCCTAATGGTTTCGTCAATGCCGGTAACCTTGGCGAAGGGGAATTGCTCCCTGTACTGTGATATGGCTGCTTTCACATTCTGCCGGTCACGGAAGGTCACCGCAATGCCCGCATGCAAAACCTCTTCATGCTTTGCGTCAAAAGTAGCCTGCGCCGTCCGTCCCCCGTTGGTGACATCCGAATAAATGCCGGATACTGTCAGGTGTTTTTCAGCACCGTCCACGATTAATACCACTTCATCCCCAATGGTTTTCTCAAGATCCTTGGCATTGAGGACAGAGAGGGCCAGCTCCGATTCTGATCGAGGCGCGTGTCCTTTGGAGTAGGTGATGGGATAGGCGGCATAATCCCCCACGGTTACCCGCAGCCGCTCTGTCCTTCCGTCATCTGTCCTCCGGTTAAGCATCAGGCCGGTGAACAAAGCGTACCGTTCCACATTCTGATCCGCCGCCAGCATACCGGCAATTTCCGCCGCTTTCCCCGGAACGTCCTCCACCTGTGTTCGCATCACTCCGATATTGACGTCGCATATGCCCATCCCCATGGAGGTGATGAAGCTTTCCTTCGAGATGGTGCTGCTGATATTCTGCGGAACGATCATCAGGAAGGAGGAGAGGATAAGTACCATCAGCATGGTGAGGTAGAGCTTTTTCCGGACAAGGACATCCTGGATACCGAGAAACACATTCCGCGAAAAAAGCCGGTTCCGGCTCAGCCTGAGGAGTCTGGCTGATCTGGATTTGTCCCGGGGTGCGCCGAACCGGACCGCCTGTGCCGGGGATATCCTGCGGAAGCGCCGCAGCACGCCGTTCACATACAGCAAAATCATCCCGAAGATGACCGCCGCTCCCAAAAGTCCGCAGACAAAACCAGGTAATGGGCTGCCGCCTTCCCCGATATACAGACGGATGTTCCGCATAAAGGGAGTTTGGAGGGGCAGGGAGGCCAGAAAGCCCAATACACACGCCGCCCCGGCCATGACGCCGTATTTTGCAAGGAAGAGCTTTTTCATCTGCTGCAACGGTATGCCAATCGCCTTCAGGACACCGATTTCCTTGTAATCCTCTTCGATTTTGGCCAGCAGGGTAAAGCGGATACACAAGAACGCCACCATGATAACCAGAAGGCCGATCAGCACCAGCACAGCAATCATGATGCCGTCCGTAAGGCCGTTGATCATCTTCACCTGCGTGTACGTGATCGGGGGCGGGCCATTGGCCGGAAGCCCCGCTTCCAGATAGGCCGCCTCGAAGGCTTGGAAGGATACGTCCTTGGCCAGCCGGAATTCAATCAGGTTTTCGACCTGTCCGAAGACACTGACCTTCTCGAAATCCGCCGGGCTCACCAGAAACCGCTTGGAGCTAATCAATGCGGGGTTCATGATGGAATCTCTTAAAAATCCTGCAACGGTAAAGGAAACGCCATGGATAACCACCGGATCGCCCAACGCGGCCTCTTCCTTATAGTAGAGAGGCACATACATTTCGCCGTTGGCAGGATGGATAACCTCACCGTTCAGGTCAAGCAGGAAGTCGAATTTGTCCCCCTGCACGGAAAGGCCGTTGTCCTGTATGCTTCCGGCAAGGGAATCCTCCCCGATGACAATATCTGCACCCTCCAGGTTGAGGAACTCCAGCACCTGAACATCTTCTACACTTCTGTTGGAGTCTGCGAATCGCCGCAGCTGTCCCATATCTACATCGCCTGTGTGCATCTGCATGTAATGGACCGACTTAGCGGAAAGCAGCATATGGTCGATAGCGCCCATCAGGTTGGCGGAGAGTGAAGCGGCCAACGCGGTCAGCATGGCGGAAATGAGGATAAATGCTGTCACCGTCGCGGTAGTCAGCTTGCTTCGGCGCATATCGTTCTGAATCATTCTCCGATACATATCCATCCCTCTATCCTTCTGTGCCTTTACAATTTCGGAAACCTTAAGACAAACCTCTTGGTATAAGGGGAGGGGGCAGCCAATACGAAAACCTCACCCGAATGCTGCTCCATCACCTTTTTCACAATGGCAAGCCCCAGTCCTGTCCCGCTGCTGGCGCTTCTTGAATCGCTGCCGGAAACAAAAGGCTCGAACAGATTCCCGGCGATAGCCTCCGGGATGGCAGGTCCGTTATCGGCGATATGGATCTCAATACAGCCGGGTTCCTCTGTCACGCCCACGGACAGTAGACTGCCCGCAGGGTTATGGCGGATGGCATTGGTGAGCAGATTGCTAATGGCACGGTTGGTTTCCAGCGAATCCGCCATACAATATACGGGGGTGTCCGGGAGCTGCAGCTCCAATGTCATCTGCTTGTTTTCGATTTCACCGAATATAACGGCGCAGGAAACACGAAGCAGCTCGGCCAAATCAACCTTTTCCACCTTCATCCGGTATTGGGGGGTACCCAGCTTGGAATAAAAATGCAGCTGGTCAATCAATTGGTTCATCTGCCCGGCTTTCGCTTTTATCGCCAGATGGTATTCCTGCTGTTTGTCCGGCTCCTCCACCAAACCGCTGGACAAGGCTTGCGCATAGCCGGAAATGGTGGTGATGGGGGTTTTTAAATCATGGGCGATGTACGAAAAAAGCTGCATCCGCTCGTTTTCCATGGTCATCCGTTTTTCCTCGGACTCCTTTAGCTTCTGTACCATCAGATTGAAGCCATCCCGCATATCCTTAAATTCCGTTTCCGTTTCAAAATCCAGCGTGGTGTCCAAACGGCCGGCGGTTACTGCCTTAAAGCCTTGTTCCATTTTCCTCACAGGAACCAATAGCTTCTTGTTCATTCCCCGTCCAAACAGGATAATCCCTGCAGCATACACGGCAGCGGTTATGAGTATCCAGGAGGCCGACAATATGATTTGAAGCTTTTTCGTTCCTTCCTCCAAGGGGGAGGAGGCCAGCTCCGAGAAGTTCATGCCGTTCTTCCAGGTAAACAGGCTGAACAAAAACTCCAGCAGCAGAAGCGACAGTGCAATGCCGAGGATACAGCCGATGAAGCTGCGCATGATAAGGCTTTTGAAGCTTCGTCTGTTCTTCATATCCCCACCTCCAGGCGGTATCCCAAACCCCGGACCGTTCCGATGGATACCGCGCTATCGCCAGGCAGCTTGCCCCGCAGCTTGCTGATGGCCACCATCACCGTATTATCGTCGACGATGGCTGACTCCTGCCAGGCCGCATCATAAATCTGCTGCTTGGTGTATACACGTCCGGGCTGCTGCATAAACAGCTTCATCATGTTAAATTCCGTGGCGGTAAGAGGGATGATCCCGGCACCAAAGCGAAGCGTACAAGCCGTAACATCCAGGCTTAACCCGCCTGCGCACAGCATAACCCTTTCGGCATCTGCCGCAACGCCGTCGTAACGGCGCAATTGGGCTTTGATCCGGGCCACAATTTCCAGAGGGTCAAAGGGTTTGGCTACATAATCGTCGGCACCCAGATCCAGTCCCAGGATTTTCTCGTGATTCTGCGTTTTGGCGCTTACCACAATAATCGGAAGATTGCTGTGTGCCCGCAGACCCTTGATAAGCTGGTAACCGTCCAGCTCCGGCATCATAATATCGACCACCGCCAGATCAATCCGTGCGGATGCTGCCTGCTTCAGGGCCTCTAATCCATTCTCCGCCTGTAGGACGGTATAGCCGTCCTTTTCTATGTATAACCGAAGCAGCTCCCGGATTTCCTTGTCGTCATCCACGACCAGAATCGTTTTGTTCATGGTTCACCTCTTTTCTAATCATCGCATCTTCAAGCTGTACGTTCATTATAACGGGCCTATCTTTCAGTTAACTAGGATGAACCTTAACATTACCTTAAGGATTTTCCCGACAGTCTGCTTATCTATTTTGGAGCGGAGTAAAGATGGTATAGTATAAAAGGAATGTTCCATATATTTACTGAAGGAAGGAGGCCGTTTCGGTGAATGTTATCCAAAAAACGTTCAGTATCCTTCTAATAATGTTCTTTGTAGGAATTGCGATTCTATTTGGTTGGATCAAGTTAACCGTCTATCAGTTAGAGAAAGATGTCCAATCTTATTTGGTGGAGGAAAAAGGTTACCAAGAAGCGGATATTTCCACGTTGAAAGGACAATTTTCCAAATTGCCGACGTTTAGTGTTGATGTGACTTTTCGAGATGAGCCTCAAAAGATCTATTATTACATGCGGGATAACGGACATATCGTTCAGTACAATTGCGCTTCTGTATCTGATCCATTCGACCACGGCTGCAAGCATAAAGAAGTGAAGGGATCGTAGCGAATTTGTCGTACCACCTTCCCCCCCAATCAATGCTATAATTCCAATAAGACGAGGTAACGGAGGGAAGGCGCCGGGATGACAACGGGAATGACAACGTTTCAGAAGACCAAAACCTTCGCGCGGTTTATGGTGAAGAACGGAATATTGGCCGTGACGACAACCCTGATTATTGTGCTGGCGATCCGGGCGATTCTGCATGAGCAGGAGCGGGGCTGGCTGGAATATGTTCCGATTTTCTTGTTTGTGCTGATGATTATTACGCTGTTCTTCTTTATGATCTATTGGCAGAGCCATAAGCTGCGGTCGGAGCAGGAGCTGCTGGCGAATGTGTTTACCCATAGTCCCGACGGGATTCTGGTGCTGGATCAGGAGCTGAATATTATCCGGATGAATCCGGTGGCCGGGCAGATGATGCAGATCGGCGAGGAAGCGGCTGTGTTGAATTTTTGCAGTGTGTGCTCCAATTATCCGGGACTGCATAAGCTCTGCTCGTACCAGAATTGTTTTATTACGGAGCCGGGGGCGCAGGTGATGACGCTGCAGCTGACGACGCCAAGCGGAATGAAGAAGTCCATGAATGCCAGCCTGTCGCAATACCAGGACCCGATTTACGGTCCTTTGAATATTCTTCGGATGCAGGAGGTGGAGGGACAGCGCCAGGAGGAGCAGAACCAGATTGCCAGGATGATCACACACTCCATTCTGTCCGCGCAGGAAAACGAACGGAAGCGGATTTCCCGCGAGCTGCATGACGGCATCGGCCAGTCCCTGTACAGCATTCTCATCCAGACGGAGATCATTAAAGCTTCGCAGGAGGCCGAGGAGGAAGCAGCAGAGGATAAGCCGATGACGGCTTTACAGGAATCGATCCGCCATACCATTGAGGATATCCGCGATTTGTCTGCCGAGCTGCGCCCTTCTGCCCTGGATGATATCGGACTGGTGCCGGCCTTGCGGAATTATGTGCGCTTGTACGGTCAGAAATTCGGCATTCAAGTGCTGTTTACCATGGAAGGGGACAGCGGCCGTCTGCCTGCAGCCCACGAAATCGCGCTGTACCGTATCGTGCAGGAGGCACTGACCAATGCGGCAAAATATTCCCAAACGGAAGTGGTGGATGTGAAATTGAAGCTGCATCCGGAGTTTGCCGAATTGGAGATCCGCGATTATGGAACCGGATTCGTGATCACGACGGAATTGCGTCAGGGCGTTGGGCTGTATAGTATGGAGGAACGGGTGAACATACTGGGCGGGGAATTCGAGATCGAATCCGCGCCGGGTCAAGGGACGGTTATCCGGGTCAAGGTGCCCATCACCGGCCAGCATACCAGGTAACGGGGGGATGAATACGTAATGGATATTAAGGTATTGATTGTGGACGATCATGCTGTAGTCCGGGACGGACTCCGGGCCGTGCTGGATGCGAAGCCGGGGATCAAGGTAGTGGGCGAAGCGGAGGATGGCATATCCTGCATGAGGAAGGCTCTCGAGCTGCACCCTGATCTGGTGCTCATGGACTTGAGTATGCCTAATGGCCGTGACGGATTGTATACCACGAGTGAGCTGGTGCAATCCATGCCTGAGGTGAAGGTCATCATTCTGACCATGCATGACGAGGACCAATATTTGTTCCGTGCGCTGAAGGCCGGAGCGTCAGGATATATTTTGAAGTCGGCGCCTATGTCGGAGCTAATCACAGCGATTTTGCAGGTTCATCAAGGGCTTGTTTACCTGCATCCGAACGCCACCAAAAAGGTTATAGAGGGTTATCTGCAGGGCCAGACCAAGGAGATGACAGATACCTTCGAGACATTAACCGAGCGGGAGAAGGAAATTCTCACACTAGTAGCCAAGGGATACACCAATAAGGAAGCCGCCGAGCTGCTAACCATCAGTGTAAAAACGGTGGAGAACCATAAAGCGAATATTATGGAAAAGCTGCAATTGAATAACCGCCGCGAATTGATGAAATTTGCGCTGCGAAGGGGGCTGCTTGACTTTGATTAACGATAGCGGCCAACCGCTTACCACACAGCAGCAGATTCAGCTGGAATTGCAGCAGCTGAAGTCGGATATGGCGCTGGATTTTGTCGCTTTGGCCTTGGCGGATGCCAATTACCGGGATATCCATTGGAAAATTGCGCTTGGCGCCCAATCCGAACGGTACAAAAAAATTACAGTGCGTATGGGCAACGGGATGGCAGGCAAAGTCTTGCAGACCAGACGGCCGCATGTGGTGACGTATTTCCCGGAGGAGGTCCAGGATGAGGTGTTGGGTTATCCGATATTTCTCGTGGAATCGCTGCGCTCCGGAGTAGGGGTTTCGGTGGATTCCGTCCGGCCCGAGCAGAAAAAAGCCTATGGTGTCCTGCTGGTAGGGCAGCGGGAGGAACGGATTTTCAGCGAATCGGATATTGAAGCGGTGAAACGCTCCGCCGCGAGACTGGCTGTATGGTATGACAGCATAACAACCCCTGCCCAGGAGCCCGAAGCGCAGGAAACGCTCCAGGAGGAGAAGGCCAGCCCGCTGCTGCTCCGGTTGAAGGAGTTCCGTAGACAGGGCATTACCTGCCAATTGCTGGATCAGCGGATGACGCGGCTTCCTCTTGAACGGCAGGAGCAGATCGCCGCCATTCTGGAGCTGCTGGTGCGCCATAGCATCGAGGCTCATGCCACAGCGGGAGTTGTACTAGGACAGGACGAAGCAGGCAATACCCTGGTTGAATTCGAAAGCGAAGAAGACACCCTGGTATCCCGCGAGCTTCTGGACCCGGTTAAGGAAGAGCTGTTTGCCTTAAAATGCGATTTGGAGATTCTGGCGGAAGGCAGCAGTCAAACCGTACGGTTTACGATACCAACGCGGATACTGCTGGATGAGCAGCACTGGAACTGAATAACGGCAACCCGAGATGGGGAAATTCCTGCGAAGCAAATGAGGGATTTCCCCAATTCTTTTCATGAGCGTCTCCACGGATAATGGAGAGAGGCAGTTGATGTCATGAGGAGGAATGGGAATGAAACCACCCAAAGGGATTTTACCGCTGCAGACCTTCAGCTTGATCCTGGGATTTGCGGTTTGGGGGATCTTGTCATCGTTGATCGTGTTTATCAAGGACGGGATTGCTTTAACCCCGGGGCAGTTATCTCTCGTTACAGCAGTGCCAGTTGTGCTTGGTTCGATTCTGCGGATTCCCTTCGGCTACTGGACGAATAAATTCGGTGCCCGCAATATGTTCCTGGTCAGCTTCATCGTGCTGCTCGCTCCGGTATTTTATATCAGCCAGGCCCAAAGCTTCACCGATCTGATTATCGGCGGGTTATTCCTGGGTATATCGGGCGCCACCTTCTCCGTAGGGGTCACCTCTCTGCCGAAGTATTATCCCAAGGATAAACACGGGTTTGTCAACGGAATTTATGGACTGGGCAATTTAGGATCAGCAATAAGTACCTTTTTTGCTCCGGTGCTGGCTTCGCAGATCGGATGGCGCTCCACGGTGCAGATGTATTTGATTCTGCTGGCAGCCTTTGCCCTGGCAAACTTCCTCATCGGAGACCGGAAGGAATCCAAGCTCAATGTCCGGCTGATGGAGCAGATCAAAGGCATCTACCGCAATGAAAAGCTATGGCTGATCTGCTTTTTCTACTTTATTACCTTCGGCTCCTTCGTTGCGTTTACGGTTTTCCTGCCGAATCATCTGGTGAATACCTTCGGGATCAGCAAGGTGGATGCGGGACTGCGGACCGCCGGATTCGTTACCCTGGCCACCTTCATGCGGCCAACGGGCGGGTGGCTTGGGGACCGGTTTAATCCCTTCAAAATCCTGGTGCTGGTCTTCAGCGGTCTGACCATCGGCGGCATTCTGCTGGCATTTTCCCCGTCAATTCCGCTTTTTACGGTGGGCTGTCTGTTGATCGGACTTTGTGCCGGGCTGGGCAACGGTACGATCTTCAAATTGGTTCCGCTTTACTTCACCAAACAATCCGGGATTGCCAACGGTTTAATCTCTGCCATAGGCGGGTTGGGCGGTTTTTTCCCGCCGCTGATGCTAGCTTCCTTGAAAGCCATAACCGGACATTATGCCATCGGATTCATGGCGTTAGGGATGGTTGCCCTGTGCAGTGTCCTGCTTGCCCTCTATATGTACTGGCAGGACAGGGTTAAATTGGCGGAGCAAATGATCCAGAGCACCTCCCAGGCGGTATTGGTGACCAATTCCAAGGGACTAATCCTAAGCGTCAATCCTGCATTCACAGCCATTACAGGCTACACCAAGGAAGCGGCTATCGGGCAGAAGCCGGGTTTTCTGAAGTCGGGGCTGCATGATAAGAAGTTCTACGACTCTATGTGGAAGCAGCTGGCTGAGGAGCAGGCATGGTCGGGCAGCATCTGGAACAAAAAGCGCAACGGTGAAGTATATTTGCAGCATATCACCATTAATGCGATCCAAAATGACGTTGGAGAGACGGCCTATTATGTAGGCGTTTTCAATGAAATCGATGCCTCTGAAACCGGCAAGGCTGCTTTGCGGTCTCCCGGCATTCCTTCCCCCGCACGACTCCATCTATAGTTTTCCGCGAAATCGGGGAATTCCTCCTGTGGAATGGGGGAGTTCCCCTCTCTTATCCCCACGCTCCAGCATCTACAATAGAAGTATCATAAGGTGCAAGGAGCTGGAACGATGAACAAGTTCAATCCTCTAATCCAAAAGCTGAAGTTTTTCCAAAAGCGTGAAACCAATGCGGAAGGGTGGAGTGAAGAATCCACAGCCGACCGCTCCTGGGAGAATATGTACCGCAACCGTTGGCAGCATGACAAGGTGGTTCGTTCTACACATGGTGTGAACTGCACCGGTTCCTGCAGCTGGAAAATTTTCGTGAAGGACGGAATCGTCACCTGGGAAACCCAGCAGACGGATTATCCCACCACAGGGCCGGACATGCCGGAATTCGAACCCCGGGGCTGTCCCCGCGGAGCCAGCTTTTCCTGGTATCTCTACAGTCCCCTCCGTGTGAAATATCCCTATATCCGCGGCAAGCTGCTGAATCTGTGGCGCGAAGCCAAGAGCAAGCATCATGATCCCGTAGAAGCGTGGACCTCCATTGTCCAGGATGAGCAGAAGAAGCTGACCTACAAATCAGCCCGCGGCAAAGGCGGCATGGTCCGGGCAACGTGGGATGAAGTGACGGAGATTATCTCCGCCTCCATGTTATATACCATCAAAAAGTATGGTCCTGACCGGGTCATCGGGTTTTCCCCTATACCGGCTATGTCCATGGTCAGCTATGCGGCAGGCTCCCGGTTCCTGTCTCTTCTCGGTTCGCCCCTGCTGAGCTTCTACGACTGGTATGCAGATCTGCCGCCTGCCTCCCCGCAAATCTGGGGCGATCAGACGGATGTTCCTGAAAGCAGCGACTGGTACAACTCCAGCTATCTGCTGGTGTGGGGCTCCAATCTGCCGATGACAAGAACGCCGGATGCCCATTTTATGACGGAGGCCCGTTACCGTGGAACCAAGGTCGTTTCTATCAGCCCGGACTATGCGGAGTTTGTGAAATTTGCGGATAAATGGCTGCCCGCCAAACAGGGAACCGACGGCGCTCTGGCGATGTCCATGGGGCATGTCATATTAAATGAGTTTTATGTGAAGCAGCATACGCCTTATTTTGAAAACTACTCCAAAACATATACGGATTTCCCGTTCCTCGTGCTGCTCCAGGAGCAGGATGGGGCATATATGGCAGACCGGTTTCTCACAGCCCATGATCTGGGGGTCACCACGAATAACAGCGAATGGAAGACGGTTCTCATAGATGAAAAGACAGGGGAGCTGCGTATCCCCAACGGCACCATCGGCTCCCGCTGGGGGGAAGAGGGCAAGTGGAATCTGCAGATGGTTGACACGCTGACAGGGGAAGAGATTGAGCCGCAGCTGGGCTTGCGGGATTCCGCAGCAGGCAAGCTGGTGGTCAGGCTGCCTTATTTCTCCGATGAGGGGAAATCCGCCGTTTCCCGATTGATTCCATACCGCACTGTCACCGACGCTAACGGCGTAGAGCACCGCGTCACCAGTGTGTTCGATCTGATGCTGGCCCAATATGGCGTCGATTCAGAGCAGGGCAGCGACTATGATGATGCCAGCATCGCCTATACTCCGGCTTGGCAGGAGCAAATCACCGGCGTGGACCGGGCTTCCATCATTCAGATTGCCCGGGAGTTCGCGCAGAATGCGGTAGACAGTGAAGGCCGCTCGATGATTATCGTCGGGGCAGGGATTAACCACTGGTACAACTCGGATACCATCTACCGCAGTGTGCTGAACCTGGTCCTGATGACAGGCTGCCAGGGAGTTAACGGCGGGGGCTGGGCGCATTATGTCGGCCAAGAGAAGCTGCGTCCTGCAGAAGGCTGGGCCAATGTGGCCTTTGCCAGAGACTGGACCATGCCGCCCCGGCAGCAAAACGGGACTTCCTTCTTCTATTTTGCCACCAATCAATGGAGGTTCGAATCCAATCCTGTAGACGGTCATACGTCAGCTTTAACCGGCAAAGCCCGGTATGCCCATTATGCGGATTACAATGTGTTGGCGGCGCGTCTGGGCTGGCTGCCCTCCTATCCGCAATTTAATAAGAATTCCATTGACCTGGCGGAGGAAGCGGCGGCGCAAGGGCATCAGTCTCCTGAGGCGGTAGCGGCGTATGTGGCGGATCAACTCAAAAATAGGGAGCTGCAGTTCGCTATTGAAGATCCCGATGCGGAAACGAATCACCCCAAGGTGATGTTCGTCTGGCGGGCCAACCTGATCTCCAGCTCCGGCAAGGGGCATGAATATTTCCTGAAATACCTGCTGGGTGCCCATAACGGTCTGTTGAATGATGACTCGGAGACGCTTCGTCCCGAAGAAATCGAATGGCATGATCAAGCGGCGGAGGGCAAGCTGGACCTGATGGTGGATATCGACTTCCGGATGTCCGGAACGGCTGTGTATTCGGATATCGTCCTGCCTGCGGCAACCTGGTACGAAAAAAGCGACCTTTCGTCCACAGATATGCATCCCTTTATCCATCCGTTTAACCCGGCGGTACCGCCATTGTGGGAATCCAAGTCGGACTGGGAAACCTTCAAGGCCATTGCTAAGACCTTCTCGGAGATGGCTGAACAGCAATTTGACACCCCGCAACGGGATATTGTAGCCGTCCCGCTTCAACATGACAGTCCGGATGAGCTGGCCCAGCCCTTCGGTAAGATTCTCGACTGGAGCAAAGGCGAAGTTGAGGCTATTCCCGGCAAAACCATGCCCAAATTTGTGGTGGTGGAGCGGGATTACGCTGCCGTGTATAAGAAGATGACCTCCCTGGGGCCGAACATTAAGGATAAGCCTTATGGTATTAAGGGAATGAGCTGGTCTGCGGCTGACGAATACGAATTGATGAAGAAGGTAAACGGTGTTGTGGATGAACCCGGCATTAGCCAAGGCTGTCCGAAGCTGGTGACGGACCGCCACATGTCGGAGGCGATTCTCACCTTATCCTCTACAAGCAACGGCAAAATGGCCGTGAAAGCGTGGGAGGCCTTGGAGAAGAAAACGGCGCTTAAGCTGAAGGATTTGGCGGAGGACCGGACGGAGGAGCGCTTCACCTTCGATGCGATTACCACCCAGCCGAAGACGGTGATTACCTCGCCTGCCTTCAGCGGCTCCGAGCAGCATGGACGGCGTTATTCACCCTTCACCACCAATGTGGAGCGGCTGATTCCATACCGGACATTGACCGGGCGCCAGCACTATTTCCTGGATCATGAGATGCTGACCGAGTTTGGCGAGAATCTGGCGGTTTACAAGCCGACCATGAAGCATGCGCCTTTCCATACCAACAAGAACCGTCCGGCGGCCAAGGGCAAGGAAATTACCCTGAACTTCATGACTCCGCATAGCAAATGGTCGATTCACAGTATGTATTTCGATTCACTGCCCATGCTGACTCTGTTCCGGGGCGGACCTACCGTCTGGGTCAACAAGGACGATGCCGCTGATGCGGACATTAAGGATAACGACTGGATTGAATGCTTCAACCAAAACGGTGCGGTAGTGGCACGGGCGGTGGTCACACACCGGATGCCCCGGGGAATGGCGTATATGCATCATGCCCAGGACCGGACGATAAACGTGCCAGCAACGGATGTAACAACAACCCGCGGCGGGACCCATAACAGCCCAACACGGATTCATGTGAAGCCGACCCATATGATCGGCGGATATGCACAGCTGAGCTACGGCTTCAACTACTACGGGCCTACAGGAAACCAGCGGGATCTGTATGTGGTGATCCGTAAACTTGAGGAGGTGAACTGGCTTGAGGATTAAAGCGCAGATTGGAATGGTCATGAACCTGGACAAGTGCATCGGCTGCCATACCTGCTCCGTTACCTGCAAGAACACCTGGACCAACCGTAAGGGCGCCGAATACATGTGGTTCAATAATGTTGAGACGAAGCCAGGCATCGGGTATCCCAAGCAGTGGGAGAACCAGGAGAAATATAAGGGCGGTTGGGTGCTGAAAAAAGGAAAGCTGGAGCTGCGCTCCGGCAGCCGCGCTAACCGGCTTAAGAATATCTTCTTCAATCCCGACCAGCCGATGATTGATGACTACTACGAGCCCTGGGATTACGATTACGAGAAGCTGCAGCAAAGCCCGGAACGCAAGCATCAGCCGGTGGCCCGTCCGAAATCCCAGATCACCGGTGAATATATGAACCTGGAATGGGGTCCCAACTGGGAGGATGACCTGGCTGGTGTGCACGAATCCGGCTACCGCGATCCCAATATGGCGGGGATTGAAGAATCCGTCCGTATGGAGTTCGAGCAGGTGTTTATGATGTATCTGCCGAGAATTTGTGAGCACTGCATTAATCCCCCCTGCGTTTCCAGCTGTCCGTCCGGCGCGATGTATAAGCGGGAGGAGGACGGGATTGTCCTGGTGGACCAGAATGCGTGCCGGTCATGGCGGTTCTGCGTCTCCAGCTGTCCGTACAAGAAGGTGTACTTCAACTGGCAGACCAATAAGGCGGAGAAGTGTACCCTCTGTTTTCCGCGGATTGAACAGGGTTTGCCCACCATTTGCTCGGAAACCTGCGTCGGGCGTATCCGCTATCTTGGCGTGATGTTCTATGATGCGGACCGGGTGGAGGCAGCGGCCTCCGTTACCGACGAGCAGGATCTTTATGAGTCGCAGCTGGATATTTTCCTCGATCCCAGCGATCCTGAGGTGATTGCCGCAGCACGTGCAGCGAATATTCCCGAGGACTGGATCGAATATGCTCAGCGCTCTCCCATTTACAAAATGGCTGTCGATTGGAAAATTGCCCTTCCGCTTCATCCGGAGTACCGGACGCTGCCTATGGTTTGGTATGTTCCGCCGCTTAGCCCCATTACCAACATGGTGGAGGGCAAGGGGGCAACAGCGTCGCCGGAGGATATTTTCCCCGCCATTGACGATATGCGGATTCCCGTACAATACCTGGCCAATCTGCTCTCGGCCGGGAATACGGAGGTCATTACCCATGTACTGAAAAAAATGGCCGTCATGCGCTCCCATATGCGTTCCTTGAACCTGAAGAAGGCGCCAGACCTTGATCTGCTGGAGCAATTCGGGATGTCAGCCAAGGAT
The DNA here is from genome assembly GCF_046098205.1 of Paenibacillus mesotrionivorans. Lineage (NCBI taxonomy): Bacteria > Bacillati > Bacillota > Bacilli > Caryophanales > Paenibacillaceae > Paenibacillus > Paenibacillus mesotrionivorans. Next base: position 243,601 of record NZ_JBJURJ010000008.1, on the reverse strand, counting down.
ATGGAGGAGATGTACCGTCTCCTGGCCATTGCCAAGTATGAGGACCGGTTTGTCATTCCGGCAGCGCACCGCGAGGAGTTTGCGGATCTGTATTCGGAGCAGGGAGCTTGCGGCTTCACCAATATGATGGGCGGCCCGGGACCCTGCGGCGGTTAAGCTAATTATTCATCGGATGGGAGTGATGAGGAATGAAGGTAATGACGCAGCGTTCCAGCTGGATGCTGTTCTCGCAGCTCCTGCAATACCCGGATTCGGATTGGCAGGAAACATCGGATGAATTGTACGTGAATTGGTGCCATTTCCTTGAACGCGAGGAAGAGGCTGAGATAGCCGGTCCTCTTCAGGAGCTTGCCGGCCAATGTTTGGCCGGATTGACGGGAATGGATGCGGAGGCAATTCGGGCGGGTTATGTGAAAACCTTTGATTTCGGCAAAAAGTCCAATTTGTACTTGACCTACGGACAGCTTGGCGATGACCGGGAACGCGGTCCGGTGCTGCTGCAGCTGAAGCAAGTTTTTGAGCAGGAGGAGATTGTCCTGGCCACAGATGAATTGCCGGATTATCTTCCGTTGGTGCTGGAATATGCTGCGGTTGCCGGGGAGGACCGGGGGCTGCGCCTGCTGGTATCCTTCCGGAAAGCTATGGTGACCATTCAAGAGGCGCTTTACCGCTCAGACAGCCCATACCGGCATGTGCTGGATGCGATTCTGTGGATCATCGATGAATCCGGCATCACAGAGGGGTCTTTTGATATGACGGGAGCGGCCGGTTCCGGAAGCACGCCGCCCGCACTGGGCTGCGGACCCATGTGGGCTGCTGCCGGGTACGGAAACGTAGGGAGGAATGCGTAATGGCGTGGGGAAGCCAGTTTCTCTGGGTGATTTACCCTTATTTGATCCTCGTCATCTTCCTTGTAGGTCTCTATTACCGCTACCAGACGGATCAGTTCGGATGGACAGCCAAATCCAGCGAGCTGCTGGAGAAGAAGAAGCTGCGGTGGGGAAGCAATCTGTTTCATATCGGAATCATGCTTGTTTTCTTCGGTCATGTGGGCGGTATTCTGATCCCCAAGCAGTGGCTTGAAGCGCTGGGTGTATCGGATCATTTGTACCATACCATGGCGCTTTATGTTGGCTCCATCGCGGGATTATTGACCTTGATCGGTTGTATCATTCTGGTGATCCGCCGGTTCTCGGATGCCCGGGTCCGCCGAACCAGCAGCTTCGGGGATATGCTGTCCATCATCCTGCTAACGCTGATCGTGGTGGTGGGTATGGCTGCGACACTTTTCAATATGTCGGGACACTCTGACTTTGATTACCGGGAGACCATTGGCCCGTGGACGCGCGGTGTGCTCCGTTTTATGCCGGACTACACTCTCATGGAGACAGTGCCGCCAATTTTTAAGGTGCATATTATTCTGGGTCTTGCCTTGTTCGCTGTCTTTCCCTTCACAAGACTGGTGCACATGCTGAGCCTGCCCATCAAGTATCTCTCGAGAAGCTATGTGGTGTACCGGAAGCGCAGATAATCATGTGTGAAAATAAGGCAATGTATGGAGGCAGGAGTTTGCCTATGACTAACCCGCTATTTGAGATAACAGATCAGCCGATTGATCCGGAGGAGCTTACGAATAAGGTGAGCCGCAGGGAAGCCGGGGCCATTACGTTATTTCTCGGCACTGTGCGCGAATTGACCTTTGGCAAAAAGACCTTATACTTGGAATATGAGGCTTACCCGGCTATGGCTGTTGCACAGCTGGAGCGGATCGGGCTGGAGGTTCGTGAGCGCTGGGCGGATACCGTGGTTGCGGTAACCCACCGCATCGGCCGGCTGGAGATATCCGATATCGCCGTAGTCATCGCGGTCTCCTCCCCCCACCGCAAGGCGGCTTATGAAGCCAACGAATATGTCATTGAACGGATCAAGCAGATTGTGCCCATCTGGAAAAAAGAGCATGGCGAGGACGGCTCCGAGTGGATCGGGGACCAGCTGAACCGGCAGGCCTATCCGGAAGGGCGGCCATTGCTTGCGGATATGGCATAACTACCGAGAGGGGGCAAAAGGATGAAGATTCCCCGCTTAATCGATCCCTTTGGACGGGAGCATAACTATTTGCGGATATCGGTAACGGACCGGTGCAACCTGCGCTGTGTATACTGCATGCCCGAAGAAGGGATGGAGTTCGAGGCGGCGGAGAACATCCTGACCTTCGACGAAATTGCCCGGGTGGTTCGTGTCAGCGCCGGGATGGGAGTCCGCAAAATCCGCTTAACCGGCGGCGAGCCTCTGGTGCGGAAGAACCTGGAGCAGTTGGTGGCTATGATTGCAGCTGTTCCGGGGATTGAGGATATTTCCATGACCACCAACGGGATGTTCCTGGCACCCAAGGCACAGCTGTTGAAGGATGCCGGGCTTACCCGCGTCAATATTAGCCTGGATTCCTTGAAGCCGGACCGGTTCAAGCAGATTACACGCGGCGGAGACCTGAAGAAGGTGTTGGCGGGCATTGATGCTTGTGCGGATGCAGGATTAAGTCCCATCAAACTGAACGTGGTGCTGATGAAAGGGCAAAACGAGGATGAAATCGCGGATTTTATCCGGTTGACCCGGGATCGTGAGCTGCATGTCCGGTTTATCGAATACATGCCCATTGGGCATAACGATGCGGGATGGAAAAGCTTGTACCAGCCTCTGTCACGGGTGATGGAGGTTTGTTCGGAGCAGGGCTGGGGGATTAACCCGGCGGATACTGCTCCAGGGGCAGGACCCTCTGAGAATTTCCGGGTTAACGGAGCACGAGGGAGTTTTGGATTGATCCACCCGGTCAGCGAGCATTTCTGTAAAACCTGCAACCGGTTAAGGCTGACGGCAGACGGATATATCAAGCCCTGCCTGGCTTGGACGGAGCAGTTCCAGATCCGCCGCGTGGTCGGAGATGATGAGGCCATGCGCCGGATGCTGCTGGAGGCGCTGGGCACAAAGCCTGAAAGGCATGAAATGTCGCAGTTCCTGCTGGATGACGCGTCGGTATCCCACACGCCGACTGCCCGCAGAATGTCGCAAATCGGGGGATAGGAGTTTTCTAAAGCATCAGTCACACACCGAAGGAAAGGAGGTAATACAGTGGACACCAAAAATAAAGGCATTGTGATTCCCCACGAGCACGGGGGCTGGGCGATGATCAGTGTGCCGTTTCTGTTCGGCATGATGGCAGGAACGCCCCAGTGGAGCCATGGGTTATTGTTTGTGGCATGGCTGTTCTTATATTTGGCATCGTATCCATTCTTGCAGGCATTGAAAAGAAGCAAGCAGCGTGCTCATCTGCTGAAATGGTCGGCAATCTATGGAATTATTGCCTTAGCTGCGGTGCTCGCTCCGCTTATCCAGAAACCGGCTTTATTCTATTTTGGTATCCCCTTCGTGCTGTTGTTGATCGTGAACATCTGGCATGTGAAGCAGAAATCCGAGCGGGCTATTATTAATGACTTATGCGCGATCTTGATCTTTTCCCTGGGCGGGGCCGCGGCATACTTGTTCGGAGACGGCGGTTGGGATTGGACCATGCTGGCGGTGACGGTGTTTAACTCTATATACTTTCTGGGGACAGCCTTTTTTGTGAAAACCATATTCCGTGAACGGGGCAATTCGAAGTGGAAGACCGCGGCAAACCTCTACCACGTGTTGATTTTGGTTGTGCCATGGGCTCTTGGGTATCCATGGATGGTTCTTCCGTTCATCTTCCCGTTGATCCGAACACTTCTATTTGCCGGCAAACAAATGCGTCCCATGAAGGCCGGGATTCTGGAGATAGTCGGCTCCGTACAGTTTATTGTTGTGTCGTGGGTTGTATTTTGATTTACTTAAATAGAATATACGCGTCAGCGTGCATATTCCGGGAACGGTAAGTGCGTGCTGGCGCTTTTTTGAACCTACTCTTTAGGTCATAAATCCATTGGAATAACAGGAGTGAAGCTATGTCTAAAAAGCTGCTCTTTTTTATAGCAGGTGGCATTCTAATTATCTTTATTTTGAGTTTCTTTTTTATCCAACAAGTTAATGGCAGCAAAATAAGTCCTGAGGGTGCTACCGTAGGCGAGGAAGAATTAACCCGGGATATAAAGGTGCTTATTCAAAAACCAATGAAACTTAAATATGTGGAGTTTTGGCATAACGGTCAATATCCTTTTAACCCAAAAACTGAAGATTTTAAAATGGATCAACATACTGGCTCTGCAATTAGCATTATCGGTACTGTTCCAGGCTTATCCGGACCATTATCCCGGAAACCTCATTCAGTTAAGGAAGCCATGAGAATATGGATATATCTTGATACTCGTAAACCATCAATACCAGTTGATTTAATTTGCACTGCTGTAACAAGACGGCCCGCTATGGATAATTTGTGGTGGATCGGTGTAATGAAAAGTGATTTTGAGGAATGGTATACACCACTAAAAAATTCGGGGTTGAGTGAAGAAGATATTTTATCCAAACTAACCGATAATTGGATTGCAAAATATCCAATTGTTAGTTACTGGAATATTAAGTGAAAGCACAGACTGATTGCCTCCCTTATCATTTCCTTATAACTCTCCTTTACACTGGTCTATGTGGAAAGGGGAGTTTCTTATATGTCTGATATCATTTTGCAAACTGAAAACCTCTGTAAAGGCTTCAAAAAACAACTGGCGGTGGACCATGTTTCGCTGTCCGTACCCCGGAACTCCATCTATGGGCTGCTTGGGCCTAACGGGGCGGGGAAGTCGACGACACTGAAGATGATGGCGGGTATGCTGCGGCCGGATTCGGGACGGATTTTGTTTCAGGATCATGAATGGGTTCGGAAGGACTTGAGCGAGATTGGCGTTCTGATTGAATCCCCCCCGCTGTATGAGAATCTGACCGCGCGGGAGAATCTGAAGGTGCGGACGCTGGCCCTTGGGCTGCCGGATTCGCTGATCGCGGAAACGCTGGAGATGGTGGATCTCACGCATACCGGCAAGAAACGCGCCGGGCAGTTCTCCATGGGCATGAAGCAGCGGCTGGGCATTGCGATTGCGCTCTTGAACAAGCCGAAGCTGCTCATTCTCGATGAGCCGACCAATGGGCTGGACCCGATCGGGATTCAAGAGCTGCGGGAACTGATCCGCTCTTTCCCACGGCAAGGGATTACCGTCATTCTATCCAGCCACATTCTATCCGAGGTGGAGCAGGTAGCCGATCAGATCGGGATTATCGCCGGTGGCCGGCTGGGGTACCAGGGCACTGCGCCGCATGGAGCAGAGCTGGAAACTCTGTTCATGCAGGTGGCTGCTGCGAACCGAAGGGCGGGTGAAGCCAGTGCTTCCACTCATTAGCGCGGAACGCCTGAAATGGCGGCGAACCTTTATCCCATGGCTGGTCTGGATTGCACCCCTGTTTACATTGGTGCTCTGCGGCCTTCTCATGGGAGGGCAGTATTTTCAGACCGGAGCGTATAATTGGTGGTACACCATGCTGCTGCCCGGTGCGCTGACGCTGGCCTGCTCGCTGGCCATACAGAAGGAAACGAAGATGAAATACCGCGCCTTGCTGGCACTGCCGCTGAAGCCGCAGACCCTCTGGTCCGCAAAAATCGCAGCCCTTGCAGGCTGGCTCCTGCTGAGCACGCTGCTGCTCTTCATCGGCATTTCCTTGGGCGGTATGCTATATGACCCTACGATTCCGCTTATGGACGGTGTAAATGGCAGTCTGCTGATCTTTATTACCTTCCTGTGGCAAATCCCGTTTTGTCTGTTCCTGTCCGCACGCTTCGGACTGTTTGCCGCAGTGCTGCTCCATATGGCTCTCACCATCATAGGAGTGGTCACATTTAACATCGGCGGGCTGTGGAATTTCATGCCTTATACGATTACGCCCCGGCTCATGTGCCCGGTGCTCCATATTCTGCCGAACGGTCTTCCGGTTCCGGAGGGCAGTCCGCTGAGAAGCACAGACACGGTCCTGCTGGATGTTCTCGTTTCGCTTGCCTGGTTCGGAATCCTGTTCTTCCTGACGGGGCGGCGCTTCCGCAAGCAGGAGGCGAAGTAACATGGTATCATTATATGGACTCTTGAGGGCAGACCTGCTCAAAACCCGGCGCACGCCGTTTCTGCTCCTCCATCTGCTGGCTCCACTCATCGCGGGGGCTTTATTCCTGGCGTACTACTCCTACTCTCCTTGGAGCACAACCGACAAAGTGCAGGCGTACCTCCAGGTGCTGGGCTGCGCTTTTCCTACCCTAACTGCCTTGGTATGTTCAATGACGGCGGAGCAGGAGGCGTTGGCCGGTCATTTTCAGGGGCTGCTGGCACTCCCCGCCCAGCGGATCAAGGTTTACTTGAGCAAGCTGCAGATGCTGCTGATCTACAGTCTTGGCGCCGTCCTGCTGGCGGTTATCCTGTTCGGGCTCGGGTTCCGTGAGGTGCTGGGGGAGAACAGCTTGGGAATGGCTTTTTATTGGAGCAGTGCAGGTATTTTGTTCGGAAGCAATCTGTTTCTTTATCTGTTCTTCAGCTTCGTCGGCCTGCGGTTTGGCCGGGGTCCGTCTATCGGAATTGGCATTGTGGGGAGTCTGGTGGCTGCTCTGCTGCTGACCGGATTGGGTGAGGGGATCTGGCCGTATGTGCCTTTTGCCTGGGGAGTCCGTCTGGTTTCGATTTGGACTGTTCACGCTAGTGGCACCCAGCTTACGCTTGCCGTATCGCAGGCAGATAGTGGAATCCTTGTGTGTATCATTGCAACGGTAGTTGCTCTCGCCCTTTCACTCCTCTGGTTCCAGCGGTGGGAGGGACGATCGGCAGATAATTAATTTACAACTTGGAAACTGAGGGAGTGCATATGGCTAACATACTCGCCGTCGACGACGAACCCGCCATCCTTGCGCTGATCAAAAGTGCGCTGACCGCGGACCGCCATCTGGTCACGACGATCCCCGATTCGGCTCAGGTACGTCAGATGGATCTGGGTTCCTATGACCTGATTCTCCTCGATGTGATGATGCCGGGTATCGATGGGTTTACGCTCTGTCGGGAAATCCGCACAGCGGTGGATTGCCCGATTCTTTTTTTGACGGCAAAAACGCTGGAGAGTGATCTGATGTACGGCCTTGGACTGGGCGCTGACGATTATATGTTGAAGCCCTTCGGGATCGGTGCGCTGCGGGCACGGATTAACGCCCATCTCAGAAGGGAGACCCGGGAGCGGAGGAATGTGCTTTACCTGGAGCATGTCCATTTTAATCTCTCCGGCAAGGAGATGCTTGCTCACGGCCACAAGCTGCCGCTGACCAAGAGTGAATACGAAATCTGCGAGTTCCTCGCAAGGAGCCGTGGACAGGTTTTTTCGAAGGAGCATATTTATGAAGCGGTTTTTGGGTTTGACGGGGAGAGCGACAGCAGCGCCATTACGGAGCATATCAAGAACATCCGCGCCAAGCTGAACAAAGCAGGCATCGAAGCCATTGAGACGGTCTGGGGGATTGGTTACAAATGGAAGCAGTAGCAAAAGGACGGAAAATGCACCTGAGGACCTTTTTTCTGCAATATCTCCTGGTCTTCAGCATCGGTACGATTCTGCTGCTGGGACTGCTGCTGGGGTTGTTCACAGCAGCGTTTACGTTCAATGTTGTGCTGCCTGCCAACTATGCCGAGAAGGAAATCGAGGCGGTGAAGGATCAGCTGGCAGCAGGCGTCAGCTTCCCCGCCGGTCCCACGCTGAAGCTGGCGGATTATGCGGTGTTCACGCCTGAGGGCGAACGTCTCTTGGGCAATCTGAACGACCGGGAAACCAGCCGGGCATGGGAGATGATCCAGCAGGAAAAGGTTCGCAGCCCGGATTCATACACTACCGTGGGAGGCGGGGATAAGATTTGGATCCTGCGGTATTTCTATACCACCATTCAAAGCGGAGAGGATATCTGGATCTTCCGGTATACCTTAGCGCCGCAATATCATTCAGCCTGGATGCGCGGCCATCTTCCCAATCCGCAGCTGCTGGGTATTCTTCTCTTTATCTTTGGTATTCTACTGCTGGCCGCCGTATTGGCCGCTCGTTTCGGACGCAAGCTGGCGCAGAAGATGGCCGGTCTCCAGGAGGCTACAGAGAATATCCGGCGCGAGAACCTGGAGTTTGCCGTGCAGCCTAGCGGCATTTTCGAGATCGATGAGGTGCTGGCTTCTGTTGAGCAGATGAAGGAGGCTCTGCGCTTGTCGCTGAAGCGGCAATGGGAGCTGGAGCGCTCCCGCCGCGACCAGATTTCTGCGCTGGCGCATGACATCAAGACTCCGCTGACCATCATCCGGGGCAATGCGGAGCTGCTGCAGGAGACCGTTCAGGATAGGGACCAGCAGGAGTACAACGGGTACATCCTGCGCAGTGCGGAGGACATCGAAGCCTTCGTGCAGGAGGTCATCGGCCTGTCCAGCCTGCAATCCTCCGCGGGGCAGCGCAAAGTGCAAGTCCGACTGATGGAAATCCTCGGGGAATTGGAGAACCAGCTGCGGGCTTTGTCCAGCGGGAAGAACATCACTGCCCAGGTTCAAACTGAGGAGCCCCTGCCTGAATCCATCGCAATGGATAAAGAGCTGCTCCAGCGGGGCATCGTCAATATCATCGCCAATGCCGTGAGACACACGCCTCCCCAGGGGAGTGTGACTCTTCATGTACGGGGTGACGCTTCAGCCGTCTATTTCACGGTTACGGATACGGGAGACGGCTTCTCACCCGTTGACCTCCGCGAAGCCGCTACCCAGTTCTACATGGGCGACCAAAGCCGCAACTCCGGCCGCCATCATGGGATGGGCCTCTACATCGCTGAATCCGCCGCGCAGGAGCACGGAGGATCCTTGACGCTGGAAAATGCATCCTCCGGCGGGGGGAGAGTGACGGTGAGTGTAAAGAGTGAGGGATAAAGCGGATAATTACAAAAAGGAGCCGCGCGGCAAGGCGGGCTCCTTTTCGTTTTTAAGGTTTGTAATAGCTGCGGGTATAATCGATCAATCCGTTATAACCCATACTGATATTTTGAATTTCTTTCTTTTGAGCCCATAGGTTTGGAGTATAGTATAGCGGCATAATAACGGCTTGATCTTCAATTAGGTAGGCTTCCGCTTCTGCGAGAATTCGCATTCTTTCATGAGTATCTGTTACGGAATTTGCTTTCTGGAGTAATTGATCATAAAAGTCATCATCGAACCCTGAGTAGTTTTTGCTGCTCCATGAGCTCCACATATCCAAAAATGTGGTCGGATCGTTATAATCAGCGTAATATCCCGTACGTGCGACTTGGTAGTCTGATGTTTTTAAGCTCGCACGCCAAGTTTCAGCATCAACAACATGCAACTTGAGTTGTATCCCCAAATTTTTCTTCCACATTTTCGCTATTTTCTCAGCAATCAAATAATGCATACCTTCATTGACTGTGATTGTAACTGCCGGGAAGGTGGATAATCCCTCTTCTTGAAGCCCTTCCTTTAACAGCTTTTTGGCTTCTGTAACATTAAATTCAATAGACGGATCGGGGTATTCATCCCGGTAATCAGACTTTTCTCCTTTTATAAGAGGAGGAACGATGCCATGAGCTGGACGAACTTTTATCTGGAAATATTCTTGGACGATAGTTTCGTTATCAATTGCCATAGTTAATGCCTTGCGCACCTTTACGTTATTGAAGGGCTTCTGGGTCAGGTTAAATAAGTAATAATATGTATTCGCTTTAGATTTTACGTACATCTCATTTGTTTCATCTTGATAAAGCAGCCCTAAATCAGGAATATTCAAGTCTGTAAATGGAGCACCTGTCCAATCCAACTCACCCTTCACATATAAGGATGTTGGGTTATGATCCATGTAATCTGTAATGATAAAGTGAACCTGCTGAAAAAAGATTTCGCTAGAGCTGTGATAGGCGGGATTCTTCTGTAATACAATGTAATTCCCAAGATCCCAACTCTCAAGAATGAACGGTCCATTAGATACAAAATGGAGAGGGTCATCATTCCACAGGGACAGATTTCTCGCAGTAGAATGGACGGGTACTAATGTAATATCAGCTAGAAGCTGCAAGAAGTAGGGAATCGGGTTCTCCAGACGGATTTCCAAAACCTTGTCTGATTCTGCCCGGATTCCGGTATCCTCCCAGCCTACTTTTCCCTGGCGATAGGCGTTTACTTGGTCAATGTGAGACAGAAAATCAACACCAAGCGAAGCATTTAAATCAACGACCCGTTTCCAGGAGGCAGCAAAATCCTGTGCGGTTACCGCATCACCGTTGGACCAGACGGCATCGGGGCGGATGTTGAAGCGATAGGTTTTCATGTCCTCTGATATATCCCAAGATGATGCCGTGGCAGGCAAGATGTTGCCTTTTTCGTCCGTCCGCACAAGTCCCTCGAACAGGCCGATGAGTGGCTGCATGGAATTGACGTTAGTCGACACAGCCGGATCCAGCGAAACCGGATCTCCGCTTAACGGAAACCGCAAAGCGGAAACTCTAAGACTGATCCGAATCGAGTCGTTACCCCTTTGGTAATCCACCAGATAATCCAAGGCTTCCCCTACAAAGCGGAGAGGTACATACGCAACATCATCGATAAGCTGAGGTGGAGTCTCCAACTCAACGGTCTGTCCATTATTAGTAGCTTTGTCATCCCCAATACGCAGGTGAAGCTTCTTTTGATTGCCTTGAGCCGTGATGGTTTGCGTATTGTTATCCCATAAAACCTCCATCTCAACCGCTTCAAAAAGAGCCCGAAAAGGCACAAGAGTGGTACCGTTTTCAATCCGCGGCGGTGCCGGGAAAACCACTTCTTTTCCGTTCAGAATCACATGAATGGGAGTTTCCTGGGCATGTCCTTGTACCGGAAATAACCCACACAGAAGTACCGTAACCAGCAATGCATAGATGCTTCTCATCTTTACTCTATTCTCCTTTAAAATAGTTGTCAGCGAATCTTTTTCTTGTAAAAAGGAATAATCTACCCTATAATTCGACGTAATTCCTGTTTTTTCTAATTTTTAATAAGAGGGGGATACAATGGAGAACAATACTTTCGCGGTCATAATTGGCTTTGGAGCAGGATTATTTAGTATCGTGGCGTCCATTCTGAATTGGGACTGGTTCTTTAACCACAGGCAGGCGCGTATTTTTTTGAAGATGTTTGGCAGAACCGGAGCAAGAGTATTTTACACTATTCTGGGTCTCTTTTTATTCTTTGTAGCATTCAAAGCAATGGGATAACGGGTTTGTAATAGCTTCTGGTATAGTCGATCGTTCCATTATAATTCATCTTGATGTTATGGATGCTTTTCTTTTGGACCCATACATTTGGATAATAATAGACAGGCATAATGACCGCCTGCTCTTCAATAAGGTACTTCTCTGCTTCGGCAAGAATGCGCATTCTTTCATGGGTATCCGTTGTGACGTTTGCCTTATGAAGCATTTGATCGTAGGATTCATCCTTAAATCCTGAATAGTTTAGGCTGCTCCCAGAACCCCACATGTCCAAGAAAGCGGTTGGGTCATTATAATCAGCGGAATATCCTGCACGGATAATTTGATACTTTAATGTTTTTTGGCTGTTAAGCCAAGCCTCGGATTTCACAATAAGGATTCGGGACTCGATTCCCAGGTTTTCCTTCCACATCTTCGCTATATTAGCTGCAATTATGTAATGCACACCTTCATTGACTGTGATCGTAATTGGTGAAAGTGTGGTTACACCTTCTTCCTTCAATCCTTCCTTTAGGAGTCTTTGTGCTTCAGTTAACCTGGTCAATATGACTTAAGAAATCGGCGCCTAACGATGCGTTCAAATCGGCGACCCGTTTCCAGGAGGCTGCAAAATCCTGGGCGGTTAACGGATCTCCGTTTGACCAAACTGCGTCGGAACGGATGTGGAATGTGTAGCTTTTTTTGTCCTCCGATATCTCCCAAGAAGATGCTGCTGCAGGTACAATGCCGCCATTCTCAGTGCTGCGTACCAAGCCTTCGAAGAGTCCGATAAGAGGTTCGTACGAAATGTTATCATTGGATACAGCTGGGTCCAGCGAGTATGGGTCCCTGCTTAACGGAAGCCGCAAAGCGGAGGTTCTGAGATGGATAGAAGCGGACCCTTCACTTTGCTGGAAATCCACCAGATAATCCAGGGCTTCCCCGACAAAGCGGAGAGGCACATACGCTATCCCTTCGATGAGCTGAGGTGAAATTTCCAATTCAACGGTCTGTCCGTTATTAGTGGCATTGTCATCCCCGATACGCAGTTGAAGCTTCTCTTGATTGCCTTCCGCTGTAATGGTCTGGGTCTCCCCATCCCATAAAACCTCCATCTCAACCGCTTCAAAAAGAGCCCGGAACGGCACAAGAGTGGTACCGTTTTCAATCCGCGGCGGTGCCGGGAAAACCACTTCTTTTCCGTTCAGAATCACATGAATGGGCTGATCCTCCGCCAACACCTGAACCGGAACGAGCCCAAACAGGATTACGGCAACCAGAAACACATAGATGCTTCTCATTCTTATTCTCCTTTAGTATACTGGATAGGGTCTCCATCTATTTCTCGGTTTACGTAGAAAACCCTTTATTTAACAGAGGTTCTTGGGAGATTTGGTCTCAAAAAAGGAGGAAATCACGTGATCATCACGGCATTAGTGGAGAATTCGTCCATTTCCAAGGAATACATTCATAAACATGGCTTATGCCTTCATATACAAACTGCCAAGCATAACATTCTATTTGATGTAGGTCCGGACGATACCTTTCTCCACAATGCAGAGAGGCTTCACATTGATATCAAGGCTGTGGATCTGGTCATTATCTCGCATGGTCATAAGGACCACGGTGGCGGATTAAAGGCCTTCTTGGCGCATAACGACAAAGCCAAAATCTATATACGCCGCCAGGCGTTCGATGCATATTACGCGTCCCTTTTCAAGTATCTGAAGGTATATGTTGGGTTAGAGCCGGAACTGAGGGCTCATAACCGGATGGTATTTACCGAGGATCTTCATCCTATCGATGAAGAGTTAACACTGGTATCAAATATTACTGGAGGGGAATTAACTCCTAATGGCAACCGGAGCCTGCTGGTGAAGGATAAACATACATACGCATTAGATGGCTTTCAGCATGAGCAGCATCTCCTGCTGCAGGAGAAGGGAAAAACGATATTAATTTCGGGATGCTCCCACACGGGAATCGTAAATATTCTCCAGGAATGCGAAGAGAAAGCGGGGTTAAAAATCGACTGTGTCGTTGGCGGCCTGCATCTCTACAATCCGATTAGCAAAAAAACGGAGGGCACCCGTTTTATTAACGAATTGGGAGCCAAATTGCACAGCAAAAATGTTGAAATATATACCTGTCATTGTACAGGGCCAAAAGCATTCGAGTTATTACGGAAAGCTTTGGGAAACCAGATCAGCAGCTTGAAAACAGGGCAGGTCATCGATTTGTAGAGGAGTGCTTGCCATGAACGACATCTTCCACCCGCAGATTATCTATTTCGTCAAGAAGGAATGTGACTCCAACTGGAGGATCGTGAATCACAAAATTCACTGCTACGACCTGGTTTTTGTTTTGGAGGGGAGTGCGGATTATATTATCGACGGCATCCCTTGCCAACTGCAGCAGGGTGACATTCTGTGTATCCGGCCGCAAAGCGTCCGCACTGCCACTACCCCGGGTATGGTTTGTGTAGCCATCGATTTTGTGCTGCCGGAGGGGGAAAAGCTGGATCTGCCTCCAGTAACCCAGTGGAAGGACATCATGGAGTTTCAGGGGTTATATAATGAAATGAATTATGAGTGGCTGCAGAGAAAAGATGGTTACCTGATGAAATGCCACGCCCTCTTTAGCCTCATACTGCACAAGCTTCTGTTTGAAAAAGGGAAGGAAGAGGCCAATGTCCACGTAGGGCTGATCAAGCGGCATATCATCGAGCATTACCATGAAGAATTGACCGTCAAGTCTCTGGCGGCTGCGGCCAATATCAATCCCGTTTATTGCGGAGCCCTATTCAAAAAGCTGGAGAAACGCACCATCTCGGACTTTATTAATCAGGTCCGCATCAACAAAGCGGCTTCCCTGCTGGAATCCGGAGAATATAATGTGGGAGAAGTAGCGGAGAAAACCGGCTTTAAGGATATTTATTATTTCAGCAGCACCTTTAAACGTCTGATGGGGGTTAGCCCCAAGATGTACCGGAACAACGCAGATGTCTATAAAATATCTCAGCATGAGGTTCAACATAAATAGGATAAAAGAAGGACGCATTCTGTAATAAGAGTGCGTCCTACTGCGTTATTTGCTGCTGTAGCTGCCGCCTAGCGTAATCTCCTGGCTGCTGCCCAGATTGATCACCGAGTTGGTCTTCTCGTAGAAGTGTGGTGCATTCTCCATAATCCCTTGAACAGTATAGTAGGGATCGCTCTTGGTAATGGGAAGCTCAACCGTCTTTTGCTGAAAACCCGCTTTGTAAATCGCCGTAATAAGCTCGATGGTCATACGGCCGCTTTCTCCGGTAATAAAAGGAGCGCCGCCCGTTTCGATGGCTGTAAGCACATTCTCAATTTGGCCTTCATGTGCCTGATGGGTGAGCTGCGGAAGTGTGCTGTAGAGGTCGTTAAGCTCCTGCTCCAATTCCTCATTCTTCTTGGGGAACCCATTCTCGAGAGAGGTGGAGGCATGCACCTTCCACGGAGCAGAAATCCGCGCATTTTCACCCTGGAAGATGAGCTGTTGTTCCTCACCATGATGAATGACAGAGCTGGTCACTTGGGCAACTGCACCTTTCTCATACTGCAGCGCCGCTATGGAAATATCCTCGATCTCCGCGTTGTCATGTGCGGCATTGCTTAACAGGGCGGATACCTTGTTGGGCAAACCCATCATCCAGCCTAGCATATCAATATGATGCACGGCATGGTTCAGGGTGCAGCCGCCCCCTTCCTTGGACCACAGCCCCCGCCACCACAGATCGTAATAGCAATGCCCCCGCCACCAGAAGGAATCTACCTGTGCGTGAAGCACCCGGCCGATTTTGCCGCTGTCCAATACATGCTTCAGATTCATAATGGGATTGAGGAAACGGTTTTGGGCGATGACAGAAAACACCGTTCCTCTTTTTGCGGCAGCGGCATTCATGCGGTCACATTCCTCCAACGAAGCAGCCATGGGTTTTTCCACGATGACATGTCTGCTGTCGTTCAGGAAGTCCACAGCAATTTCTGCATGGCTGAAGGGCGGGGTACAGATGCTGACCAAATCAATGTCCTCTGATCCCAGCAACAGCTTATGGGAATCATATACGTCGGCGTCCAGACCAAACTGTTCTTTTTTGGCCTGGGCCTTCTCCGGATAAATGTCTACCAAAGCCACAATTTTGCAGCGCTCCGGAAATGCAAGATATGCATTAATATGGGCGGCCGAAATATTCCCGGTTCCGATAATTGCAACACGAATCATAATAATAGCCCCCTACTGGCGAGATGATGCTTTTATTGTAGTAGAGAGAGTGGACGGATAAAATGTGTACAGTACATTTTATTTGTGTCAATTAAAGAACTTGGGATTTAGAGGATGTGGTAGAATTGCTGTAACCGAAAAAGAGAATGGAAAGAAGGGTAAACGATGGCCAAAAGGAAAATCGTGGTGTCGGTATTGCTTTTTGTACTTATCTTGACAGCCTGTTCCTCATCGGATTTTGATGGGAGCCGGATAGGAGATGCGCATCAGTTAAGGATGGAGTACAAGGTATTGAACACAACGGATGTTCAATTGCTGGAGGTGAAGCAAGGGGATTCGGTGAGCTTCGAGATCGTCAGCACTGCAGGCAAGCTGGATATTGTCTTACAAAAAGACAGGGATGAACCGGTATATCAAGGGTCAGATATTCCTACAGGTTCGTTTCAAGTAAAAATTGCCGAAAGCGGCACCTATACATGCTCGGTAACAGGTAAAAAAGCCAAAGGGAGTGTAAGCATTGTTGTGAAGGGACCTTAAGGGTGGGGGATGCCGGGTGAAACACAGACGTAAAATGCAAAAATGCATTTATTTTTAAGGTGTGGAGGGAGAGGGGGATCCCATCCTGCAAAAGTGCATCTATTAACGCTGCAAATGCCGCGGTAGCGCTTACTGGTAGAAAATAACTGCAGTTTTGCAGGATAGGGCCACCTAAAGCCACGGTAGGCCAAAAATAGATGCACTTTTGCATTTGAGCTATTCGTTCGGCGTATGGGGAGGTGGAGAATAAGGGGTCAGCTCTGTTGCTCCCCTAGCAGTTCTTGCACAGAAACCTCCAATGCCTTGGCGATGGCAACGAGCTCGTAGTCCTGGACCAGCCGGTATTGCCCTTCCAAACGGGAGAGGCTGGTGGGGCTGATGTCCAGGCCAAAGGTTTGCAATCGGGCAAGAAAGTCCTTTTGCTTCACCCGCTTGGCTTTTCGAGTGGCTACAACTTTGCTTCCAATAATGTTTTTATCGCCGGGAGGCTCATTCCGGTGCATTTACGGTCACCTTTACACTCATATACAACGAAGGACGTAATTCCTCACTTTCGATGACGATGGCCGTTAATCCTGTTGCCGTTTTGGTTTCATGCCACTCCTGCTTGTTCCAGAAGACAGCATCACCGGCTTGCACGTTCACATACTCGTCCTTATCCCCTCTGACCGTGCCCTCCCCAACTAGAATCAAGAGTAACTGAGGCGTCACCGCCTGGTGATAACCAATCAGACCACCCGCTTCCAGATGCATACATCCAATATGAGCAGCATGTTCGGTTTGGATAATGCGGGACATGATAAAATCCGAGTTAAATTTTGAAATTTGCTTGCCAGTCTCTTGGCCGAATCTGTAAAATTCCATGGATTCCCTCCCAAAGTCAGTTTTATTTCGATTCTATCATACTTAGTCACTGGCATCATGCCGGATGAACGGAGCCTCTATTTTTTACATCCACCAAAAAGGACTCTGCCCCAGGAAAGCGAATTATATAGATGCAGCAACCTGCAAGCGCTAACATTTGGGTGTGTAGATTATAGGAGGGGCTTTATGAAGCGGTTTCCCATGATGCTTCAATTGGCGTTGATTCTGTTCTGCGTAATGGCGATTCCCACCGCGACCCTGACCTGGTACAGCGGCGCGCAGATTCTGGAGAACTCGGAGCATGCCATTGCGGAATCAGCCCTGGCCGGTTTAATCGCTAGCCGCAATCTGAACGAGAATACCTTGGACATTATGGCGGAGAATACGATCCGGCTGGCTGCAACGCAGATTTTTGACAAAATCCGGTCCTACGAGACCTTCGATGAGATGAACTCCAGCTACGAAAATGTGGTGAACGCCTTATCGGTCCAGAATGATCTGCGGAACATGAACCAGATTGGAGACGGGATCTACTCCTCCTTTTTTCACCTGAGCGATTCGGATTATGTGGTCTCTACCGACAAGGGTATTACCACCCTGGAGCGGTATGAGGATATGGAGTGGATGAAGGAGGCGTTGATGGAACGCAGCGGTATTATGGGGATCTGGTACCCCCGCAAGCTGGAATCCGGCGTTCACGTGGTGTCTTATGTTCTGCCTCTTAACCGGCTGTCCACGACAACCCGCGGCACAATTGTAGTGAATGTGCGGGAAACGCAAATGGAGCACGATATGCGCGCCTCCAATGGGGGCGACCACCGCTATATGTTCATGAACGGCAATGGGACTATCGTCTCCAGCCAGGACAAAAGCCTGCTATTGACCAACGGAACGGATGATTCCTATATCGCCGGACTAATGGCGAAGAACCGGATGGAGGGTTATGCGTTCCGGCAGGAAAACAATGACCGGCAGCTGTACACCTGGTCGCGGTCTGAGCGTTACGGCTGGATGTATGTGAACATTACCTCCGTTAATGAGCTGCTGAGCACCACCCATTCCATGCAGAGGAATATCATTCTGTTAACGGTGATTATTATTTTTGCAGGTACGGTGTTTACGGTTTTCTTCGCCACCTGGCTGTCCAAACCCGCGCGGGAGCTGGTTCGGACCTTGCGCAAGCGGGGTCACCCGGGGGTAAAAGCCCGGAATGAGCTGGCTTATCTGAACGCGGCATTCCAGCGGATGCAGGAGGAGGAGGCAGCGCTTCATGGTCTGCTAAACGTACGGGAAAAGGATGCCCGCAGCCTGGCCGTGCATAATCTGCTCCGAGGGGAATTGACGCCGCAGGCGGCGGTGATGTTTCCCTCCCGGTACTTCCTGGTGGCGGTTATATCCATTGACGGATACCGAGTGTATGTAAACGGGAATGAGCCGGAGCAGCGGCATAATCACCGCCAGGAGTTGATTGCTTTTTGTGAAGCCCTGTTCCCGCCGGAGGTGCATAGCCGTTGTGTATATCAGGGGAACGGCTGCTTCGCCATTGTGGTTAACTACTCCCGGCAGGAGTATGAAAGCGAAAGCACCGGGCTTGACGCTGCCCTGATGGAGATCCGGGACCAAGCAGGCAGGATTCTGTGCCAGTCGGTAACGATCGGGGTGAGCAGCCAGACGCAATCCAGCGACCGGGTGGCGGATTGCTTCATTGAGGCCATGGAGGGCATCAAGCACAGGATGATAGCGGGAAGCGGTGGCATTCACTACTGGAGGGAGCAGGAAGGCTTCGAAAAACGCTATATTTATCCCGCTAACAGTGAACGCCGGATTCTGAATTTCCTGGATAACGGGCAGTTGGACAATATCATTAAGGAATTGGACGTGATCAGCACCGAAATCCGTTCTGCGGATTATATTTCCTACGACAATATCCTGTTTATTTATCATCAGCTGACAGGGGTGACCATCAAGCATCTGCGGGAAAATTACGTGAATACCGCCCGGATTTTTGTGGGACGGGGCAATGTGTATGCAGCCCTCGCTTCTATTGATACGCTGGATGAACTGGATAAATATCTGCACCGGTTCTACAGCGACATTGTGCAGCAGCTGAACCGTACGCCGGGGGAAGCCGCCAATTACGGCGAGCGGATGATCCAATATTTGAATGAGCATTACCGGGAGGATATTGTGTTCGAGGATATGGCCAAGGAAATCGGTATCAGCTATTCCTATATGCGCAAGATTGCCTTCGAGATGACAGGTATGAGCTTGATCGATTATTTGAACCAATTGCGGATCGAGCACGCTAAGAGGCTGCTGCTTGAATCCAATCTGTGTATTTCGCAGATTGCGCTGGAGGTTGGATACATGAATACCCAAAGCTTCAACCGGTTCTTTCGCAAATTTGAGGGAATGCCTCCCAGCAGCTATAAAGCGGGGAAATCCCGTCCGCTAGAAATGTGAGGAAGGACTGACATACCCGTATCTTATAAGCTGTCTGCTCCGGTGCAAAAGCTGGGGCAGACAGCTTACTTTTGCTCCTACCCGTCATTTTTGATCATGGAGGGGTGAATGGAGAAGCAGTTTATGATAGCGTTATCAAAAATGACGGGTATAATCAAACCTCATGATTTACGGAAAAGCCCAGGGGACGTTATGATGGGGCTATCCCGGAAGGAGGTGAAACTGTGAAAGGAACGGCTGCTTCTCATCCCAATAATGAAACCGCTTTATCTTTATCCAGAAGACGAAAATACGGAGTATTCCATTATCTCCGCCGGGATTGGGAGCTGTATGTTCTGCTGCTGCTTCCTTTGATGATGGTTCTTGTATTTAAGTACGCCTCCATGTTTGGGCTAACCATTGCCTTTAAGGACTATAAGGTGGCAAGAGGCTTTTGGGGGAGCGACTGGGTTGGCCTCCAGGTGTTTAAAGATATCTTCGCCAAGCCGGATTTTGGAAGAGCGGTCCGGAATACGCTGCTTTTGAATATCTTGGACCTGATCTTCAGCTTCACTATGCCCATCATACTGGCGCTTCTCATTAATGAGGTCAAGAATTTGATTTTCAAACGGATCAATCAAACCCTGCTTTATCTGCCGCACTTCTTGTCCTGGGTTATTATCGGGGCGATCGCATACCAGCTGCTAAGCGAAGGCAGCGGTATGGTAAACAATGTGATTGAACTGCTGGGAGGCACACGAATCCCGTTTTTACAGGAGGATATGAACTGGCTGATCAGCTACTTGGCGATTGGGGTGTGGCAAAGCATGGGCTGGGGCACGATTCTGTACCTCGCCGCCATGAGCGCCATTAATCCGGAGTTGTATGAGGCCGCCATCGTGGATGGAGCAGGGCGGTTCCGCAAAATGTGGAATGTGACGCTTCCCTCTATTCGGATGACCATTGTGACCTTGCTCATTCTCAGCATGGGAGGTGTAATGGGAGGCTCCTTCGAACGGATTATGGGGCTGCAGAACAAGGCAACGACCGAATTCACCACAACCATTCCGGTATTGGTGTACCGTTGGGGGATTGAAAGCGGCAATTTCAGCCGCGCTACGGCATTGGGGTTATTTCAATCCGTCATTGGCCTGATCCTCGTTCTGACGGCAGACCGGATTGCGAAGAAGCTGGGTGAGGACGGATTGATTTAGCAAGGAGGCGTACCATGAAACCATCTGCCGGCATCTTCGCCGTAAAACGCAGACACCGCTTCGACATTTGGGATGTGCTGATCCACCTGGTGCTGATTCTCGCTTCTCTGGTGTGCACGCTGCCATTTCTGCATGTTGTAGCCAAATCGCTTAGTGAAGATGCTTATGTAATCGCTAACAAAGTATATCTGTGGCCTGCCGGCTTCACCTTGGGAGCCTACGAGAAGATATTCGCCGATGCCAGTATCCTCCGGTCGCTTTATATTTCGGTGCTGGTGACGGTCGTATATACCGTAATTGGGATGATCATCACCATATGTGCGGCATATCCCTTATCCCGGAGACAGCTGAAGGGCAGGACCGTGTTTACCTTCCTTTTTATCTTCACCATGTACTTCCACGGGGGAATTATTCCCGACTACATGCTGATGAACAATCTGGGCATGCTGGATACCATTTGGTCCCTGATATTGCCGGTGTCCTTCAGCGCGTTTAATCTTCTGATTATGAAAAGCTCCATTATGAGCAGCATCCCCGCCAGCTTGGAGGAATCTGCCCGGATTGACGGAGCCGGTCATTTCCGGATTCTGTTCAATATTGTTCTTCCCTTGTGCAAGCCCATATTGGCCACCTTGTCTCTGTATTATGCGGTGTGGCGCTGGAATGCGTATGGGGATGCCCTGTTCTACATTAAGCATAATACCGACTTGCGTCCGCTGCAGCTCAAGCTGTATTATCTGGTCATCCAGGCCTCAGAAAGCTTCCAGCTGGAGGCGGTGAATGTACAGCTCAGCAATCCCGAGGTGTTGAAGGCTTCGGTTGTGGTATTTGCCACACTGCCGATTGTGTGTGTATATCCGTTTATCCAGAAGTATTTTGTGAAAGGGTCCATGCTAGGGGCGGTCAAGGAATAACCTTGCCACCCAGGTCCATACAAACAATTGATTATGGGGGAGATTCAATGAGCAAAATGAAATGGGTACCCGTACTGCTGGCAGGAGCGGTCAGTGCGGGCTTATTGGCCGGCTGTAATGAGAAGGACAACGGAAGTGCAGCATCACCCTCCGCAGCAGCAAGCACTGCCAGTCCCGGCGCAAGCGCACCTGCCAGCACAGGGATTTTGGATGCAAACAACAAGTTTGCTCAGACGGTTACCCTGGATATCCCGGTATATGACCGGGCATTCGAGGGCTGGAATGTAGCGGACAACTATTACACCCGTTGGGTCCAGAAGGAATTCGGGGAGAAGCATAATGTGAAAGTGAATTTTGTGCCGATATCCAGAACCAATGAGGTCCGGGATTTCGAACAGCTGCTCTCTGCCGCCAAGGCGCCGGATATTATTTTCCACTATGATATGCCTCAAGCGTTGACCTATTACGGAGAAGAAGTCCTGCAGCCCCTTAAGCTGGACGAAATTCAGAAGTATGCCCCGACCTATTGGAAAAGCATGAGCAAAACCATCGAGCAGTACGGCAATGTAGATAAGAAAAATATGTTCGTGTTCGCCAAGCGCCCCAACTACAGCAACTGGGTAGGCATTATCCGCAAGGATTGGGTGGAGAAGGTCGGTATGAAGGTAGAGGATCTTACCTCTCTGGAGAAATACAATGAGATGCTGGCCAAATGGAAGCAGGCCGGGCTGGGTGTTGGTGGAGCAGGTTTGACGCGGAACAATTTCAACTACAGCTTTGCATTCCGCGAGTGGCCCGTAGACGCCAAGAAGCACGCCCTGTATTCAGACCTGGCAGTAGCTGACTTCACCTCTCCGGCAACGGAAGCGTGGCTGAAGAACCTGAACTATCAATATACCAACGGGCTTATTGACAAGGAATTTTACCTGCGGGATGATGACAACAAGCTGAAGGCGGAGTTTGTTGCAGGCAAAACCGGGACCTACGGGCTTTATCTCACTAGCAATTCCGATGTTTTCAATGCCACACTAAAGAATAATCCGGGAGCAACCTTCGCTGTTGTTCCGCCGGAAGCGGGAATCCCGAAGGGAGGCAAGGCACCGGGCCGTGCGGATTGGCCCTTTGGCCTGATCATGGGCATTAACCACAAGTCCTCCGAGCAGGAGCGGGTGGCAGTTTGGCTGTACCTGGAATGGCTGAGCCAGCCCAAGAATTTGTTCTTCCTGCAGAATGGGGTGGAAGGCCAAAACTATACGCTGGACGCCAACGGTCTGCCGAAGAAAACCCCCGATTTTAAGGGTGAATCCAAGCTGTCCAATAACAACAACAAGGACTATTGGGCTTTGGTTACCGAAATTGCCGAATTCTCCACTCCGGAGCTGACGGACAAGGCAAACCGGATCAACTGGACGGTGGCAGGTCAGGAGGGTTTAACCGACCAGCTGCTGAAAAACTGGAAGGACGGCGAGCAATACCGTATCCCCGACCCATTGTTCACTGTGGTGCTGAAAAAGGTCAGTGAGCACAAGGCCGACCTGAACGCCCTCTTCCAGGAGCTCTATCTGAAGATTGTCATGTCCCCGGCGGACCAGTTCGACAAGCAATATGCGGACGCCAAGAAGAAGTTCCTGGATGCAGGTTACCAGGAAATCCTGAATGAAAAGCAAAAGGCCATTGACGCCAATCAGTTCAGGTAAAAACGGCAGGATGGAAGAAAAAGATAGTCACGGCTCCGGTTGGGGGCGTGGCTGTCTTTTTTGAATTTTATTCATAGGGTATGCTTCCAAGGTAATGGTTAATAAAATCCGTGGCAGCATTCATGGAACTGGGATGAAAGAATTCTGTAAAAGCTTCATTCCCTCCTATTCGTTGCAATTCCAACTGAAGGGCGACAGTGTCGTTGCTGTTGATAAGCAGATTATGGTCGATGCGGGGGAGATACCCTTTTGCATATGAAAGGACGGTATAACCCATTTGAAATTCTCCGTTGGAATGCAGAGAAGCTATGTCAGGTAAAGAAACACTGTGTGACCCTTCCCGGATTTCAAAAGCTTGCTTTGTTTCGTTAATAATGATTTTTCCTTCAGGAACTTCCTGGCCGGTAAGACTATCAATAAATGTAATATTCCAAGAACCGGTTTGATTGTTGGTACTTACCTGCGGTTCATTTGTTTGTGAACACCCTACGATAAACAATGCCACACTAAAGATAAGTATAGATTTTCTTACGATGGCCATGCATCCCCTTTTGACATGTCATTTCGGTAGAAGTAAGAGTCAAAATAAAATCCAAGGTGACAGAACAAGAGCCGCATCCACGCGGCTCTGTTAATTTCCATATAGTATTCTTTGTTTATCCTTAATCTTGTGCCGCATCCATGTTCATGAAGTTAATGGCCCACAGATGGCCGTCCAAGTCCACGAAGCCCCAATGATACATGGATCCATAGTCTTCCGGTTCAGCGTGCAATTTCCCGCCCAAGGAGACCGCGGTATTCACGATTTCATCGACCTTTTCCCGGCTCTCGAAGGCCAATGCGATCGTCATCTGTGCATACTTGCTCGTATCGACGGATTCCTTCTCCGTAAGCGTATTAAAGAATGCTTGATTGATCAGCATGACCTGCAGGTTGTCACCGATTACGATGGCTGCCGAATTCTCGTTGTCGGGGAATTGCGGGTTGAGCTCGAATCCGAGTCCGGTGAAGAACGCCTTGGATTGTTCTACGTTGGTTACAGGCAGATTGATGCTCGTGAATGTGGACATTAATGCCATTTTTAAACACCTCGTCGTCAATTAGTTTGTTTTCATTGATCACTTCGTTTATTTAGACGAAAGCCGATCCGGGAATTCATCGGTCACGGATCAATCCAACTCCACCCGATCCAGCCATTCCTGGATCAAGGCATTGAACAGCACCGGCTGTTCAACCTGCAGATTATGGCCGGCTGTATCCAAGGCTGCGAAGGTCGTCCGCGGATACTGCTCTAATACAGGCCAGGCATCCCGGTAACCTGTAGAGGTGTCCTGGCGGCCGGTCAGGAGCAGTCCCGGCTTATTGAAGGGGGATGTCTCCAGCGGGAACGTATAACCGTAGCGGGTTTTCACCCGTTCAAGAAACGCTCCGTCACTCAACCGGCATCCCGGTACAATATCCTCCATATACCGCTGCCACGTGTAAGCATTCAGCACAGCTCCCATCTGGCAGTATTCATCGAAATCTTTTCCACCTTGTGCCCGGACAAAGGCCTCATCCTGGCGCAGCACCTGGTGCTTAGGAAAATCCCGCTCGGCAAATTGAGGGACGATCATCGGGCAAATCAGTGCAACTCCGTCTATTTGATCCGGACGTTTCTGGACCATACCTCTGGCGATGTAACCGCCATAGGATTGTCCGGCTACGCAGTAGCGTTCCCCCGGCAGCAGTTGGTCCACCGTCGCCAGTACCGCATC
Source organism: Paenibacillus mesotrionivorans (assembly GCF_046098205.1). Lineage (NCBI taxonomy): Bacteria > Bacillati > Bacillota > Bacilli > Caryophanales > Paenibacillaceae > Paenibacillus > Paenibacillus mesotrionivorans. Next base: position 218,689 of record NZ_JBJURJ010000008.1, on the reverse strand, counting down.
AAGCATGCCGTCGGAATCGGTGATTGTATTATAATTGCGGGTTAAACCCATACCCGGCAGATCCAGATAGATTCTCCGCCACCCGCTCCGTTGTAAGAACACAGGCTCCATGCAGCCCTTCATGATCTGATGGTCCACGCCGTAGCCGTGTATCAGCATAATGGGGCGTCCTTCTCCAATTTCCTCATAATACATTTCCGCTTGAGGTGTTTGACAATAAGGCATGTCCGGACTCTCCTTCGCATCCCGTAAGAACTAATGTTCCTACAACATTACCATAACCAGGAAAAAAAGAAAAGAGGGTTTTCCCTGTACCCGGGGAATCATCTCGTCACTTCTGGGGGAGTTTTAGCGTTTCACCGCATGGATATAGTGGATGGTTTCGAAGGCGGACAGCTCGTCCGTCCGGTTGGCGAAGTATCGCTCCTGGATGGCAGCAGGGGACAGATGCTCGTAAATATGCAGCCCCGCCTCCTCCAGCAGCTTCTCCAATTCCTCATAGGCATAACAAGCCTTCATCGGCTCGCCGGCAGTAGCCGCCATATGAACCATGTTCTCTACCCGGTTGGATTTGCCTTTTGTGTCGAAGAGGGCTTCATCCGCATAATCGAAAACAATGGAGCTGCCTGCCGGAGCGTCGGCGAACAATTGCTGGAGCAGCCCCTTCATATCCGCCTTCGTTAGATAATAGGATACGCCCAACAGACTGAAAAAGGTTTGACGGCTAGGGTTAAACCCTTCCGCCAGCAGCGCCGGATAGAAAGCAGCACCGGTAAAATCAGCAGGAACCCAATGCCGATTGGCAGGAGCGGTGAGCTCTGCGCGGGACAGCCTTTGTTTCTTGAAATCCTGTGCGGTTGGAAGGTCCAACTCGAAAATGTCCAAGCTATCCTTCAGCTCCGGATGCCGGAAGGAGAAGGTATCCAGTCCCGCGCCTAGAATAACATACTGGTTAACACCCAACACGAGCTCATGAAGCAGAACGCCCTCACAATAGGCAGCACGCGCCAGAGGAGTGGGGGAGAGGTGAACCTGGGTGATCCATTGTAATTTTTGCTCCGGGGTATCATGAACCGACTGATCTGTTTCCTTGCAGAAAAAGGAAAAACCCTGAACCATGTGACCGCTGATCTGGGCGAACTCCTCCGGGGAGATCAGCTCCTTGGCAAGGAAGTCATCGAAGATCTTCGGAGAATCATACTGACTGTGATACGCCCGCCCAAAAGCGGCGATAAGGGCAGTTAATCCGGACTCTTTTTGCGGCATACATCCGCCTCCATAAACAAATAAGATTCCCCCTGGCCAGGAGAATCTTATTATAAACCGAAAGCTATAATATGTAAATTATAGCATAAAAACACTATTTTGTCAATATCAATTTTCGCTGAGTTGCTCCAATTCATAGCGGGTGGCGATAACACCCGACTTGAATGTTCGGCTCGACAGCAGCTTAAGCTTAATTTTCTCACAGCCTTCGAATACGGTTTTTCCGCCGCCCAGGACCACCGGACAGATGGTAAGCCAGAATTCGTCAATCAAACCCAGCTCCAGCAGTGCTTTCGCCGCTCCCGGACTGCCGAAGATCACCAGATTTTTGCCGGACTGCTCCTTAAGCGACTTCATCTGCTCCGCAATATTGTCCTTGATCAGCATAGTATTGTTCCATTCCGTCTTGTCCATTGTACCTGAGATGACGATCTTCTTGACATCCTGCAGCCATTGGGCATGCTCCAAATCATGCTTTGATGCATTCGGTTCGTTCAGCACCGAGGGCCAATAACCCTCCATCATCCGGTATGTTGTGCGTCCGTAAACGGGGGAGCCGACTTCGGCTACAACCTCTTCTGCGTATGCTTCGAGTTCCTCGTTATACGGAATCCAATCCAGTCCACCGTTTGAATCCGACGCATACCCGTCCAATGACACATGCATGAACAAGACAAGCTTCCCCATATACGATTCTCCTCCAATATAAAATGTATTGTATCGCCTTTGGCCAACGATCAGGCTCTCTCAAGTTTACTATAAACCATCGTATAACGTTAAGTTTCATGTAAAATACTTCTGTTTTGTAACGAAACTCCCGCAACCGGGTCTTATCCATAAGGTGGTGAACATGTGGCCGATGTAGAGCAGATTTATGAGCAATATTTTCAGGATGTGTATCTGTTTGCGTTATCCCTATGCAGAGACCGGCAGCTTGCGGAGGAGATCACACAGGAAACCTTTGTGAAAGCAGTAAAAAGCATAGACCAGTTTAAGGGTCAATGCAAAATCAGCGTTTGGCTGTGCCAAATCGCAAAAAATACGTACTTCAAGCATATGGACAAACAAAAGCGCCTCCACCTAAGTGATCCTCCTGAGAAGATTTCCGAAAAAATGGGGGGCGGCAGCTTGTCCATTGAGCAAGGCTTGATCGACAAAACGGAAGCCTTGCGGATTCATAAACTGCTGCACAGTTTGAAGGAGCCCTATAAAGAGGTCTTTACCCTGAGAGTTTTCGGGGAACTGTCGTTTCTGCACATCGGGGAGGTTTTCAGCAAAACGGAAAGCTGGGCCAGAGTCACCTTCCACCGCGCACGGAATATGATCCAAGACCTGATAAGGGAGGAAAACCAATGAGTAAGCTGTCATGTGAGATTGTCCAGGATTTGCTGCCGCTATACCATGATGAAGTATGCAGTCCGGAGACCAGAGCATCCATTGAAGCCCACTTGGCTGATTGCGAACACTGTAAGGCCGCTCTGCAGAAGCTCCGGCAAAACAGCAGCCTGCCTTTTGAGGTCTTCAGGGAAAACAAACAGGAAAGCGCCGCGCTGGTAAGCTTCAAGGGATACTGGAAACGCTCCAAGGCCGCCTCCTTTGCCAAAGGCCTGCTTGTGGCCACTGCCATATGCACCGTTATTATTACGGGATATTACGGTTTATTCCGTTGGAACAGTACGGAGGTTCCTTCCAGTGTCATAAAGATTACAGATGTAAGCCTGATGAAGGACGGGAGAATTGCCTATCATGTAAAATTGACAGACGGATACCGGGTGAATCAGATATCCGGCAGAATGGGAGATGACGGAATCCTGTACATGACTCCCAAACGGCCGGTGATCAAATCCAAAGCAGACGCGGAGCGTGGCCTGGCGAATGGATATACCGCCATTAATCTTGAACAATTTAACGCCAACCGTTCAAGCTCCGCCCCCAAGGTTAAAGCGATTTATTATGGGGCGAAAAAAGACAACCCCATTCTGCTCTGGGAGCAGGGAATGGAGCTGCCTCCTTCAAGTGCTGCTGTTGAAGCCCAGCTGCAGGTTGGGACTAGAGAGCTTCCTCCGGGTCCTCCCGGAAAGTAAGATAAGACTCGTCCGGGAAGGAATATTCGCCCCGGTAGTTGGATGCGTTGTGGTGGGGGTATTTCACTGGAGCATATACCTCCGCCAGCGGCGCATCCGCCTGGGTGTAAATGAACATCCGTTTGTAATCCCATACCACAATTTCGTCCCGGGCGTCGTGGCACAGGTCAATGGCTTCGCAGCACAGTACCGGATGCCCGTCATCCGGGAAACGTACCGCCTGCACACCTTCCCCGTTGATCAGCCCCCCGTGTTCCATGTCTGCATTCAGGAGGATCAGGTCGGTGCCGTCGCCCTTCCAGTTCACCGGAGTGAGTAGGTTGCCGTTCAATTCATTCTCCATCTCCCAGAGCGGGTTACCGAAGCAATCATACATGTAAATCACTCCCTGATGGCCCCAGAAGTTGCTCACCACCAGCTCAAAACCCTCCCGGTCCGGGCAAAAGTTACCAACACTGACCCGCTGGGCATGGCCAATGAAATCTCTCTTTACAATATTCCCTTGGAAATCCCCAATAAAGAAACCTTCGGTTCCCGATACACAGGCGAAATACCCCTTGTCGCTGCCCGCCATAAACTTGCCCGCTACAATTTCATCCGTGTGGTCAGCGCTGATGGGATAGGTCCAGATAGGCTTGCCGCGGGAATCCAACAGCGTATACCCGCATAACAGCTCGTCCCGGCCGTCGCCGTTTATATCCAGAGCTAACGGGAAGTGGCCGGTATTTTTGTCGCTTTTGTACTTCCACAGCAGGTTCAGATCGGCATCCAGGGCATAGACCCGGCAGTAACGGTCCTTAATCAGGATATCCGAAGGGCGCTCCTTACCGGAGAAATTGGCAATGCGGATGCCGTCCGGGTTGATCCGGTCAAAGGCATAGAGTTGGTAGGGTACCCCGAACAGGGTGGTGTCGTCATCATCGGAGAGGGGAGTTTTGACGCTTTTTTTGACTTCTCCCGTCCGGCCGTCAAGGATCAGAAGCTCGAAGTTCAAGGCGGTAATCACCTCATCCACGCCGTCGCCGTCAATATCGTAGACCTGGAGAGGCAGGTCGGCTGATATTTTCCCCAGCTTATCCGCCTGGTCGGAGGGGGTCCCCCGCTGCCAGAGCACATTCCCTTCCAGATCGATAGCCGTGAGGCAGCTGATATGGGCGTAGGCGTCACGGTTGACCCGTTTTTGCGCCTGGGCCAGCACGATAAACCATTCGCCGGAGCCATTCAGGTGACCAAAGCGGATTTGGCGGCTGGTACCGAAGCTTTGCAGGTCAATGGTTTTCCACAGCTTCATAGCCGGATACTGCTGTTGAAGGAGGGCAGCTTTTTGCTGCTCGGCGGTTTCCTTATTCTCAATATCCTTCAAGGTGTCCTGACAAACCTCCACACGCACATCCGTAAATTGGGTGGGGCAGTCCGCGGTAATCCCGATTTTGCCGCCGCGGGCGACGAGAGGGGAGGAGTAGCTCAGCACTTTGCTGCCGTTAATACTGGCCTCCACCATATCGCCATTGCAGTCGATTTCCAGGGTGTAATACGTGTCGCAGTTATGCGGGTAAGGTGCTTTGGCCAGAATCACTACTTCTTCCTTGTGACGGTAAGCCAACACAGCCTCGTCCTGCTCCAGCACAAAAACCAGTGTATTGATGCTGTTCTGCATACAGAAGGCGAGCCCGGCGCTGCCTTTGGTGGAGAGGCGCCTCAAGACGGTCTGCAGCCGGTAGCTGTGCCAGGCGGTTTTGCCCGTTTGGAGCGTGGGGAAAATCCGGTGGGGCCGGTTTTTTTCGATACGCATCTGCTCCATGTAGTGTTTGCCTCCGGCCTCGGTGATGATCCAGGACGGTCCGGTGCCGTTGTAGGCATAGCTGCAAATCTGGTCGGTCCAGGCCCCGTGCTCCCCCGGGTCGGTGACATATTGGTACTCGCCCATGGCGGAATGATCGCGGTCATACGGGAATTCCCCGATGGCAAAGCCGGAGAAATCGTCTGTGAATAACGTAACGTTCTTCATATTCCATCCCCTTCCAGTCAAAAAAATTGAAGTTAAAGCGGTTTCCTGGTTAAATCATACACCAAATTATATCTAGATAGTAGATTTTTCTACCCCTACCAGCTAACGAAACTGTGACACGTGGAGCCAAATAGCGCTCCATAGATTCGTTAAAGCTTGCATCTTAACAAGGAATTCAAATTGTGTTGATCAAGCGTTAACAAACCGGTGCTAAAGTGTAACCGTAAGGAACAACTGAATACGGGGTACGAGACGAGGAGAATACCCTGATTATGCGCCTGACGGACGTGCGTGAATTTGTGCCGTGCCGGGTGGATAAGGGGTATTTTTTTGTTCCCAAAAACGAGAGGAGCGATTCCATGATGAAGAGATTGGCCAGGCTGATGTGTTTGTTCCTGGTAACGGCAATGCTGGCGGGGCTTGTAGAGCCTGCTTTGAGCCTGCCGGAAGTCCATGCTGCGGAGGCCAGACCTGAATTGACAGTAAGCAGGACGGTATATGCTCCTGTGATTGACGGCAGCTTGGACGAGTCCATTTGGAGCGTCAGCCAGCCTCTGCCGGTCCATGCCGGAGAAGGCGCCTTCCAGGATGCCCGTTTCGGCGTGCTTTGGGACAACACCTATCTGTACGTCGGGGTAAAAGCGGATGACTCCACCCTGATTAATGACCCGTCCGCAGGGTATTGGTTTGACCAGGACAATATTAACATTTTCCTGGATCCGACTATGCACCGATCGGGGCCTTTTGTGAACGGGGATATGCAGCTTGGTTTTGTTTACCGGCCGGGTTCTATGACACCGGAATTCCACTTTGGTTCAGCGTTGAACAACCACAGCGGTAAGGATGAGAAGCGGATCCTTCGTGCTATCCGCCAGACCGGCACCGGCTGGAATCTGGAGGTGGCCATTCCATGGGATATGCTGGGCTTCGATCCCATCACCACCAAGCAGCTGGGCATGAACATCGGGGTGACCGACCGGTACGACGATGGCTCCGCCAAGGCCGTCAAAAGCCGCAACAGCTACTGGAGCGCCTTCGGCTCCGCTACCTTCTGGAATGATACCACCGGCTACGGCACACTGGTTCTGTCGGAAACTCCGGCAGCGGGAACGGTGAGTCAGGTGCTGCTGGAGGAGGATTTTGAACAAGTTCCGGCCGGAGAACTGCCTGTGGGCTGGATCTCCGACGTCAACGCAGGAAGCCCTGCCTTCAGTGTAGTGGAGGATACCTACGGCAACCGGCGTTTGGCCTTCAGCGGCAGTGCTTCGGGCAAACAAAGCAGGGCCATTGCGCCTGTGCAAGGCGATAATTATATGATTGAAACGGATTTGCGGTTCGAAAAGGTGCTGGACAGCGCCAGATGGGCCTCGTTGATGTTCCGTGTGCCCTCTGAGGGGAAACCGCCGTATAATCAGATGGCTGTGCGCCAGGACGGCAGATACGAGTTCGCTTACCGGACGGCAAGCGGAGGCTGGCAGGTGCCGGAGAAGGGCAATTGGAGCCAGGCTTTGGCTGTGGGCGGCGATTATACCTTGAAGGTGCGGGTATATGGCAGCAACATTCAGGAGTTTATCAAAGCCAAGGATGATCCCGAATACACCAAGCTGCTGGATATGAACGTTTCCGGCGCTAATGCAGCCTATCTGAACGAAGCCGGCAAGGTCGGCCTCCAGGTGGATCAAAGCCAGGTCTCCTTCGATAATCTGAAGGTAACCCGGATTACTGCGGACCGTTTGGACCTCTCGGTGCCTGCTTCTGTTGAAGCGTTAACAGGACCGTTGACCGTAACGGGAGCCGTGTATTATTCCGATGGCATCCTCCAGAGTCCGTTGCCCGGCAAGCTGAAGCTTTACTCCTCCGATGAAAGTGTGCTGGCAGTACGCAGCAATCTTGCCTATCCGGTAGGCGCCGGATCTGCGGAGTTGAAGCTGGTGTATGAGAATCTGGAGCTGACCCGGACGGTTGCGGTTACTCCATCGACGGTTGGCGCCCAAGCAACGGCAATCCGCCATACCCCGGGTTATGTGCTTGCCGATGCGGGCACATCGCTTTCCTTGCATGATATGGTGTTCAACGCGGATTTCACCGACTTCAGCACCAAGGATATCCGGGGAGATGCGGCAACCTGGACGGCGTCGCAGGACAGCGGCGTCACTATCACCAATGGCACCGTTACGGCGGCTTCCCAAGGTGTTTATCCTTTGACGGTAAAGAAGGATGCGGCAAGCACTCAAGTGCTTCTGGTGGTCAAAAATCCGGGGGACAGCGAATATGTTCTCTATGAGGAGAATTTCGACGGAATCGCTGATGGCACCATGCCGGAGGGCTGGAGCCGTAAGGAAGGCACTACCGCATCCAAGGCGGCGGTGCAGCAGGGGGCTTTTGTGCTGGATGCTCTGGCAGCGCCGGACAATCCTTCCCGGGTGCTGCTGCCGGACTATCTGGGACTGTTCGGCAACTACAAGATAGAGGCCGACACCACCCACCTGGCCGCCAATGATGCAGCCCGCTGGAGCTCCATCATGTACCGGGTGCAAAATAACGACTATCCGTATTACCAGATGGCGGTGCGTCAAGGCGCTACGGCGATTAATGGCGTAGAGTTTGCGGAACGCACAGCAGCTAACGGGTGGAATGTGATGGAGAAGGGCTCTTTTGAGGAAAGTCTGGACAGCGGGAAGCTGTACCACTACACCGTGAAGGCCAAGGACAGCCGGGTCCAGCAGTTCATCGACGACAAGCTTATCGTGGATACGGATGTGGCGACTCTGTACTCCAAGGGACGTATCGGCATCCAGGCCAACGGCAGCAAAATGAAGCTGGACAATGTGAAGGTGACGCTGCAGCTGGACCCGCTCCCTCCTATGGCGGCGGACCGGTTTGCCCGGATTGCCTCCCCGGACACCGGTATTGCCATGGCTCCGTCCGTGGTAACGGAAATTACTGGCGCCGGTCAATTGGCGGCGTTGGCTGAGCCGAACCTTCCGGCTACCGTCATTCTGCATGTGGGCAAAGGTTTGAAGGTGACGGACCCAACCGGGACACAGGAGCTGGGAGAGCTGCCGGCCATACTGGAATCCCTCCAGTTTAGGATGATTCCCGCCTTTTATGTCCATGATGCGGACACTGCTGTTGAACTGACGGATTATCTGACAGCACACAAGATTGAGGACTCCTTCATCATAGCCGATGCCGGCCATCAGGAGCTGGTGAAGGAGGCACGCCAGCGCTACAAAAGGACCCAAGGTGTCATCGACTACAGGAAGGCTGCCGGGTTATCGGATGAGGCGTTGATGGACATCCGCAAGGAAACCACACGGAACGGCGCCAAGATTGCGCTGATGCCGCAAAGCTTCATTACAAAAGAACGTACCAACTATCTCCAGCTCCGGGCTATTGTGGTTTGGGGAGCGGCGGAAACATCGGCGGCAGCTCCGGCTTTGCCCATGCATAAGCTGATTACCGCAGGGGTCAACGGCATCGTCACCGCTTCACCGGAGCAGGCTTATGGCGCATACAAGGTGTATTCCCATGGAACAACCTTGATTCGCAAGCCTTACATTATCGGCCACCGCGGTTTGCCGACCATGTCACCGGAGAATACCATTGAAAGCAACAAACTGGCTTTGGACTATGGTTCGGATTTTATCGAAAATGATATCTATCTGAGCAAGGACGGCCACCTGGTGATTCTGCATGACGGGTCCTTGGAGCGTACCACCAACGGAAGCGGTAATGTCACCCAATATACCTTGGAGGAATTGAAAAAGCTGAATGCCAACAAGTCGTTCCCGGTGGGCTATGACTATGTGCAGATTCCCACCTTCCTGGAGCAGATTGAACTGGTGAAGGAACGCAATGCCATGCTCATGGCTGAGATCAAACAAACGGATACCAATGCGGTTGTGGATGCTTATGTGAAGTTAATTGAAAAAACGGATTCGGAGGCGTATATCGATTCCATGTCCTTTAGCCCGGACCGTCTGGCTTATCTGTCCCAGATCATGCCGGACATGCCTACCGGATTATTGGTCAACAGCATCAGCTCCAATGAATCCAATCCCACCAAATCCGTGCGGGATGCGCTGGCTCAGGTGCAGGGGTTAAATGCTACCTTTGACGTGGGGTATTATGGCATCGGCAAGAACTTCCTGGAAGCTGCCCAGCACCGGGGGCTGATTGTTTCCCCCTGGACCATCAATTCCAAGAATGATCTGATGAATCTGTTTAAGCTGGGTGTGTTTGGCCTCACCACCGACTATGCCCATTGGGCCGGAGATTGGGCGGACTCCATCAAGCCGGAGCAGGAGACCTATAAGCTGGATGTAAACGGCAAGGCCAACCTGTCGGCAATCCTCACCGCCTACAAAGGTACACAAACCGAAATTGTGCCGGAACTGGTTTGGCTGGACGGGCAAAAGCATGTTGCCGTTAACGGCACCGAAGTGACGGCACTGAATTCGGGCACCGCCCATGTACTGCTCCGTTACACTGCAACGCTGGATGATAGCAGCACCTATGACTTGTATAGTGTTCCGGTGACAATCCAGGTGGCAGGTGCGCCGGATGACAGCAGTCCGGAAGAACCGGGTTCTCCGGAACAACCGTCCGGGACTCCTTCACCCGAAGCAACACCGCCTGTGCAGCCTGCTAATACGGTAGAGGCGAAGGATGGTAAGGTGGAAGCAGCCGCTTTGGAAAAGGCTTTAGCTACCCACTCCCAAGTGGAGATTAAGCTGGATGGAAGCAGCTTGGCTATTCCCGCCAGCGGCCTGCTTGAGGCTGCGAACCAGTCCGGCAAACAACTGGTAATTAATGGAGCGGACGCCGCATACCATTTGCCGCTGTCCGTATTGAAGCTGGACGATCTGGCACGGGATTTGGGCAGCAATGTAGATGATGTTACCCTTCACGTGTCGATCCGCAAGCTGAATGAAGCGGAAACAACCGGACTGAACCAAGCGCTGGCGTTAACAGGAGGCATGTTGGCGGTAGAGCCGTTGGACTTTGAGGTAAAGGCCTCCGCATCCAACGGGAAAACCGTCAAGCTCACCTTTGGCTCCGACTATATCACCAGAGAGATGACCGTACAAAAGACGGTTGATCCGCGCAAAGCCACTGCCGCCTGGTATTCCCCGGAATGGGGCGGGCTGCGGTTTGTACCGTCCCTTTTCTCGGTGAAGGACGGGAAGTCTGTGGTGGAGATCAAACGCCCGGGCAACAGCGTCTACACGATAGTGGAGCATGACTTCCGCTTCGCCGATATGACCGGACATTGGGCGGCGAAGGATGTGGAGCTGTTGGCCAACAAGCTCATCGTGGAAGGAACGGGGAACGGGAGCTTTGAGGGCGACCGCACCATTACCCGCGCTGAGTTTGCGGCATTGCTGGTTCGCGCTTTGGGCTTAAGCCCTGTGGCAGCAAGCTCTACCTTCAAGGATGTGGCAGCCGAGGCCTGGTATTCCCGTGATGTGGCCACAGCCGTAGCCTCAGGTCTCATTAACGGCTACGACGATGGCACCTTCCGGCCGGACCGGGTCATTACCCGCGAGGAGCTGGCGGCAATGACCATGCGGGCATTGGCTGTTACCGGCACAGGCAAGGGTGCAGTAGAGGATCTGAACGTACTGAAGCCGTATACCGATTCTGCGCAGATTATTTGGGCCAAGGAGGAGATTGCTTCCGCCATCGGGCTAGGGCTGATGAACGGCACCACGGACACTACCTTGTCTCCGCAAGGAACGGCCACCCGTGCCGAGTCTGCAGCTATGCTGAAGCGTCTTTTGGCCAAGGCGCGGTTTATCAACGAATGATGGGCGGAGGCTGTGGCTGCTGCTTGTACCTGTAACGGAACTGTATAACCCTTACCACCGGAATTCCGGTCTGGGGAACCGCTAACGGAACTGCGGAGCGCTTACAGTGGGAAAAGCGGGCTTTGGAGCCTGAAATTCCCCTGTAAGCGTCTCTTAAGTTCCGTTAACATTCCCCGAATGTTCATTTGATAAGGTGGAGGAGATACGATAAAAGGAGTGGTGGCTTGTGAAACCGGGTTTGCATGAGTATTGGGTGGAAAAAAAGATTATCCCCGCGGTGCGTACCCCGGAGGATCTGGAGGAGGCTTGCAGGAGCGAATGGCCCGCTATTTTTCTGCTGACGGGAGATTTACTGACCGTTGAGCACTATGTGGGACAAGCCCTGAGTGCGGGCAAACAGGTGTTTCTCCATGTGGATTTTATTATGGGGTTGGGAGGGGACCCCATCGTGATGAAGTATATCGCGGAGAAGGTCCGTCCAACGGGAATCATTTCCACCAAAAGCCATTTCGTGAAACATGCCAAACGGAACGGGCTGATGGCCATTCAGCGTCTGTTTCTTATTGATACGGGAGCGCTGCAGCATGGCATCCAGAATATTGAACAGAGCGGACCGGATGCGGTGGAGATTATGCCGGGTCTCATCCCTAGGGTCATCCGGGAGCTGAAAACCCGCGTCAACGTGCCGATTATTGCGGGAGGGCTGATCCGCGACCACAGCGAAATCCATACGGCGCTGGAGGCCGGGGCCATGGCGGTGTCCATGGGGGATAAGCGGCTTTGGGTATGACGGTTGCCTGCTCCGGGATTTACAAACTCTTCATCTGGAGATAATCGGCGGTTAACAATGGCGGGCTAATATAATGACAAGCAGGACAAGCAAGAGTGATTCAACTGAATACGCATAGGGTAGAGTCGAGGAGAAAACCCTTTTATGCAGCCAGCAAGCAAGCACATACACATGCGTGTATTCGTGTATGCTGTTTGAAGCCGCATAAAGGGTTTTTTGGTTTCCTCAGGAAAGGGGCTGCAGGCAGATTGCCGGAGGTATGGAAGTACGAGGGTTATTTTTTTGATTTGGACGGGACCATTTATCTGGGCGGACGGCTTCTGCCCGGTGTCCCGGAGAGTCTGGACCTGCTGCGGCGGTCCGGTAAAAAGGTCATGTTCCTGAGCAATACCACCACCCGGACACGCCAGGAATGTGCGGACCGTCTGCGGCGGCTGGGGCTTGCGGCATACGAGCATGAAATTATTACCGCAGGGTATGCGTCGGCCGTTTATCTGAAGGATGTAACTCCCAATACGGTGGTTTATGCCATCGGGGAGCCCGCTCTGCTGAAGGAGCTCATCTTGGCCGGGGTGGACTGCACTGGGAATCCGCTGGCTGCCACTCATGTGCTGGTGGGTATGGATACCCGCTTTGATTACCACAAGCTGCATCAGGCAGCCCGGGCCCTGCGCAACGGCGCCCAGCTGATCGCGGCCAATCCGGATCCCAATTGCCCCGTGGAGAACGATCTGCTGCCGGATACCTGGCCGCTGGTCAAGGCGATCGAAACAGCAGGCAGCGCCCATATCGGCATGGTCATCGGTAAACCCTCCGCTTATTATGCCGCCAAGGTATTGGAGGAATCGAAGCTTCCGGCGGAGCGCTGTCTGATGGTAGGGGACCGGCTGGAGACGGATGTGCGCTTCGGCATTGTTCACGGCTTCGGCACAGCGTTGGTGCTGACCGGGGCGGCATCCCGGGAGGAACTGGAGCAATCGGGACTCCGGCCGGATTACGTGTGGAGCACCATGGAGGAGCTGTTAACCGCCATGTCGGCCTCCTTGTAGGGACAAGCAATATTTACACCCGCTTCACATTGCGATAATTCTATTCGTTTGCTGATTTGCTAGAGTGTGAGTGGTAGCAGCAAGCGGGCGCCAGGAGAAGCGGAAGCATAATCACAATCCAGTATAACAAAGGAGAGAAAATCATGCGTTCCCATGTTCTGAAAGCGGCAAGTGCAGCCCTCTGTTTTTCGGTATTGTTCGGCTGCGGCAACAACGGTACGGCTACCACCGGAGCACCTGCAAACAGCACAAATCCAACCGGCACAACAGCCAGCGGTGCCCCCAGCACGGCCCCTTCCGCCGAAAGCAGCGAGAAGGTGGAGCTGACCTTCTATTATCCCATTGCTGTAGGCGGCCCGTTGACCACCACCATCGAGAATATGGCCAAGGAATTTACCAAGGAAAATCCCAATGTTACCGTCAAGCCCGTTTATACCGGCAGCTATGCCGATACGGCGGTCAAAACCCAGGCAGGTGTGCAAAGCAAAAGTCCGCCTGATGTAGCCGTGCTCCAATCCACCGAGCTGTTCAGCCTGCTGGATATGAACGCCATCCTGCCTTTGGATGATTATATTGCCAAGGAAGGCAGCAGCTATTTGAGCGACTTCTATCCTGCTTTTATGGCCAATTCCCAAACCGGCGGCAAAACCTGGAGCATTCCGTTCCAACGCAGCACCATTGTGCTTTATTACAATAAACAAATGTTCAAGGATGCCGGTCTTGATCCGGAGAAGCCGCCGAAAACCTGGGAGGAAATGCGCGACTACGCCAAAAAGCTGACCAAGGAAGGCCGCTGGGGCCTGGAGATTCCGGTAACGGGCTACGGGTACTGGATGCTGCAGACCTTCGCCCTGCAAAACGGAAAAAACCTGATGACCGAGGACGGCAAAAAGGTGATGTTCAACACTCCTGAAAATGTGGAGGGGCTGCAGTTCTGGAACGACCTGTCCCAGAAGGACAAGGTTATGCCTACAGGTGCAACCGAATGGGGGACGGTGCCCTCGGACTTTATCCAAGGGAAAACCGCGATGATGTACCATACCACCGGCAACCTGACCAACGTCAAAACCAATGCCAAGTTTGACTTCGGCGTGACCTACCTGCCCCAGCAGAAAAGCTACGGCAGCCCAACAGGCGGCGGCAACTTCTACATATTCAAGGATATTGACAAGAAGAAGCAGGACGCAGCCTGGAAGTTTGTCAAGTTCATGACCGAAACCGAACGTGCTGCCCAGTGGAGCATGGACACCGGATATGTGGCGGTTAAGAAGTCGGCTTATGAAACGGAACGCATGAAGAAATATGCAGCTGACTTCCCGCAGACGCTGGTGGCCCGGGACCAACTGCAATATGCAGCCGCTGAGCTGTCCACTCATAACAACGGCAGGGTGATGAAGATCCTGAATGACCAGGTGCAGGCCGTACTCACCGGAACCGAGACACCTGCCGACTCCCTGAAGAAAGCCCAGCAGGATGCGGACAAGGTGCTGGAGCCGTACAACAAATAACACAGGTTTTCACCACAGCTGCGGCCGAAGCGGTAGGCTTAACGCCGCAGCTTGTGGAGAGGACCATTATGGACCATGTTACTACCAGATGATCCTTCAAATTGGCTTCGCCAATTTCGAAGCTGTCCATAACTTATCCGGCCCCTGGCTTGGACCAAGTTATTACCAGATTGGAGGTTCCCCCTTGAATGGCAGACTGATATCCCCACGCTTCAAAACAAACGCCTTTGCCTGGCTGCTTCTGCTGCCTTCCTTGCTGTTCCTGTTTTTGTTTACCTTTTATCCCATCGCCAAAACCATTCGGCTCAGCTTCTTCCGGGCGGATCTGGCACATCCGGAGCCGGTTTTTGCCGGGGCAGACCAGTATGTAGACATGGTGAAGGACCCGATTTTCCAAAAAGTGATGCTGAATAACCTGTGGTTTGCCTTGGGCACTGTGCCTATTTCCATCGGACTTGCCCTGCTGATGGCGGTGTTCGCCAACAAAGCCCTGCGGGGGACCAGCTTTATGCGGGTGGCTTTCTTTTATCCGACGCTGATGCCCATGATCGCCGCCGCCAACGTGTGGCTGTTCATCTATACGCCCCAATATGGGCTCTTGAGCCGTGCCGTCGGCTGGTTCAGCAATGCTTCCAACATTAATTGGCTGGGTTCGCCGGGAACGGTTATGTGGGCTTTGATTGCTATGGTCGTATGGAAGGAAGCCGGCTATTTCATGATTTTTTATCTGGCCGGGCTGCAGAATATTTCACCGGAGCTGTATGAATCCGCCCAGGTGGACGGAGTAGGGCGATGGACGATGTTCCGGAAGATTACCTTCCCGCTTTTGATGCCAACCACGCTGTTTGTGACCATTATTGCCTTGACCAATTCCTTCAAGCTGGTAGACCATCTGTTGATTATGACCAAGGGCGGCCCCAACAATTCCAGCAGTCTGCTCTTGTACTATATATACGAAACGGCGTTCAGCTTCTGGGATCAAGGGATGGCAGCGGCGTTGACGGTTGTGATGGTAGCGGTGCTTTTGTTGTTGGCCGCATTGAACTTCCTCGGTATGGACAAGCGGATTCATTATCATTAAATAGGAAAGGCGATTCTATGCTCCCGACAAAATGGAAAGTTGAACGCGGGCTCATGCTGCTGCTGTCTGTGCTGTGGCTGGTTCCGCTGATATGGATGGCGGTAACGGCTTTCCGCCCCAAGCAGGTGGCGTTGGACTCCTTATTTTCCCTGCAGTTTACCCTGGATAACTTCGGCCGGGTGTGGGAAGCAGCTCCTTTTGCCCAATATTACGTCAATACGGTGCTGCTGGTGGTTGCCGTATTCGCTGTACAGATGCTTACTGTCACGATGGCTGCATATGCGTTTGCAAGACTGGAATTCTGGGGGAAAACAGCGGTATTCCTGTTGTTCCTGGTGCAGATTATGGTGCCGGCGGATGTTCTGATTTTCCCCAATTACAGTGTGCTCAAGGAGCTTTCCCTGCTGGACACAAAGCTGGGGATTATGCTGCCGTATTACGCTTCAGCCTTCGGTATTTTTCTGCTCCGGCAAACCTTTAAGACGCTGCCCTCCGAGCTGGACGATGCCGCTGTTGTGGAAGGAGCCTCCAAGTGGCGGATTCTCTGGACCATCTATGTGCCTCTGTCCCGCCCGGCGTATCTGGCCTTTGCCCTGGTTTCCGTTAGCTACCAATGGAATAATTTCCTGTGGCCGCTCATTGTGACCAACTCCGTGGAGAACCGTCCCCTGACCGTAGGGCTGGCGATCTTCGCCCAATCCTTCGAGGTGGGTGCCCAATGGACAGAGGTCAGCGCTGCTACTTTGCTGGTCATTGCACCCTTGATGATCTTGTTCCTGTTGTTCCAGCGCCAGTTTATCAACAGCTTCATCCATTCGGGGATTAAGTAAGAGACAGTATAAAATAACTTTCATTACCATATTAAAATTATTTATTGAATCACCTTCATCCTACACAAAAAGTTATAGACACTTAAAACCCCTTACCGTATAATTTGACTAGCTGTCAATTGCTGGGTCAATTAACCGTAGAGGGGTCAAATGTCGTATGTCAAAGGAAACATTGAAGAAATCGGTTACAACCATTGAAGCGCTGGCCATTGTGGTCGGTATGATCATCGGGTCAGGGATATTCCTCAAGCCCGCCATCGTACTGGGGCATGCCGGCTCCCAATGGATGAGCATCCTGGCGTGGGTGGTAGGCGGTGTGATTACGCTGGCCTCTGCTCTGACTGTGGCGGAAATCGCGGCAGCCATTCCCAAGTCGGGAGGATTGTATACATACCTGGAGGAGCTGTACGGCGGTGTGTTCGGATTTCTGCTTGGCTGGGTGCAGGCGGTGATTTCCTACCCGGCGTCCGTTGCGGCTTTGGCCATTGCCTTTGCCACCTATTCCGGATACTTCCTGCCTATGGGCGGCTTTGTACAAAAGCTGGTGGCTGTAGGGATTCTGCTGTTTATTCTTCTCATGAATGTGCTCTCCACCAAATACGGCGGCATCATCCAGACGGTTGCCACGGCGGGCAAGCTGGTGCCGGTAATCGGGATTATTGCGGTGGGGCTGATCAGCGGTGATGCACCGGGTTTCGCCGGTATCACGGCGGGGGCAACTGCTGCGGGCTTCGGTGCGGCGGTACTGGGCACTCTCTGGGCATACGACGGCTGGATCGGCGTTACCAATATGGCGGGAGAAATCCGCAATCCGGCCAAAACGCTGCCGCGGGTTATTCTGGGCGGTGTACTGTTTGTGATGGTGGTGTATATCCTGTTTAACCTTGCGATTTTCCGCGCGCTTCCCTTTGACACCATTATCAATTCCAAAACGCCGGGAGCCGACGCAGCCGATGCCCTCTTCGGGAATGGCGGCGGCGCTTTTATCACCGCTGGCATTATTATATCGGTGCTGGGTGCGCTGAACGGTTACCTGATGACAGCGGCCCGTGTGCCGCAGGCCATGGGTGAGCAGGGGCGGGTTCCTTTTTCACGGGTGCTGGGCGCTGTTCATCCCCGGTTCAAAACACCGGCCAACGCCTTGATCTTCCAGGCTGCGCTGGCCGTGCTGTACATTTTCTCCGGTACCTTCGATACCCTGACAGACCTGCTGGTTTTCGTTTTGTGGATTTTCTTCACCATGGGTGTGTTCGGTGTGTTTCTGCTCCGCCGCCGCCATCAAGCCGAACCCGGCCGTTACCGGGTGCCGCTGTATCCCATTACACCGCTAATCGGTGTTATCGGAGGCGGATACATTATTGTCAGCACCATCATGGCGGAGCCGGTGCGTTCCTTCATTGGAATCGGGATCACCCTGATTGGATTGCCTGTGTATTATTATATGAGAAAAAAGACACAATCTGCCCGGAATTGAGCATAAAAGGATATGGTATTCCGGACAAACGGCTCTTATACTGAAGTCATCCGGTTATAAGGTGGAGCCACATCACAATGACAACGCATAATTCAAGCAAAACACCCACGAAGATCACAGAGCACGACTCCCGGACCGACTCCGGGGACAAGCAGCTTCCCACATTGCGGGGACTGCAGTTCTGGCTGTATGCCACCAATATTTTGTCCCCCTATTTGCCCGTGTATTTCTCGGCTAAGGGGTACACCTCCTCACAGATTGGCACCATGATGATGCTGGGCCCGCTGCTTGCGGTATTGTTCCAGCCCTTCTGGGGGTATCTGAGCGATAAGCTGGGCACGGTCAAGAAGATCATCGCAGGCTTGTGGGCCATGTCCATTCTGTCGAGTATCGGTCTGTTCCAAAGCTCTAGCTACGGAAGTGCACTGTTTTTCGCCACGGCGGTCTACTTCTTCTGGCTGCCCACACTGCCTCTAATGGACAGCATTACCATTAAAGCCACGGAAAAAAGAGGCGTTACCTACGGAAGCATCCGGCTGTTCGGGTCCATGGGTTACATGACTATCCTGATCGGGACCGGGGTGCTGTTCGGTTCCTTCATAGGAATCGGGAACCTGTCTTATCTCTTCTGGGCATTGTGGATTCCTGCTCTGCTGCTTCTGCTCCGGCTCCGGGATGAGCCGACAGAGGGAGAGCGGATGACGCTCGCCTCGCTGAAGCCAATTCTGCAAAACAAATCCTTCCTCTGGTTTCTGCTGTTGGTTTTCATTATGTCGGTGCCGCACCGGATGCATGATGTGATGTTCAGCCTGTATCTTCGCAATGCCGGAGGTTCAGAGGCCTTGGTGGGGTACTCCTGGGCACTGCATGCGTTATTCGAAATCCCGGCGTTTGCGCTGCTGAACAAATATCTGCATAAGGTCCGGGAGCTTACGCTCCTGGGTATCGTCTGCCTCTTGTACACCCTGCGGTGGACCGGCTATGCGCTGGCGCCCGAGCCTTGGGTGATGGTGCTGCTCCAGGCGGGAGCCATCGTTACCTATGCGGTATTCTGGCTTACGGCTGTGTACTACACGGTCCGGGTGCTGCCCAAGCAGCTGATCTCCACCGGGCAATCCCTGTTGTCTATGGTGTACCTGGGGTTGGCGGGGATGACGGGGGGAACCGTAGGGGGCTGGCTGTTCGACCATTTCGGCGCCACCAGCATCTACTGGTTCGCGGCGGCGGCTTCGCTTGTTGCAGGCTGCGCCTTCCTAGCTACGGAGTTTGTAGCGCAGCGGCGGACATTTAGACGGTAGATAGAATTTGGCTTCGGAAAGCTGCTTCCCATAGTGGGGCAGCTTTTTTGGTTATTCCGCTATATTCCTAACGGCGGATAACATACTTACGGCAGCGAAAATCCTAACGGCGGTAGGAGACGCTATTTGCTCCAAAACCGGGGTCTGCGGAATCTAACGGAAGCAGGAGACGCTATTGGTCTAAAATGGGCCTTGCGGCGTAACAATTTGTCCTAATAGAGGCTGTAGCCGCCGTTAGATTTTTGGAAAAGGGGTTTTTGCCCAAATAGAAGCTCTCACCGCCGTTAGAATCCCCTCATAGCCTGGCCGCCAGCGCTAGTGGAGAAATCGGCGGCAGATATGATCCTTAATTGGTAACTTTATTCCAAATCCAACGTCTATATAATGAATAAACAGCGCCCAATAAAACAAGGAGTGATTTACCATGGTTCCTTCTATTAAAAAGCTGGCTGCGGGATTGGCGATTAGTGGGATGCTGGCAGGTTACGGCGTAACCGGCCCGGTTCAGGCTGAAGCGGCACCGCAGGTTGGTGATGTGGTCGGACAGGTTCTGGCTACGGACATTCAGGCTCATGTAAACGGCAGCACCATTACATCTATGAATATTGACGGGCTTACCGCCGTAGTGGCTGAAGATCTGCGCGGGTATGGGTTTGATGTGGCCTGGATTCCCCAACGCAAGGAGGTGGCGATCACGCCTGTTGCCGGGAAACCTGTGCGTCCGGCTGCCGCTGCCCCGCGGGAGGAGCTGCCCGTTGGACAGAAGCTCGGTGATGTGTTTTATACCGATATCCGCGCTACCTATGAAGGCGGGTCTATTCGTTCCTTCAATATTGGCGGCAAAACTGCCATTGTGCTCAACGATTTGGCCCCCTTCGGCAAACTGGATTGGAGCGAAACGGCACGCTCCTTGACTTTTGAACCGGACCTGGCCAAGGCCAAGACGCTGTCCATGGAAGGACTGGTTGCCGTTGAGGAGCAGGAAGCGGTGAAGGTGAACGGCATCGCCATTGGCGCAGCCAGTGTTACCTACCAAGGAGAGCAGGTGGGCACGGTAAAGGACGGGATGCCTTATCTGGAGGTGGAATGGATAGCCGGGAAGCTCGGATACGAAACAGTAAAAGAAGCTGACGGTGCTGTACGTTTAAACAGCGCAGGCTACGGGATTACCCTGCGTCCGGACCAAGCCGATGCGGAAAGAAGCTGCTTCGGTTCGCCGCTGCGGTCTGTGGAGCAGTATCGTGCACCTTTTCTCCAAGGCGGAGTTTTGTATGCGGATGAAATGGCACTGAAGGAGATACTGGGTTATGAATCCGTCTGGAGTCCGGAAACCCGGGATCTGGATATTACTTATAGGATCTATCAGGTGGAGGATTACGGGATACCGGAGGCCATCAACAATTATGATTATACGGTTCGTATGGTGGCGAATTTTACAGGATATGAAAATCCTATGATTCTGGCGGAAAACCGTATTAACGGCACAAAAAAAGCCTATGCTATTTCATCCATGGGTGTAGTAGATATTAAGGGATTGCAGGAGCAGTACAAATATTCGTATATCAGCTACACCGGTACGGATATCGGGAGGAATGAGCTGGAGGTTAGAGTGGAGGTGGGCAATCGGCCGTTGTATGTGAAAAATTTCGCCGCAGACCTGACCTACCGCAATGTGAAGCCGGAAGTGAATACCACCAATGTATCGGGAAGCTTCGTGAAGATCAGCGGAGTTACGCCTTCCCAAGCCTATGAAGAAACCTCCGGCCGTACCTTTACCATTAAAGGAAAAACGGCTGCTGACACTACAGGCAGCTTGAGTGTGAAGTTAACCAGAGAAGACAACCCGGATGAGATCCTCGGCACATACGATGTCCCGGTTGCAAACAACACATTTGCGTACGATGTACCGCTCCCGGAAGAGCCTGGCGTCTACCGTATTACCCTAAACAGTCTGGTATCCTTCCCGCGGGGAACCTTCAATACACCCGTGGCCAAATGGTACGTACAAAAGCTCCCTCAGCCTTAACAGGCTTGCCGCGGCAGCATAATACCGGTTCTGTCACAGCAAAGCTGTGGCGGGACCGGTATTTGTTAGGCATAAAGCTTAAAAAACCGTATGAACATCTTAAATAACCGCATTCTGAATGATGCGGGTTCTTGCTATACTAATCTGGCAAGCGGCAGAGGAAGTATTTTACAAAGGGATTATGTAAGCGCTTCAGGAAACCGGGTAAAGCTTGTAATTTATTCATATCGGAGGTGTATGATGGAAAGGAAGAGTTCTTCAGGATCAACCGCAATATTGTGCAAAAGACTGCTTGTCCTATTCCTGTGTATCCAGATAGTGGCCGCAGCTGCTCCGGTCAGTCCGGCCGCAGCCGCCCCAACCAGCAGCGCAGCTTACCGGGTGGAGATTACGGAAAGCTTCAGCAATGGTTTTACCCATCCGGGAGTGGGGCTGACGAAACCGGTATTGGAAAATATGAGGAACCAGGTTTTAAACGGCAAAGAGCCTTGGTATTCCTACTACAAGGCCATGATAGGGTCGGCGGCTGCCGCCAAAACGGTCACCTCCAGCAACCAAAGCTCCACGAATCCGGAGGTGCCTGCGTCAACCGCTTTTAACAGCCAGGGCTTCAATCAGCGGTTTATTCAGGACGGGCTGAAGGCGTATACCCAAACGCTGATGTATTATATCACCGGAGAAGAGCTTTACCGGGCCAATGCCATGCATATCATCCGCATCTGGTCCCAGATGGATCCGGCCCAATATGTTTATTTCCCGGATGCCCATATTCATACGGGAATTCCGCTGAACCGGATGGTGACGGCCGCAGAGATTCTGCGTTATTCGAGCTACCAGGATGCCTCGCTTCAATGGACGGAAGAGGATACGGCCAATTTCACCACCAATCTGATCAATCCGGTCATTGAGACTTTCCTGCATGACAATAACCAATTCATGAACCAGCATAATTATCCGCTGCTGGGCGCTATGGCGGGTTATATTTTTACCGGGAACATGGAGCGGTATGAAGAGGCAGTGGAATGGGCCACCGTTAATAAAACAGCCTTGAACCAGGGTTTTAACGGCTCCATCAAACAGCTTTATAGGCTGGTGGATACCAACGCGGCAACAGGCGAAAGGCTGGACAAACCGGTGGTTCAACATGTGGAGATGGGGCGTGACCAAGCCCACGGCGCCGGTGATCTGACCAATTCTGCAATATTGGCACGGATGTTCCTGGCCCAGAATACCAAGGTGGACCCTGTAGAGGGAACCGTATCCGAACAGGCCGATGCAGTGGGCTATTATGAGTTCCTGAATGACCGGGTGCTAGCGGCAACCGACTACTTCTGGCAGTTCATGCTGGGCTACGATACCCCCTGGACGCCTGTAGCGCATTCCATTCGGGATGGAGAGGTTAAGGGCATCTACTATAAAATTTCCGATCTCTACAAAGGCAGGACCAATACCGCTCTGTTCTGGGATATGTATTACTACTATACGTATACGAAGGGTTTCAATCTGGAGGAGAAAGCCCCGTACTTCCATGAAGCCTTCACCAAACGGAGCCCGTCCAATTATTACTATAAAGGCGTCCTGACACAGGCCTGGGAGAGTGTGGACGGAGGCGGGGATTTCTGGATCTATATTCCCGGGGAGGCGGCTGCCGAAGGAGCCAAGTACCTTCCCAAGGAGCAGACTAACCCGGCATTGGTGGAGCTGGAGGAGCGGTATACCGCCTTTGACAGCCGGAGCGAAACCCGGCAGGAAGGGAGCGCCTCCTACGTCAGATTTAATACCACTCCCTCCGGCAGCAATATTGCTGTGCAGAATCTCTCTTTCGCCGACCGCAGCAGCTCCAGACTAGTCGGACTCCTGTTCCGGTCGGACGGTCCGGCCACACTGGAATTGAGCACCCGGCTGGGTGGAATACCGTACCATACCCTGACCTTGCCGGATACAGAGGGGCTGTGGAGATATATCACCTTCGATATGGGCATCAATCATGTGAGCTATGGGCAGCTGGATACGGATTTCAGTTTGGTTTATATGAATGTAACCGGAAACGGAGCCCTGGTGGATGTGGACCACTTCAACGTGCTGGCCAAGGAGCAGCTTACGCCTCCCGTATTCAAAGAAGGTAAAGAGGATTTGAGCATTGACGTTTTTGCCGGTGCTTCCATTAGCCTGGACCTATCCGCTTCCGCTGCCGGTAAGAGTCTCCGCTATACGATTGCGGAATTGCCTGAAGAGGCGCGGCTTGATGCAGTGACCGGGGCTTTCGTATGGCAGCCCGCCCGGGCGGGAATCTACTTCTTTACTGTAACGGCAGAGGATGGCACCACGCTGGAAACGAAAAATATCCGCATCGCGGTAGCCCCGGACCGGAGCGGGGCGGTAGCGGCCATTGCTTCTCTGTACAATCCGGATACCCCCTATGTCACCGCATCGCGTCTGGCCTTTGAATCTGCATACGAGGAAACCGTGAAGCAAATCGGTACGGCTTCCAACGAGGATTTTTCCCGGCAGCTGCTTGCCTTGCGGAATGCCGCCGAACGTCTTCAACCGCTGACTCCGTTGTTGAAGGACGGCACCATGGATTATTCCCAGTTGGTGACCTCCACCTTTGGCACGTCCTTGCCCCTTCTGGTGGATGATAACGACAATACCTTTCCCGTGTATTCCCTGGCGCCTTATCCTGACCTGGTTCATATTCTGGATTTTGGGGCCGATTACAAAATTATAGCGGATGCCTTCGCCATGGAAGGGCGGATGAATTTTGATGACCGGATGGCTGGAACGACTGTGTTCGGCTCTAACGACGGTGTGACTTGGGAACGGCTTACTCCCGGGCAAACGGAGTTTACTGCAGACATGTCGGTGCTGGAAGTGGCTGATGAGCTTAAGCAAAAGCCGTTTCGGATGATAAAAATCCAGATGATCGATCCGCAGCCGGATGTGCTCCGGGGAAACATCTCCAATATGCTGGAATTAAGCGAATTCCGCATAACCGGTCAACGGCAGGAGACCAACAACAAGCTGGAATCGGTATCGCTCAGCTCTCCGCAGGGGATTAACGGCAGAATTGCCAGAGGCGATACCATCCGGTTATCGTTCCATGCCAAAGAGGCCATTAGTCAAGTAGCGGTCAGCATTTTGGACACGGCAGCAGCAGCGGTAACCACAGACGGCGGACTGAATTGGTCGGCGGAGCTCAAGACCACTGCCGAAACTCCCGTGGGCAATATCACCTTCCGCATTGATTATTTGGATCAGAACGGAGGCCGGGGAGATACCGTTTATTTGACTACCGACGGCTCAAAGTTTTATTTGGCAGACAACTCCAATGAAATTCCTAATTTGCTGCAAATCACCACATTAATTGATTCCACTACCGGCTCGGGGCGGACAGCAGCGGAAACATTGAAGCAAACCGGATATTTATTTGATAACCTGCCGAATACCTTTTCCGATTACCGCATCAACGGAAGCGGGGCGGGTAGCTATATTATCTTTGACTTCCGGGAGGGCAATGCGGCAGTGCTCACCGGAGCGGAGCTGTTGGCCAGACAGGATCAATATTATACCCGGTTAAGAGGTGCGGTGGTCCAAGGCTCCAATGATCTGGCGACCTGGGAAACCCTCACCAAAGCCGCTGCCTCTACCAAGGAATGGCAGTATATAGAGGGGATATCCCAGCAAGCTTACCGCTACCTCCGTATCTACAACTCAGGCTCCTGGTTCGGCAATATGGCCGAAATCAAGTTTCATGGAGCGGTGGTGTCGTTGAACCAGATACAGTCCGTTTCCATCCGTTCGGAGCAAAGTGTAAAGAACAGGATTACGGCCGGTAATACCGTTACCCTGGATATAGCGGCAAAAACAACAATCCGTGATGTTACGGCGGTTATCCAGGGGCAGGCGGCAACCGTCCACACGACAGATGGAATACATTATACAGCTGAAGCCGTAATAGGACCGGATGCTACAGAAGGACCGGTGACCTTCTCTATTCAATATAAGCGGGAGGATGGAGGGGCCGGTAGTCCGGTTACGGCTACCTCAGATTCCAGCGTTTTATTTATTGCCGATGAAATCGGTCTGTTGTCCCATTTGGCAGAGATGACGGAACTGATTGATTCCACCACGGGAAGAACGGCAGCCGATACGCGCAATCAGGTCAACCGGTTGTTTGACGGGGATGCCGCCACCAGCTCGGATTTCAGGCTGGGCAGCAGCTCAGGAACCGGAGGCTCCATTATTTTTGATTTTAAGGAGGGGAACACTGTACAGCTGTCACGTGTGGAGCTTCTGGCCCGGCAGGACCAGTATTATACCCGGATTAAGGGAACCCGGGTTCAAGGCTCCAATGATCTTCAAGCGTGGACAGATCTTACGGTTCAAGCAGCCTCCACAATGGAATGGCAAACCTTCCCGGTCAGTGATCCAGTATCCTACCGTTACCTCCGCATCTACAATTCCGGGGCTTGGTTCGGGAATATGGCTGAGCTGAGGCTGCATGCAAAAGAAAAGCATGTCCCGGTGACGGGAGTGGAGATGAGTGCAACCACCCTTCAGTTAACGGAGGGAGAAGTGCACCCATTAAGCGCTGTCGTAACACCTGCGGATGCGACAAACCGGGAGATCCGCTGGGAGTCCAGCAACACGGATGTGGCAGCTGTGGACAGCAAAGGTCGTGTAACAGCTGCAGCGGCAGGAACGGCCGTTATCTCGGCGACGACGGCGGACGGCGGATTCACAGTCCGGACAACGGTGACCGTCATTCCGTCCACGCAGCCCGTGGCTTATCTCAGAGGCGTGAATGAGACAGCAGCAGGCGGAGAGTTCGATTTGATTTACGGGTTCACAGGAGTGACAGGCAGCGTATATTCCACCTCTTTAGCCGTCCATTATGACCCTTCCCTGTTCAGCTATAAGGGTGCAGTTCCTTTAGCGGAGCATCTCTCTGTAACCGGTGAAGTCTACGCTTCCCCCGGTCAAGTTAGGCTGGCAGCCGCAAGCCAGGGCCAGGGTTATTCCGGCTCGATGGAGCTTTTGCAGCTTCGTTTTGGAGCGCTTTTGCCCTCTTCTACGGTAACCGGGACAGTATATTTATCAGGTACAGGGGTAACGGATGGGGCAGGAACCTGGGTTTCCTTGACTCCCGGCGGAACTCATACCATTACAGTTACAGTACCGGAAGAGCCGCAGGTTATCCCGGTGACGGGAATAGAACTGGACCACGGGCAGGTTTCGCTTACGGCAGGGCAAACCCTTCAATTCATCGCCACGATCACACCGGCCAATGCAACCAACCGGGAGGTAAGCTGGACTACCAGCAATCCGGGTACAGCAGTGGTGGACACAACCGGGAAGGTAACGGCCGTTAGCCCGGGTACTGCCATTATTACGGCAAGCTCCGTGGACGGAGGTTTCCAAGCCAGCGCAACGGTTGTTGTAACAGCTGCCCCCACTGAACCGGAGGAGGAAGAGACGGCACCGTCTGTTCCTGCTAATCCGGTTGATTCAGGCAAGTCTGAGGGGCCGGCCGGCATTGTGGAGGGGAAACAAATCATCATGAAGGCCGTCTTGGATTCACCGTCCCTGAGGATCGCCGTCCATGCAGATCAACTTGCCCAAGCCGTATCCTACGGCGGAAATGGCCCCATCGTCATCAAAGCAGAACCCCGGGAGGAGACGGAGGAAATCCGGATTTCTGTTCCCTTGCAGGGGCTTGCGGTTTGGTCGGAGCAAAGTCCCAACGGCTTGCAGTTGGATACGGGCTTCGCCAAGCTTCATTTGACTCCTGCATTCCTTAAGAACAACACCGGTCTTATGGAATTCGTCATCGCCAAAGCCGATGCACGGACATTGCCTTCGGGCATCAGAGAGAAGCTGGAGAACGGTTCGGCCATTTATGATATGCAGTTAACTATTAATGGCATTCACAAAAGCTCATTGGATGGACATGAAGTGGAGGTTGAGCTTCCGTATTCTCTTAAGCCCGGGCAAAGTCCGTCTAAGGTGATTCTGTACCATATCCGGGATGACGGGCGGTTGGAAATTGTCAAAAATGCGATGTACCAACCGGAAGCAGGAGCCTTGACATTCCGGCCGGAACACTTCAGCTTGTACACGGCTGCTTATGTAAACTCCACTTTCCAGGATTTGCAAAGCGTGGATTGGGCCAAGGAGGCCATAGAAAGCCTGGCTGCCCGAGGAATAGCCGAAGGGACGGGTGAGGGATTGTTCCAACCGGGACGGAATGTGACCCGGGCGGAGTTTGTAGCCTTGCTGATGAATGCCTTGGATTGGCAGGATGCTGCTGCTGACTCTACCTTCCAGGATATCCGTAAGGATCAATGGTATTACAGCGCCATTGCCGGTGCACAACAATGGGGAATCGTGGAAGGCAAGCCGGATCATACCTTCGGTCCGGATGAAAGCATTACCCGCCAGGATATGGCCGTTATGCTGCAGCGCGCCCTTCAAGTGAGGAAGCTGCAGCCTGCCGAGCCTGCCGTGACTCATAACCCTGTGGTATTTCCAGACCAGGCATCCATTAGCAGCTATGCACAAGAGGCCATCCGGAATTTGGGGCAATACGGTATTGTGGAAGGAATGGAAAACGGGGCATTCGCCCCTTACCTGCATGCGAACCGCGCTCAGGCCGCCGTCATGATGTTCCGGGTACTGCAAATAAACTAATTGGAGGGGTTCCTGCGATGAAGCAATATGGAATGAGTAAATCCTTCTTGTTCATGAAGGTTTTGATTGCCGCAGGTGTTTATGCAGCCTTCCTGCCGTCACTCCAAACGAAAGCCGCAACACTGACCATATCTCCGGGGCAAAGCATTCAGCAGGCTATGGATTCTCTTAAGAATCAGGGTGGGGGCACCTTGTATTTGAATCCGGGAACCTATGTTGTAGGCTACGGCGTCAAGATTTACAATAACTGTACGCTCCAAGGGGCATCCTCCACAGACCGGCCTGTCCTGAAGCTGGCCTCCGGCAAGGATGAGCCGGTTGTGACCAACGCGTCTGTCCCGTTTACGAATGTGGCAGCGCGGAATCTGATTATAGACGGAGGATTATCCGCTTTGGAGCTGAATTATCCGGAGTATTACCACAAGGGCGGGGATGAATATAATCAGCGGATTGCCAGCGGAGCTGAATCCAAGAAATCCTTGGACGCTAAGATCGAAGCAGCCAGGCTGAATGTGCTGGGGATCGATTTTTCGGATAAACATTCGGATGTACAAAACAACGGAGCGGTTGTGGATCATGTTCTGGTCCGAAACAGCTCCATGGGTATTAATGTGGGACGCACGAAAGGGGTCACCATCCTCAATGCCCTGGTAACCAACAACGGGGCGGTGAAGAAATATTATCACGGTTTATACCTCAGCATTGTGGACAATGTCCTGATTGACGGCCTGGAGGCCTCCAACACCAAAACGGGGATGGGACTGAAGCTGACGGATTTTTATGATGTTAATGATGAAGCAAGCATCATTATCCGCAACAGCAAGTTCAATAACAACTACGACCGGGGGATAGCCGTTTACCACATGCAGAATATCCGCCTTGAGCGGAACGAGGCTTTGAATAATCAGAAATCCGGCATTAACCTGGTGAATTGCAAGAACGGTTACCTTTTGAACAATACGGCCCAGGGCAACCCTCTTGTGGAGAATGTTTCCTACGATATTTGGCTGAACGGAACCACAGGCTTCACCTTATCCGGCAATGTATACGGCTCCAAAAAAGGCTTTTGACTGCTCTGCAGGAAATATTTCTTGGGCAATCGCGTATTTTGACAAAACCGGAGATTGTGGAGGTAGACTTTGCACACGTATGCAGATATTTGTTATGCTTAGGAGGTGTTGCACCAAATTCCGATAATTGCTCCGAAAGCAGGGTGAAGGCGTTGTCACGTTTTGTAAAAGCAAAGGAAGAACAAGGGTATGTGGATATCATTGCGGAGGATAATCCGTATTTGAAGATCTTGGCGCTGGGCAAGCTGTTTATGGCGGGAGGCCAACAGTATTCGGCATCCACAGGCGCATACGAAACCGCGCTGGTCCTGTTGTCCGGCCATATGTCCGTTAGCTGCGAAGGGGTAACCTTCGACGGTTTGGACAGCCGGGACAGTGTGTTTGTCGGGAAAGCAACCACGGTGTACATCCCGTGCCGATCCTCTTATACGGTGATCGCCGAAGGGAAAGCAGTGATTGCCGTGTGCAAGGTGAAGGCGGAGGAAAAGCATAGACCCTTTGTGGTGCGCCCCGGCGAGGTTGTGGTTCACCAGCGGGGCAAGGACTCCTGGAAGCGGGAGGTGCATGATATTATCGCCGACAATGCCGACGGCCGGGTGCACCGTATGATTCTGGGTGAAACCTTCAATGAAGCGGGCAATTGGTCCAGCTATCCCCCGCATAAGCATGACGGTGAGTTCGCTCCCGAGGAGCCCAATCTGGAGGAGGTTTACCACTACCAGACCAATCCTTCCCAAGGCTTCGGCATCCAGGTTCATTACACCAAGGACGGCAGCATCGACGATGCGCATATCATCCGGCACTGCGACAGCTTCGCCATCGACAAGGGCTACCATCCGGTAAGCGCGGCGGGCGGTTATGAAGTGTATTACCTGTGGTTTATGGCAGGAGAATCCGGCCGCAAGCTCAACCCCTATGATGATCCTGATCATAAGTGGTTGAAATAAATAAATTCTTTCCGAAGGAACCAGGCTTGCCGCCCCTAAAGGCAGAGCCTGGTTTCTTTTTTGATTTGCCCAAAAGGGTATGCCCTTCCGGACATTATCAACTTTTCCTGCACAGGTTATGATCAAATTAGAAATGGTGCCAATTAGCGGAAGGGCGGCTGCCGACGCAGCTAACAATACCGATGGGGAGTCATGAATCGTGAAGACATTATTAGGTCTGACAAAGAGTGTATTCTTTAAAATTTTAGGTTCGGTTTTATTGATGGTAGGCGTTTTTTTCATCTTCATCTTGTTTGTCACCATATTTGCGTTACAAGGGGAATTGCAGCAAACTCTTCAAATGTTCAACACAAATTAGGAGTATTATGCAGGATTTATACATAAAAAGATGACTGTTCGCCGTGACAGGTCAGGGTTAAGGAATGCATCGCCCTGGTATACGCAATATAAAGCAGGCTTCTGTCCATCTCGTTACTATAAGTGGAGGCATCTGCAAGCGGGATGATAACCTTTTCCCCTTGATCAATGGCCAGTGAGATATCCACCCGGTTGGCTGCTTTATTTTCCAGAACCTGGCTTGCTTCATCCAGCTTGCCAATGATCCTGCCGAGATGTTGTCTTTCATACTTATAATGACCGGCGTAGTATTATATTGTAATCGTGGGTCCAAAAACAGGCATACGAATTGCCGTTTTATACTTCTATAAATGCTAATAAAAACCAAGTTCCCGGTTATAGGGAACTTGGTTTTTTTTCTGTAAAAAATATAACTATATATGGGGTGAACACAGCAAAAAATCCTATTTTACTGAAGGACCAAGCAGTGAGGGCTATACTCGATCACCGGTAGATGATGTAAGCGCCAACCCCTCCAGCCACTGATTCCATGCTGCCAGACTGCCGTCCAGTACGAAATGACGGAGCGGGGCCGGACAAGAGAGAAAGGCCTTGCCGCCGAGGACGAAGGTCAAATGGGGAAACTGCGCTCTGCATTCGGAGAGCCATTCACTCAAAGCGGGAAGATGCCGGGCATGGGAGGCGGATATGGCAACAATGGACACATCATTGGCCGTGATGAGGCTTGTCAATCCCGCATACGGGGTATTGGGGCCCAGATAGATGACGTCGATTCCCTTACCCTGCATAAACAGGCCGAACAGCATCAGTCCCATCTGGTGAAGCTCGCCCTCCGGACAGAATGCCAAAGCCCGGGCCTTGTGAGGGCCGGCCGGCTGCGCACGCATGACCAAATGAAATCGGCTCATGATAACCTCGCTGGCGAAATGCTCCTGGGATACGGCGATCTTGCCTTGCTCCCATTCGTCACCGATACGGTGCAGCACCGGGACCATAATCCGGTGGAACACATCGTCGGTCTTATAAAGGGAAAAGGCCAGATTGATCCATTCATTGGCACCTAAACGGTCATACGCCATGAGTCGGCGGTATAAACCCTCAGCCAGCTCGGTATGGCGTTCCCCCGGGGCAATTGTTTCCTCTATAAGCTGTACCGGCGGAGAGGGCTGCTCGCGCTTATGCTGCTTCAGGAGCCGGGCGGCTTCGCTGATTTTTAGTCCGTTTTCCTCGATTTGCCGTTTCAGCCATTTTAACGTTTCTACGTCGGCCGTGCTGTATTTGCGGTGGCCTCCTTCGGTGCGGAGAGGATGGACGATTCCATATCTGTTCTCCCAAGCACGTATGGTCACCGTGGGGATATTAACGAGCTCGGAAACCTTCCTGATGGTATACAACAGATACGTCCACCTCCTTGTAACGTCATTCATAGAAATCAATACCCATCTTATCAAGCGGGACAGCTTTCTGCAATTCCCTGTTTCGAGAAGCGGTCAGAGTACGGCGTGATTTGCGGCTTCTTCCGTTAGATGGGGGTAACGCCTTACTGTTTTGTGCAGGATAGCAAGCTTTTTGGAGGGATTAACCATAGCCCGCTTCGTAAAAACCTCATATTGGTTATGGACAACCTCATCCAGAATAGCCATGTAGGAATGGGCGGCCAGCTCCATACAGAAGGCGCTGGATACCGGATAATCCTGCAGCCCGAGCAGCCCCTGAAGCATCCATTGCCGCGCAACGGTCATCATCCAATCCACGGTATCGCAGAAGCCCTGGGTAACCTGCCCATGCTCGAATTCCGTTTCCGAATACCCGTAGCGTTGCATCAATTCTAGGGGAATGTAACGGCGTCCCCGCCGCTGATCCTCACCCACATCCCGGATAATGTTGACAATCTGCATCGCTTTGCCCAACTGAACCGCTGATTCCACTGTTTCTCTGCCCGCCGGATCCCCCTGCAAAATAGGGACCAGCATCTCGCCGACGGTTCCGGCAACCAGGTAGCAGTACCGTTCCAGTTCCTCGAAGGTATTGTACCGGTTGAGACTAAGGTCCATCCGCTGGCCTTCCATTTGGCGGTAGAAGGGCTCGGGTGTAACCGGGAAGCTGCGGAAAAGCCAACGCAGGGCCGGCCAGATAAAATGCCCATCGGCTGTTTCCAGGGAGCGCAGATTGGCCTCCAGCTCTGCAACCGTGTAAGAAGAGCGCTCCGGCTCATCCACAGAATCATCAATCATCCGGCAGAAGGCATAGGTGACATACACGGCCTCCCGCTGGGGGCTGGCCAGGAAGCGGAACGCTTTATAAAAGGTGGATGAATACATGCGGATAATGTCTTCGCATGGGTCCAGAAAGCTGCGGTCCATCATAATTCCAACTCCATTCGTATGTGATCGGCCAGAAGCTTTGCCCCTTGCATGACAATCGGCACACCCCCTCCGGGGTGGGTGGATGCCCCTACGGCATACAAGCCTTGAACAGGGAGAGGTTTGAACTGGGGTCTCATCCATCCGGATTGGCCCATAACGGGGGCAATGCCGAAGCTGCCGCCCTGGAACAAGCCGGAGGCTTGCGCATCCAACGGAGTGCGCACATGCTGCTCAACGATGGAGGCGCGGAGGCCCGGAAAGCCCCGCCGTTCCGCTTCCGCCACTACCCAATCGGCAAGCGATTGAATGCGGCTCTCGATATCCTTCTGCTGCCAGAAAGGAGCGCAGGCGGGAGGGGCAGGAATCATCAGATACAGGATACTCTCCCCCTCCGGGGCGGCCTCCGGATCAATGGCCGTCGGCTGGAAGGTATAGAAGGAGGGAGTCTGCGGCATGATTCCCTCGCGGAACATTCGCTGGAGGTTCCGGTCAAAGTCAGGCGGAAGAAAAAACTGGTGGGAAACGGAATGATCCCATCGGCGGTTGGTGCCGAGAAAGACCAACAGGCAGCCGCTAGAGGGGGTAAACCGGCGCTTCTTCAGCTTATCTCCGTAACCGGGTACCAGTCCCGCCAGAAGGGGCAGATCGCCGTTATATATGACCTTATCATAGGGTAAAAAGCCATCTTGGGTCTCCAATCCTTTCACGGAGCCTTCTTCCACCACAATGCGGGTGACGGTACTGCGCAGCTTCATCTCTACACCGGCTGCCGCCATGGCCTCCTGAAGAACAGGAAGCAGGGAGGCGTAACCCCCCTTGACGTACCACACGCCAAAACGCTGCTCTGCGTAAGGTATAAAGGAATAAAGTGCAGGCGTCCGCCGCGGAGCTCCTCCAATATACAAGGTCTGCAGGGAATAGGCATCCGCCAGACGCGGGTCTTGGAAATAAGCAGCCGCTCTGGCGCGCACACTGCGGTAGGCCCGCATTTTGAGCAAAAGCCGTATATTCGCTGTGGTGAACGCTTGGCGGGTAGAGAGGAACGGACGGTCCAGGAAAGCCCGTTTGCCAAGCGGGAAGGATTCATCGTGCTCCTGCATATACCGCCGATAACCGTCGGTATCGGCTGGAAACAGCCTTGTAAGCTCGGCCAGCTGCCTGTCTTCGTTGTGCCACTTTTCAAATACGGCTCCGTCGGGATAATGGATCTTGTACATGGGGTCGCATGGCAGCAGGCTGATGCGGCTTGTATCGATCCCCGCTTCTCTGAGGAGCTTCAGCAGCATGTCGGGCAGCAGCACAATGGTCGGGCCTTGATCAATGCGGAAGCGTCCCAGCTCCTCGAAGCAAAGCCGTCCGCCCAGCCGGTCCGACTTCTCATGCAGCGTAACCCGGTGGCCGTTCTTCGCAAGCATCAGGGCAGTGGTGATTCCGCCGATCCCGCCGCCTGCGACGGCAATATTCAACGCTCTGGCGCCGCCCATGATGCCGCTCCTTTCCCGATGCTTCTGCCAAGGCCGGTAAAATGGGGTTTGCGGGCGTTCATCAGCATCGCACAGCTGATCTTCGCCGACTCCAGAATGGTGGGCAGCCCGCTGCCAGGGTGGGTGCCTCCTCCTACCAGCCAGCAATGGTCCACCTCCTGGAAACGGTTATGGGGACGAAGAGTCAGCATCTGATCAAGAGAATGCGCCAGACTGAAGGTTGCGCCGTTATACACGTGCATCTGATCCCGCCAATCCCAAGGAGTCACCATGTGCTCCATGCGGATGCGGCCCTCCAGCCCTTGAAGCTCAGGCATCGTATGAAGCCGGTCCAGCACCCGCCGGCGGAAGGCTGCCGCCTCATCCTCCCAGGGGATCGAAGCCAGTGTATTCGGGACCGGCACCAGGATCATCAGGGCTGAATGGCCGGACGGAGCAAGGGTCGGATCCAGCGCACTAGGGTTATGAATGTAAATGGACGGCTCTTCGGATAACCGTTTATGTTTGGTGATGTCATCCACATTACTGCGGTAATCCTCTGCGAACAGGATGGTGTGATGGGGGAGTGGAACCTTGCCCTCGATACCCAAATACAGCATAAACGTAGAGCAGGAATATTTCTTTTCCTTAAGCTTCTGTGGTGAGTATTTTTTCAGTACGCCGGGTGCAAACAAATTTGCAGCAGCATGGGCGAAATCCGCCCCGATAATCACCTCATCCGCCTCGATCTTCTCTCCATTCTCCAGCAGCACCCCATGGGCACGGCCTCCATTTACCAGCACCTGACTTACGCCTGTACCGGTGTATAGAGCTCCGCCATGCTCCCGGATAACCTCGGCCATCGCCTCGCAGAGGCGGTTGATGCCCCCGATGGGATGCATCAGGCCGTACGCATGCTCCAGATAGGAGAGGATCGTGAAGGTGCCGGGGCATTCCCAGGGGGACATACCCAGATATTTGGACTGGAAGCAGAAAGCTGTCCGGAGACGCTCGTCGCGGAAGTAGCCGGACAACCGCCCGTGAACAGTGGTGGTGGCATCCAGCCTGGGGAGGGCCCGCAACAGATCGCCGCCCAGGTAATCCCGCCAGCTTCCGAAGGGGCGCTCCAGCAGCGGGGCAACCCGGGAAAACTTCACCGCTTCCTCTTTCATAAACCGCTCATAACCTGCACCTTCTCCGGGAAAAAGCGATTCGATCCGGCTGCGCATCTCCTGACGGTCTGTGGTAGCCTCCAGTCTGAGCTCCCCAAATTGGAGACGGTACATAGGGTCCAGCGGGAGAAGCTTGACATAATCGTCAAGCCGGCGCCCGGCAAGGAGGAACAGCTCCTCCCACTTTTGGGGCATCATGAGAAATGTGGCGCCCCGGTCAAAATGGTAGGAGGGCAGCTGGAGCAGGGAGGATCTTCCGCCAATATAGGGCTGTTTTTCGTATATGGAGACGTCATAACCGTTTGCAGAAAGCAGCATGCCCGCAGCCAGTCCTCCGGGTCCTGCTCCGACGATGGCAACCTTTCTCTTCATGAAGCGGATTCTCCTTTACGGATCGGTTGTGGTGCATAGACAAGTTATACAAAACTCCGTATAATCTTATACAAATATTACTCAAAAGTTATACAAAAGGTCAATAGCACGGATGCTTTTTTAATGCAAATTTTTAAATAGGAGCCATGGGAGCATGAGTGAAAATACAGTAATCGTTTGGTTCCGCCAGGAATTGAGAGTTCAGGACTATGATCCGCTTTTTTGGGCAGCCAGCCTAGGCCGGGTCGTGCCTGTTTTTATCCTCTCGGCAGAGGAGCACCAGAGGTTATCGGGTACGGCCTCGGGATGGTGGCTGCATGAGTCCCTGAAGGAGCTGTCGGCAGCACTGGGGCGGTTGGGTGCTCCACTTTTTCTCCGGCAGGGAGAGCCTGGCGAAGTTCTCGAGGAGCTTGCGGCAGGGATTGGGGCCAGGGAAATCTATACAAGCCGGAGCTATGAGCCGGACAGTCAGCGTATGGAGGATGAGCTTACGCAGCGGTTGGGGGCCATACAATTGGAAGTAGTGTGGTTCCATAACAGGCTGCTGTTCGAGCCGGGGACTATTGTTAACGGGGCCGGTGAGCCATACCGGGTCTTTACCGCGTTTCACCGGAGACTGGCGCAGGAACAGGTGTATCCGCCTTTGCCTCCTCCAACGGCCCTTGCCCCCAGTCCGGTCCAGGGAGATTCCTTGAGCCTGGAGGAGCTGGGGCTATTGAAGGGCCCAAACTGGTACGGCAAGCTGGCTGCTCATTGGCAGCCGGGAGAGCAGGGAGCGCTGCGGCAGTTGGAGGAATTTGCAGGGGAGCATGTAACGGGATATGCGGAGGGGCGGGATTATCCGGATTCCGGGTGCACCTCCCGGCTGTCTCCGTACCTGGCTTGGGGGAATGTAAGTGCGCGGAGGGTTTGGCATGTCCTGCGTGAAGCCGGTGAAGCATTATCGTCCGGTATTGGCAGGTCTGGCGGTGCTGATGGCTGTGAGGCGGATACCGGGGCTTTTTTGAGGCAACTGGTGTGGCGGGAATTTGCTTATGATCAATTGGTCCATTTCCCGCATATGGTGGATTCGCCTATGCGGAAGGCCTATGCCGCTTTTCCGTGGGCGGATGATCCTCAGGCGCTGGCCCGCTGGAAAGCCGGGCAGACCGGCTACCCTCTG
Source organism: Paenibacillus mesotrionivorans (assembly GCF_046098205.1). Taxonomy (NCBI): domain Bacteria; kingdom Bacillati; phylum Bacillota; class Bacilli; order Caryophanales; family Paenibacillaceae; genus Paenibacillus; species Paenibacillus mesotrionivorans. Next base: position 181,863 of record NZ_JBJURJ010000008.1, on the reverse strand, counting down.
GTGGATGCGGGGATGCGTGAGCTGTGGGAGACGGGAATGATGCATAACCGGGTGCGTATGGTGGCGGCATCCTTTTTGGTGAAGCATCTGCTTCTTCCCTGGACAGAAGGGGCGGCGTGGTTCCGGCAGACGCTGGTGGATGCGGACACGGCCAACAATGCCATGGGCTGGCAATGGGTAACGGGCAGCGGGTTTGACGCGGCGCCGTATTTCCGGATTTTTAACCCTGGCGCCCAAAGCAGGAGGTTTGATCCGGAGGGGAGCTATATCCGCAGATGGGTTCCCGAGCTTAGGCAGCTTCCGGACGCTCTTATCCATGAACCGTGGAAAGTCGCTTCCGGTGTGCTGGACCAGTGTGGGCTTGCCCCGGACAGCCCGTACCGGAAGCCGGTTGTGGACCATGCTTTTGCCAGGGAACGGGCCTTGGAGGCGTACCGGATTATGAACACGCAATAAAAAAGACAGACCTCCGATGTTCAAGAGGTCTGTCTCTTACCTTATATAGCCTTAAGCTTAGCCGCGGGGCTTGGCCAGGTTCATCTCCGCGCACATGAGCAGGAAGCCGCCTGCACCGTGCAGGTCGTTTTCGCTGGTGGGGCGGGCGATGTAGTGGGCATAGTCGCCGATGCCGGTGCCGATGCAGATATTGCCGATGCGCACGAAGCCGTTGTCGTCGAACTTCAGGGTGTCGATGACGCCTTGATAGCCTTTCCAAGCATACTCCATGTAGCATTCATCCAGGTATCCGAAGCGGACAGCCTTGGCGATGGCATGGACGAAGAGGGCGGTGCAGGAGTTTTCCAGCCAGTTGTCCGGACGGTCTGTCTTGTCGATTACTTGATACCACAGGCCTGTAGCCGGGTCCTGGAACTTGGTCAGGGCGATCAGCAGATCCTTGGTGATCTCCACCAGCTTGGCCTTGTCCTTGTGGTCCTCGGGCATATATTCGAACATTTCCAGAAGAGCAACCGGATACCAGCCGATAGCCCGTCCCCAGAACTCCGGTGCACGCCCGGTAACCGGATCGGCCCAAGGAGTTTGTTTGCTGGCATCCCAGCCGTGGAACAGCAGGCCGGTTTTTTCGTCATGGGTATGTTTGTGCATGAGCAAGGCCTGGAAGGTCATCATGTCAAAGTATTCCGGGTGGTCGAAGGTTTTGCCGAACATGGTCGCGATAGGTCCGGCCATGTAAAGCCCGTCCAGCCACATTTGGTTCGGATAACGGCCCTTATGCCAGAAGCCGCCTTCTTCGTTCACATTCCAGTCCTTCAGGAGGGGAACGAGGGTGTGGAGAGCGGTTTTGTAGCGTTCGTCGCCGGTTTCCTTGTACAAATTGAAAAGCAATACGCCGGGTTGGATATCGTCCAGCTCGTCGCGGTTGAACTTCTTAACGCTGCCGTCCGGCTGCACTTGGGAATCCACCCAACGTTTGATGTAATCGAAATATTCTTTCTTATGAGTTTGCTGCCAAACCTTCTCCATGCCGGAGAGGAAGACGCCTTGGTGGTAGTGGAAGCGGTCCGGAGGCAATTGCTCCGGCTCGAATTTGTTCATCAGGGCTTCGCAGGCTTTTTCTGCCCAGCCGATGGGGGTCAAAGCTGTTTTTTCTGACATGTGTGAATGTTCCTCCTTGAGATTGATTCTCTTCTTTCATGATGATACCATATGAAAATGCACATTATTTGCGAAACGGACAGAAATCTTCTTATATCTTGCGGGTTTGTGTGCAAAATTATACCATGAAGCAAGTGCTTGGTTATCCGTTTATAGAAGGAAGGGATCGGTGTGGAGGATTTGACGTACCAGAATCGGGAGGGCACCTTTTCCCTGACCCACCGGCAGGCGTTATCCCATCATATGGCCAAAAGCCATTTTCATCCGACTTATGAAATCTATTATTTGCTCTCGGGCAAAAGAGAGTTTTTTATCCGTGACCGGACCCTGGTGATCCAGGAGGGGGATGTGATGATTGTGTCTCCCAATGTGCTGCACCGCACCACCAACGCGGCAGAGCCCCAGCATGAACGGCTCATCGTGAATATCCATCGGGAATTGATGCTGCCCGGACAGGAGGGGGGACGGGAGGTGCTGGCCCCCTTGTCCGGGGCGGACTACCGGATTGTCCGGTGCAGCCTGCAGGAGAGGCTGTATGCAGATGAGCTGGCCCGGGGGATAATCGGGGAGGTGCAGCGGAAGGAGCCGGGGTTTGAGATGTTCGCGCTGACGCTGGCGCAGCAGCTGCTGCTGTTCAGCTGCCGGCGGATGGCGGAGAAGGGGGAGGAGCAGCCGGAGTACCCCAGCCCGATGCATGAGCGGATATCCGCGGTGGTCCGGCATATCAACGAGCACTATATGGAGGAGCTGTCCTTGCAGCTGCTGGCGGAGCGGTTTTTTATTAGCCCGTATTATCTGAGCCGCTTCTTCAAGGAGGTGACGGGGTTCGCCTTTGTGGAGTATGTAAACAGCGTACGGGTGAAGGAGGCCATGAAGCTGCTGGAGGAAACCAACCTGAAGGCAAGTCTCATCGCGCGGAAGGTCGGCTTCGGCAGTGTCACCCACTTCGGCCGGGTATTCCGGCAGGTGACGGGGCATCCGCCACTGTTTTACCGGAAGCCGATGTGATAGGGGCGGGGGGCTCAAACTAGTCTCTTGTGAAATAACGGAAGCAATTTTCCGATAATGCGAGTTTGAGTGTCTAAAGGAGGGCTTTAGCGGAAGCCGATTTCCGCTATTGGAGCAGCGGGGATGGTGGCCGCCGCAATAACGGAAACAGGTTTCCGTTATTTGAACAAGCAGGGGCCTAGCACTATTTGTATTCCACCTGCCACCACTTCAACCTATACGGTCACGAGACCACTTAGATTAGTGAAAGAAGGTCCCCCAACAACGGTTTTCAGCATTACCAGTTACCCGCCAGCTACTCCTCCCACACCTGCTCCTGCTCCGATGCTTCTTTCACCAGCTCCACGAATGATGCGCGCACCAGTCCAGCCAGCTCCTTGGGGGCCAGCTCCATCTGCAGGCCCACCTGGCCTGCACTTACCGCTATCCGCTCCAGCGTTTCCGCACTTTTATCAATAAAAGTGGGAAACAGCTTCTTCATCCCTACCGGCGAACATCCGCCGCGGATATAACCGGTCATGGGCTGCAGCTCCTTCATGGGCAGCATTTCGATCTTCTTTTCCCCGGCTGCCCGGGCGGCCTTCTTCAGGTCCAGTTCTTCCCCAACAGGAATCACATACACCAACAGGCGGTTCCCGCTATGGGCCACCAGCGTTTTGAATACCGTTTCCGGAGGGCGGCCGACCTTCACGGCCACCGCCGTTCCATGAATTTGTCCGTCCTCATGGTCATATTCCAGAACAGTATGGGCGATTTTATGCTTGTCCAGCATACGAAGTGCATTGGTTTTTGGTGTTGACATGCTCAGTCATCCTTTCTTCAGTAACTTCCATTATAACCCTTTGCCGCCCTGCCGGTGAACGGAAAAAATGGGTATACCGAATCAGCAAACTTCATTTGCTAATTTTCGGAATATTCCGTTATAATAAAAGTATGAAGCTTTTTTCACGAAAATAGAGGAGAACCCGCCTCTGGTGGAGAAGGAGTAAGACATGGAGGGTGCGCTGTGGGGGAGTTTGTTCACAGAAAGCACCAATCCGGAAGGGTTTTCTCCGCTGTCTCCGGCATATAATGGAGTAAGGAGCTTTCGGCCCATTAGCGCCGGAGACTCGAAAAAAACCGCGCACGACCCCGCCTGGGGAATACTGTTATTCATAAAAGAAAGGAGCTGACATAGGGGAACCCGGGATTTAAGCTTCACAATCTCATTTCTTTTTCCTCTTCCAAATTCTCTTTCACGAAAAACCTCACCCTTTTCATCCGTTTCACCAAAACCTCATACCTATCACAAGCCAATGACCTCTTAAACATGCAACTGTGTTTGAAAATGAATCATTTTGGAGTTGGCGCTGAAAGCTTAAAGGGAAAATAATAGAGAGGGAGCTCTTATGACGATAACCTTTGAAAAAGCCCATGCAGCGGATCATATGCAATTGACGGATCTTACTTTTCGCTCGAAACGGTACTGCAACTATCCTGACCGGTATTACGATATTTGGCGGGATGAACTGAACATTACGGAAGATTATATCAGCAAGAATCTGGTTTACACCGCTCGGACCGGCGGCATGATACTTGGTTATTATGCAATTGTGAAGGCCGACGAGGATTACTGGGCGGGAAGAGTGTTTATCCATAAAGGCTATTGGCTGGAGCATAACTACATCCGGCCGGAATATATCGGGCAAGGCATCGGCACCAAGCTGATGGAGCATGCCCTGGAGCAATGCCGGAAGCTTGGCATTCCGCGGCTGTATTTTTTCGCCGATCCCCATGCGGAGTCCTTCTACCGCAAGTTCGGCGCCCGTTTTATTGCCAAGGCGGATTCCAGCATCGAAGGCAGACTGCTGCCCTTGTACGAGCTTGCTGTGGACCAGTGGAGCGACTATAAGCTGGCGGAAGTTCGCGATTTTCACGAAGACAACCTGCTTACCTATCCGGAAATCCATGCAGGTGCATTGGACACTCACGGCTCGGGACGGCATTAAACTTTAGACTGCAGCAATAAGAGGCATCGGCGCCTTGTGGCAGCCGGTGCTTTTTGTTTTACATACAATCATGCAAACCCCAGAAGGAGTGGAGAGTGTGACCAAACCCAACATTATCGTTTACAAAAAAGTGGAGCCCGCGGTACTGGAGTATTTGGCCGAAACCTGTACGGTTACCTATTTTGAAAAGCTGACGGATGTGGTGTATCCCGGCTTCCTGGATGCCCTGAAGGAGGCAGAAGGCCTTCTGGGTGCCGGGCTCAAGGTGGACCGGGCGCTCTTGGAACAGGCTCCACGGCTTCGGATTGTCTGCAACACCTCGGTGGGCTATGACAACCTGGATATAGAGGAGCTGAAGCGGCGGGGGATTGTAGCCACCAATACCCCGGAGGTGCTGAACGAAACCGTGGCGGATACAGTAATCGCATTGATGCTGGCAGCAGCGCGGAGAATTCCGGAGCTGGATGCCGCCGTCCGCAAGGATTTGTGGGGGACGGAGCCCTCCGACAGCTGGTACGGGGTGGATGTGCATCACAAAACGCTGGGCATCATCGGAATGGGCGGCATCGGCAATGCCATCGCCCAGCGGGCCAAATTCGGCTTCGGCATGAACATTCTGTACCATAACCGCAGCCGGAAGCCGGAAGCGGAGGAGCGGTTTGGCGCCAGGTACTTCGAATTGGATGAGCTGCTGGGGGAAGCGGATTTTGTATGCTTGATGACGCCATTGACTCCGTCAACAGCCGGATTGATCGGTAAGCGGGAGCTCAGCCTGATGAAGCCGTCAGCCATCTTCATTAACGGTTCCAGAGGAGCGACGGTAGATGAAGCGGCGCTGGTGGAGGCTTTGGAGAAGAGAACCATCCATGCCGCGGGACTGGATGTGTTCGTGGAGGAGCCGCTGCCCGGAGACCATCCGTTGACCCGGCTGGACAACGTGGTGCTGGCGCCGCATATCGGCTCGGCCACAGGGGAAACACGGTTGAAGATGGCCATGCTGGCGGCTGAGAATCTGACTGCGTTCGTACAGGGACAGACACCGCCTACTATGATCCGGTGAGCTTTAGGGAATATTGGCCGGAACGATTGATCACATGCGCATTCTGTTCTATGATTAGAGAAATTCTGCGAGGGGAGTATGGGGCTTATGTTTAAAAAAGGAGATGTCCTGACGGCGTCCGTCGATTTTGACAATGCTTTATATTTTGCGGTCGCGGTGGAAATCTGGAAGGACGGCAAGTTTATCGATTGCGGCGGGTCTATCACCAAGATTACAGAGGACGAGGTCTTCATCGGTTATGACGATGGGGAGCATTATCCCCGGCAAACCTATGAATTTCGTGTGCGCTAAGGCGCTGAGGGAACATAATCCACATCTCCTTGGGACCTGTCCCAGGGGGATTTTTTGTGCTGGGGTAGATGCTTATTTTCTGTAGAACATTCTAAGAAAATGAATATCCTATCTAGAATATATCAAAATGATGAGTACGGATCATTCCATTTGGAAGAGAAAGGAGAGGGCAAGATGGCTGTTCAACTGAATAACATGCTGGTCAATCCTAATTTTGAAGCAGGTTTCAGCGGCTGGTTTCCCGTGAACTGCTCGATCAGTACCGGGGCTAAGGATGGGGCATTCTGTGCCGAAATGGCAGGAGGGACTATTTCTTCATCATTACAGCAGGCTGTACCGGTGACTCCGGGGCAAGGCTATTACCTGGGGTTTTCGCTCAAAAATGCCCAGGCCTTGCCCAGTAAGCAGATTGCGGCAACAGTCAATTTTTATAATGCGGGTTTTGTCTTTTTGATGACGGGCCTTACATTGTTGGTTCCCGCAAACACTTTGTCCAATGCAGTCTGGCAGAGTTATGAAGGAGTGACATCCATTGTTCCCAATAATGCTGCCTTCGCCCAGGTTTCCTTCAGCAATGCTGCTGTGGCGGGCACAAGCAGCACACTGCTGGATGAAGTAGTTTTAATGCAGGCTGTTGATTCGGGAACAGGAACAACAGGTGCTACAGGAGCAACCGGTGCAACTGGGGGGACAGGAACTGCGGGAATTACCGGAGCAACTGGAGCAACGGGAGGAACAGGAACCACAGGAGTGACCGGAGCGACCGGCGTAACAGGAGCAACTGGCGGGACAGGACCTACGGGAGCAACTGTTGGATCCACCGGAGCAACGGGAGGGACAGGGCCTACAGGACAGCCTGGAATAACAGGAGGAACTGGATTGACCGGACCAACTGGACCCACAGGGCCTACAGGCATGACGGGGATAACAGGATTACCGGGGGAACCCGGGGCAACAGGGGATACGGGAACAACAGGAGAGACGGGGGCAACCGGGGCAACAGGCTTTACCGGAGCAACCGGAGCGACAGGAACGACTGGGGGAACCGGCCCCACTGGTGCAACAGTTGGAGCAACAGGCGCTACAGGAGCAACGGGTGCGACAGGGCCCACAGGGCCAACAGGTGCCACAGGTGCCACGGGCTTCACAGGAGCGACTGGCGCTACAGGGGTTTTTGAGCCGAACCCGTTTAATGTATTTGTCCAGGCAGGAGCAACCGGAGGCAATGGGACTCAAGCCAGTCCCTTCGGCACAATCCAAGAGGGCATTGCGGCCGTTTCGCCGACGGGCATTGTCAATATCCTGGGAGGAACCTATCCGATTACAACCACCATAACGGTGAACAAAGCGAATGTAACCATCCGTGGATATGCTAATACGGTGCTGCAGCTCCAGGCTGCGGTCATTGCATTATTGGTAACCGGGACCGGTGTGATTCTAGATGGTCTGACCATCACAAGCAATTTGGCGTATGCCGTAGAGTTCATCCAATTGGCCGGCTCGAATCACCGTATAGAGAATTGTGTCATCTTTGGTCCGCCTCAAGCGGGACCATCCTCTGGATGGGTGGTTAACCGCGGATTTCTCACCCAGGGCAACGTCACTAATTTAATTGCAGTCAATAATGTATTCTATTCCCTTCGGCAGGCGGCCTACCTCAATCCCAACTCCACAGGCACGATCATGAATAATGTGGTGTACAACACAAGGGGCTGGGTAGTGGACCGGGCAATCTTCGTCTTTTCGGATAATTCATGGGGTATTCCGCAAAATGCGGTGGATATTGCCTTATTGGTGGGTACCGTGACCGGAGCCCCTTACGATCCGACCACCGCACTGTCACAATACAATAACAGCGCCACAATAAGTGATCAACGGTAGCACCGATAGGATGAAGTAGTCCCAAAGAATACAAAAACCTCGCTCCTAAAAAGGAACGAGGTTTTGCTTTATGCCGAGAGCGGGACTTGAACCCGCACGGTGGTCACCCACCCCAGGATTTTAAGTCCTGAAATGGCATTAATAGGTGTTCTTCTACGTTGCGGAAATACCGGACGAAAAGCCTTTAACTAAGCGGGTTAAAGGCTATTTTTTGTGTTCAGTTCCTTGTAGGTTCAGGAACTTGCATATGGAGGCATGTTAGCAAATATGTTAGCAATATTAAGGGCAGAAACTTTTCACTTCAGCGGTTCTTTGTATCACAATCGATCTCATCAAGGCCAGAGAAAAGAAGAGAGGAAAGCCTTGTGGGACATTGCGAGACAAGGCTTTCTTGAAATATATATTCTTTACATTCGAGTGCGCCGCGGCGCTCGGAAAAGAAAAAGTGTGAACTACCCTTGACCAGCTTAAGTTATTACAATATTGCTTTTGGTTAGTAAATCTTAAACATTAAATAGTTCTAACTTAGGGATTAATATATTCGTAGAGATTTAAATTTTATGCACATTTACTTCTCCAAACAAATTTTTCGCCTGATTAATAATAGTTTCATTAGGATTATGAAAGAATAAAATTAAGTTATCTCTAGCTCTCGTACAGCACACATAAAAAATTTTCTTTGTTCTAAAGTATATTGATTCTTTGTCTGATCTATCACAAAATAAGTACTCGAAATTAAAGTTATTCCACTTCCCATTATCTAATATTACAAATACATTCTCGAACTCAGCACCCTTAATCTTATGCTGTGTAGAAAATGGGGTGTATCCCTCCAGATAATAAAATAAATTTTGAAATTCTCTATATTCTACTTCCTTAACTCTATTAAAAACATAGTCATTCTCTTGAATAAATCTATTGTATTTATCATCTTTTCTACAAATTAATTTAGAATCAGAATAGTCAATAACTTCCTCAATTGTTTTACTCGAAAATTTGTGAATTTCCGAAATGATTTCACTAATTTCTTTCTTCTTACCTACTGATGTAATAGCATACTCTGTTTTACCAATAAATTCATTATAACGTTTCTCATTGTAAAGATGAACAATTGATTGAATTTTAAAAAGGTGTTTTATTAAAGGATCTCTCTTTGAGCCTTTTTTGTTTTCATCCTCTTCATCTTGTTTCTTGTCGTCAATTAGTGCTTCTTTATCCAAATAAATATTTTTAACCTCCGAGTAAGGTTTATCCTTTAATCGATTATAGAGTGCATTTAGCTCTAAATCCTGAGTTATAAGATCCTTTTTCAGTTGTCTCTGTCTATTTTTTAGAGCAACCAAATCTACTATTTGATCAAATGAACTACTTTCATCTATTAAAATATCATTTTTTTTGATTTTGGCTTTAATTTCATTCTTTAAACCTATTATAGGATCCTTATCATAAATCTCCATCAAATTTGGAAATCCTGCTTTTGATGCTATCAAATTGTGTGTTAAATATAATTCTTTTGTCTGCTTCGGATTGTTAAAATCCCACCCCATAAAATGAACTGTCTGCTTTATCTCCTCCAAATTTATATTTTCAGAATATAGAAACTTTATATTACCCTGCTTGATTCCACCATTTACCATGTTAGGAGCTTTCGGATCAATAGAAGGCTCCTGTACCAAGCCATCGAGTCTTAGTTTATTTGCTAATTCTATCACTAATTTGGGGTTTCTTCTGTTTTGTTTCTTGCGAATTTCAGTTATAAAACCGGATTCGATATATTTATTTAGATCTCCGATGCCACCATCGTAAATAGACTGCATTGAATCTCCAAAAAAGCCCACTATGTTTTCTTTCTTACTTTTCCGTAAATGATCCAAGAATATCTCTACAACCAAAGGACTTGTATCTTGGTATTCATCAATAAAAATAAACTGATATTTATCTTTTAAAATGTCGCATAGTAATGAATGATTCTTAAACATAACATTTGCTAAAACAAGCATCTCGTCATGAGAAATAATTCCTTCTTTGATTCGATTATATTCTTTATACTGAATGCCTTCTTTTAAATTATTAAAATATGACATTTCAACTGCACCGTCAGGACTTATTATACTTGACTCTTCATCATTCAAAAGGCTTATTAATGCTTTCTTCAAATCGCGTTGATAATTTTTAATATTATCCCACAAAAAATCATGGATAGTGGATACCCATAAATTAGGGTGATTCACTCTTTCTTCAATTTCTTTCACTGCTGCATTTGTATAAGTAACACAAGAAATTTTAGCTAATGGATTGTCCTTTATTGCTTTCCGTATAACTTGAACTAATGAGTATGTTTTTCCAGAACCAGCTCCACCACTTAAGAGGAAATTTTTTTTATCCTTAACGCATTCAAATATTTCTCTAACTTCGATTTCTAACTGTTCTTCAACCATAGTAAACCTTCCTTTATGTATAATGGAATCTCCCAATTAGAAAACTCTAAACCATTCTCTTCCTTACTATTGAGCAGAATCTCCATTGCAAAATTGGGCTTTTTATCTACACAATTCTCAGCCAAAAAATAAGGATCCTTGCCTTCTTCAAAATACTTTATTTTCTTCAAACTTCTAAAATTATCTTTATTATCAATAATAAACTGTCTATTTAAATGAAAAAATGAATCTTCAAAGCTTCTGGCAGAATAGAGGTCTCCCTTAGAATCAGATTCAGTCACTTGATAGATTACAAGCATAATTCCGTTTTCATCTGGCACCCACTGCTTTAATTCAACATCTTTACGGAGAAGCTTATTAGTCAAATCTAACTTCAAATAAAATCCAAGTTCGTTTACTTTATTTGAAACAGGCGCTTCTGGTTCTGCAGTCGCAGCCACTTCCGAATTTTCAAACTTATTAAAATAATCATAAGTAGCAGCAAAAAAATATTTTAAAGAAGAATTTGTTGTAGCATTTGCATCTTTATCAGAAACGCTACATTTTTCTGTGTTCTTTTCTTTTTTGTTTCCATCGCTATCAATTTCGTAATTTTTTTTGGCTGAATCAATATCAGTAATTATTAAAGATTTCATTCCAATAAAATTAATAAACTTTTCGAATACTTGTGAGTAGGCACCTACCTCTACAATAGATATATTCTGAGAGAGTAAAGGATTATCCTTATATTCTTGATCTATTTTCTTCATCATAGCTGGAAGTAAGATTCTTTCAGTATCACCTTCAATAAATATTGCCTTATCTACAAAAAATAGTTCCGCTCGGTTCAACGTCAGATATTGTTTTAAAAATTTAAAAGATTGTATTTCTCCATCTTGCTCATATTGTTTCTGAAGATCTCTTAAATTTTTTGAATTCACCTGACTACTACTTGACTTGTAAAAATATTTTATATCATTAAAATTACTTTCTGATGTTATTTGACATGAGTGAGTAGTGATGATTGTTTGCAAGTTAAAAGATTTACCATCCCCACCACTACTTGATTGCCTTAGAATTTCTTTAATGTTATTTATAAACACATATTGCATTTGGGGATGAGTATGAGCTTCTGGCTCTTCAATAAAGAGTAGATTAATATCAGCAGGCGTTTGATTTTCACTTGATTCCATCCTAAACTCGCTAAGTAATATCTCAATCTCAAATATCATAGTTATTAGATTTAAATAACCCAGACCATTATAATTTTCAGGCAGAGAATGTTCAGTATTATGATCGTACATAACTGTTGTATTACCTTTTAAAAGCTCCCTATGTTGCAATGTAGATGCAATCTTTATTACTGAGTCGCCTTTATTTATTCCACCAAATCTTTTAACTTTATCAATAACATCAGCGAATAGTCCATCATAAATTTCGTTTAAATCAGAGTCTGTATTACGTAAAGTTTCTTTGAAATCTTGAATTTTTTCTGATTTATTGTCCTTATCTTCTTTCTTCTCATAATATTTCGAAGATAAAACTGATAAAGTTTTATCCGAGTCGTTATTTGTAACATTCCTTCTAGCACTTATTAACTTAAAACTAATTATTTTTTCGAGAAGAACATTCTCCTTTCCTAGATTAACAAAGTCGTTCTGATCTTCAACAAAAGTAGTCCGATCATAGCTTAAAGCTTTTTTGAATATTTTAAAATATTTCTTGTGGTTATCCTTTAAAAACTCATTAATAGTCTTCCTGCGTTTATTACCTTTCTCTAGTTCATTCTTATATTGTTTATACTCAACTCTTACTTTTAATAGATCCTCTTTCAGCAATACATACTCAAACTTAATTACAATTGTATTATTGTCAGGATCGAGATCCATCATTAACTTACTGATATTTGCTAAGTTGTCAGATTCATCATATTCTATAAAAATAGTAAGTGATATTCCGAGACTCAGATTTTCAGCTACATCATCAATATCATTTTCAACCAGTTGTTGAATTTCTTTTTGAAAATCGATATTAAAATCATCATAGGTAAATGCATTTGTAGTTGCTCTTTTTCCAATAAATTTATCTAGGATTGAAAGCAAAGAAGTTTTGCCACAATTATTTTTACCTATAACAACTGACAACTCTTTTTCTAAATCCACTTCAAATTTCTTCAATAACCTATAATTATCCACCTTTAATCTGCTAATTTTCATTCCTTCAACCCCCATTTTTTGAAATAAGCATTAATGACTAAAATTTTAGTATCACGACAATTGTAAAGGGTTTTAAATCTAACTTGTATGTAATTGATTATGCCTCTGCGTAGTTAGTGGGAAATTTTCAAATTGATGGATATATGTTAATTCGACATATTCCTTCATTTCCCTTTTTTCTCCCTTCGTTATTTGGGGATTTTATACGATAGAATAATAATCAAAGCTATTACATCAAAGCAAAGGGATTAGTTCCTTGATGAGCACCAAACTAAAATGAAAACTTAAAAAATTAAAATATATATTATACCCATGATACCTATGCATGATAGGTAGTCTTCGCAAGAGACTATTCATGCGGGAGCCGACACAATCCAAATATGTTCGGCTCTTTCTCTTTCCCAATAACATTTATCAGGAGGAGTCTAAATGAACGTTCCACACAGTGAAGACTTAAAGTCGCTTTTATCTCAATCACTCAAAGAACAGCAGAATAGCTACACGATCCAGCAACTTTTTGAACAATTCCCCACGACAACAGAACTATTGGACGTTACTGAACAACAGTTAACGACAATCAAAGGCATTGGCATAAGCAAAGCACGTCAAATTACAGCAATGCTCAAACTGGCAAGAGCGCTCACAGTACCAAGCGGAGAAATTCACACATTCGGAAGCCCTAAAGATGCGTTCACCCTCCTCGCGCCGGAACTTAGCCATCTGACAAAAGAACATTTTGTATGCTTGTTTTTAAACACTAAAAATCATTTAATCACTAAGCAAATCATCTCCATCGGCTCTCTGAACGCCACAATCGTACATCCCCGTGAAGTATTTCGCGCCGCGATTCAACGATGTAGCGCATCGATCATTTGTGCCCATAATCATCCGAGCGGGGACTCTACCCCGTCTCCAGAAGACGTTGCGCTAACCAAGCGGCTTGTGAGCGTTGGCGAACTCATTGGCATAGAAGTATTGGATCACATCATAATTGGATCAGGCAATTTTGTATCTCTTAAAGAACAGGGGCTGATGTGAACCGAACTCAAAACTTACATTCTGCAATTTGCTAGTATACTAACGAACCAAAATGATGTATGATATCTAGTAATTCCATTGTTGCATAGTTCGTTTTCTTTCTTAATCTACTCAATAATAAATAATAATCGACATTTGAGATGCAGACACAAGACAACAGTAGAGATTCATGAGATGAAGCCTTTTTCTCATGCATTTTTTCTGTTGCCTCGTTGTAGGCATCTTTTTTATTTTCAAAATAAGGGTGTGATGCATCTAATCATTTTATTAAATGACATATTCAAGAAATCATATTTATATACGTTAATTTACCGCTTATACCATATTGAGACACAGAACAGAAAAGCATATCCTTTTTATAGAGGTGAAGAGTTTGAATACTGTCAAAAAGATTGGTGAAAACATCCGGCTATTGCGGTTGAAGAAAGAACTAAGTCAAGAGCAATTAGCTCTACATTCTGGGGTTAATACCTCTTATCTTGGTCAGGTTGAACGAGGAGAAAATAACCCTACCATCCATACGCTAGAGAAAATTGCAAACGGTCTTGAAGTACCTATCGGCAGTCTAATAGGTGACTCCGAGCTAACTGATTGCGTCGAGAAAAACAAAAAGACTGTATTGGCAGTCTTTAATCCCGACGATTTGAAACAGCTTATGATTGACGCAATTAAGACTAGCACCATGAAATCACGTTCTGAAACGGACACAACAAACACGCACAATGATGAGGAAGAAAAAAGATGATGAAGCTGATTGACTTACGTCGTCTCGGACAGGCTGGAATTCCTGTATTGACAAGGGATTTGGATAGCAGAAAAAAGAAACTTCTCGTTGCGAGAAGAACAGAGCAGATTGGACAAGAACAAAATTAGATTGAGGTGATTGTGCGAAATTCTTTTGAGAAAGGCTTAAACTGAGGCATACCAATAATTTACAAATTCATCATCTAAGGGAGTGAATCATTTGTCGGCGCTGTTTGGATTATTGTTATTCGTTTGCTTTATCACCCTTATTATCGGCTTAATCAAGCCAAGTATTGTTTTTAAGTGGGGGCAGCTAGAAAAAAGAACACGTGGAAAGGTTTTTCTTTACTACGGACTTACTCTAATTGTGCTGTTCATTGTGACCATTGCCACCGCCCCGGAAATAGAAAACGAATCTAAGGCTACAGTAGCCAAGGCTGAACAAACTGTAAGTCCAAGCACGGATGCAGGAAATCAGACCAAGGTAGAAGACAAGGCTAAAAAGGAAGCAGAGGAAAAGGCAAAAGCCGAAGAAAAAGTAAAGAATGAGGCTGCTGCCAAAACCTCTAAAGAAGCAGAAGCCAAGGCTAAAGAAGAGGCGAAGACAAAGGAGAAGGAAGACAAGCTGAGAAATCCTGCTTGGAACAAAAATGAAGTTGATGCCATAGAGAATGGCAATCTGCAACGAGCCATGGACATGTTAAAGGTAATTAAGGACATACCATCAGGGGAGCAAGCCTCACCTGAGGAGGTTCTGAAAACTCCTTGGAATTATTACGGCAAAGCCATTTCCTTTACAGGTCAAGTTGGTGTCGTTGAGGATTATCCACCGGGGAGTGATGCCGGAAAGGCGGGGCTGGGCTCAGATGTAGTCATGGAAACGGACGATGGAACTATTGTGGAATTCTTCAGCATGGTCGCAAGTGGTAGCATAAAGGTAGGCCAAACGATAACAATTACCGGATACCCTATTGGCCGAACAGAAGTCGGAAATAAAATCGGCGGTAAGTTCACTCATTTAATCGTGGTAACCAACAAGCTAAACTAATTCATTTCTTCATTGAAGGGAGGTGATAAAGATGAGCGAGAAACTGATTGAAACCGCTGCGAAAACAGCTACGACAGGCGGTTCTGCTCTGGTTGGAGGAGGTGCTGGGGCAGCAATTGGAACATTGGTTTTTCCGGGAATAGGAACGGCAGTAGGCTACCTTCTCGGCACAGGGGCAGGAGGAGCAAGTGGATATCAACTCACAAAAAATTGGTTTAAATAGGAGGAACAAAATGGGTAACAGATGGGATGATATGAAAGATGCGGCAATTGATGCTGTTAGTAAATCGCTTGAAAACGGCTTTGATGTGATTAAGACGGCTCAAGAGTTGAATGAAAAATATGGTAATGATTCTGATTCTGATGATTAATTCTTCTCAATAGCCATTTACTTCATGCGGGAAGTGGATTCCACAACAAATAGTTAACCATTACTCGGGTCATAAACAACTGTCAATTCTCCCAATAGGTTGGGAAGCTCATGAAGTCCCCATCCTATAGGAATAGTGACAGGGTTTATGCCCATTTTTTTTATGCGCTTAAGTGCCTCATTGAACTTTTTCTTTTCATCTTCATATTCTTCTCTAGCCTTCCAGACTGAACGTTTAAGATTGATAAGCTCCAGAACCTCAATCATTCGTTCCTGGTCTTTTCGCTTATAATCAGATTGGTGTATAAACCTTCTTGCCTCTTGAAGGGTGTAATAATCCTCATATCCTACAGTTTTCTCATAGTACGACAGAAGTACCTTCTCCGATAATTCTTCATTGGAAAACTCCAGCAAAGACCTATCAGCAACCCCATAATAGTGTTTTAGGTTGTTCACCTTTCTTTTCATACATTGCACTTCCAGACGGATAATTTGCTCCGACTCTTGTCCACGTGGAAATTCATTGCCGAATACTTGAGTCATCTGATGGTGCTTATTATAAAAATTCACCACAACTGAATGGTTTTCGATTCGGAAGGCATTTTTATATGGTTCTTTCCGTTTTGTACGCTGGTTATCCTCAAGACTCATTTCAAATGTTTTCGGCTTATCGGCGCGGCGGATAAGTTCCATGTATTGTTTCATATGCTGTATTCGGATGTTAATACAATAGTCAATACGATCAACTCTATATTGCGAAATATCATCAAAAATGAACTTAGGAGCAAGTGGATCATAATGATTTAAGCAGAACTGTTTATATTCCT
Source organism: Paenibacillus mesotrionivorans (assembly GCF_046098205.1). Classification (NCBI taxonomy): domain Bacteria; kingdom Bacillati; phylum Bacillota; class Bacilli; order Caryophanales; family Paenibacillaceae; genus Paenibacillus; species Paenibacillus mesotrionivorans. Next base: position 165,361 of record NZ_JBJURJ010000008.1, on the reverse strand, counting down.
GCCGAGCGGGTCTTAGCAACTTTTTGAAAGCCGCTGAAATCGCCTGGTAATCCTCATATTGGCTGACCTCAACATACTGATTATTCTCACATAGACGCTTGGGATTCATTCTTATTTCAAACGTTTTATAAACGAATTTTTGGTTATCCCTCTCGTAATGATAATCCTTCAAAAAGATTCGCAATCCTTTATCCTTGAATAGCTCGAATTCCGTCCATGATATATGCTTCCACTCTTGCTTGAAATGTTTGGCATGGTATTGTTTTGAGCATATTTTTAACGCTTCAAATAATGCTTTAGCGGTATAAAAATCAATTGGGATAGACAACAACACTGTATGATATCCAATTTTCACGCAAACACATCCCTTCAAAGATGTGTTTGCGCAGTTTTATTTTCTTACAGAATGAAGCAACAATGCAGAATTGTCGAGTGTAGATATGTTCAATATAAATGAAATTGATGTAAATAATATACATATATATTACAATTAGATTCCACTACGCTTTTCAGATAGAAACTCATTAAATCTAGCTTTATTTATCATAAATACCCGCTTGCTTAGCGGAGGAGTCTTGCGATCAGCGCGCTTTAACTTACTCTTTGCTCTTACTTCATTGCTTTCAAACACACCTGCTTCAATCAGATAATGATCTAAATCCTTTTCATCTAATATGAGCTTAAACCCATTGCGATTGAAATGAGCACGAATCCAACTCCATGTTTTGGAGTAGACAAGGTAGTAGTAGTCATTATCCTCCCAGCCCCATTCATTAGTTTCGTCGGAAGGTTTCTCTGGGAAGGAAAGCAATGTGATCTCAGAGATATACTGCTTTTGAGCCGCTAAAAATTGTACTGCATCTATGTCTTCATTACCATGAGTTTCTTTTTCATTTTGGTTATTGGATCTCTTTAGTGATAGCATTTCTTGGCTGCGTTTATATTCTGAAATATGCTCCACAGCATCATCGTCTTCAAGCCACTCCTCGTTATAAAAAACTTTCTTGGCTTCTTTTTTAATGATGCGTGACGACAATTTTATTGCGATCCTAAGGTGCCTATACAAATCAGGCTTATAAACAAAAAAGTCACGATCAATGAATGCCGCGGTCAACCAATTGCCTTTCTCAATTGCCTCATCACTCAGATTAACAAGAATACGTTTATATTTTTCATCGCTTAATTGTGAATATAGTTCCACTGCAATCCCTGCTTCATGAATCTTCTCACCATCATCGAAGTACAAGCTATGAGTAGGCAAGACAAAGAAATTACATATTCTAGTCTCGGTTTCTTTGGTCTCAGACTGCAAAACAAGATACGTTTCATCATCAAAATAAAGATTCTCTTTTTGAAGAATTCTGTTTATTTTTGTCCTTAAGTCATTTAGCCTGATCTCAATTAAGAAATCCTTCTTCACTTTCTCAACATATTTTTCAATAAAATCCTCTGACTGATACTCCTCCATATTCGCACCACCTGTTCCATTCAATTTTAAGCAGGTACAATTTAACGAATAATAATTAATTTTGAGCCAAACAAAAGTGTAATAATCAAAATCAATGTCACGGAAAGGAGAGTTAAAAAATGCCCAAAATCAATTAATTACATACTCAGTCTACCTAAATCAAAAGATAACAAACAGTTTTGGGAACGGGGGAATGCGGGAATATGGGAAAAGTAATGTTACATACACCATAAAACGAAATTAAGACAGATTCAAGTATATATTATATCTTAGAGAACCATAGAAAGGATGTGTGCTATGTTTATAGACTACGATGATGTTATAACCATTTCAGACATGATGGAAATACTGGCAATCGGTCGAAATAAAGCTTATGATTTGCTGCGTTCCGGGCAAATTAAATCATTTAAAATCGGAAAAGCGTATCGGATTCCGAAGACCTGTATTGAAGAATATGTACTATCTAAAGTGAAGTAATTTGAGAAAGTTATTTTGCAGACAGGGGCAATTGCGCTCCTGTCTATTTCATTTTCAACAACATAATTTGGAGGTCGAAGCACATGAAGGGTAGCTTGCTTAAACGTGGAAATTACTGGTACATCATCGTCGAAACAAAAGACGAATCAGGCAAGAGGAAACAAAAATGGATTAATACCAAGTGCGAAAAGAAACCTGATGCTGAGAAGATTTTACGAGAAACGCTTACGAAGATAGATAATAATAGCTTCGTTCAACCACAGCGGAAGCTTGCATTCACTGACTTTATGCTGGATTGGCTTCATAATGTCATTAAAAGCAACGTCGAAGAGACTACGTGGGAAGGGTATGAGATGATTGTAACCAAGCATATCATTCCCTATTTCAAAAGTAAGAATAATTTACTCTTGCAAGAAATTCAGCCCATACACCTGCAAAAATATTACGATACTAAACATCAGGGCGACCAAGCATCAGGCAAAGAAGGATTGTCCGCTAAAACATTGCGAAGGCATCATGCCAATATAAAGAGTGCTTTGGATTTCGCTGTTCGAATGAACCTGATTCCATTCAACCCTGCTGATCGAATCGTGCTTCCGAAGCAAGAGAAGTATAATGCAAGCTATTACCCAGTTGACCGACTTGAGGAGCTATTTGAGGCTTGCTCAGGCACAGCAATAGAATCGGCTGTGTTTATCGCGGCTCATTATGGTCTTCGCCGTTCCGAGGTGCTCGGATTAAAATGGGACTGCATCAATTTTGAAGAGAAGACAATCTCAATTAAAGAAGTCCGTGTGAAAATCGGCAAAAAGGTTGTTGTGAAGAAGCCCAAGAGTGAAAGCAGCCAGCGGACTTTACCTTTGATGGACAATATTGAACGCTACTTAAAAAATCTAAAGAAGCAACGAAAGAGAGACAAGCTATTATTCGGAGAAGATTATGACGATAGCGGTCTTGTTTGCTGTTGGCCGAATGGAAGTCCTATAAAGTCAGAATACCTGAACCATAAGTTCAAGGAAATACTTGAAAAGAACAAGTTACCGCATATCAGATTTCATGATCTCAGACACTCTACTGCCAGCTATTTAATAAAACATGGCGTAAGTCTCAAAGAAATCCAAGTATGGTTGGGCCATTCCACGATAACACTTACAGCTGATACTTACTCGCACCTTGATATGGAGACAAAAAAGGATACGGCTCAAAGAATTAATGATCTATTTTCCAAAGAAGCAAAGGGAGTGGCTCAATGAATTATGCTGTGTGGCGAGCATTAAACGATGAAGGAACAGCATCTGCGCTGCTGGACATTGCCAAAGCCCATGTAAAACTAACTTTAGAGTATAGTGACACAAACACTTTACCTTGCCGCAAGGAAGCCATTAGAGCGGAAATCCAGCGTCTGAGAATGGAGCGTGACGGTATTCTCGAACGTAGCTCCCAAGCCAGCAATCAATCTTCTTAAAGCAAGCACAAACATGAGAATAAGCGTGTTGGAAAAGCCGTATGGATCGAAAAAAAGAAGCGGCGTTAGCAAAATGTTAGCAAATCGTTCTTAAAACAAATCAAGGGCTTCAGCCGCGTGAGCTGAAACCCTTGATTTTGTAGTGCCGAGAGCGGGACTTGAACCCGCACGGTGGTCACCCACCCCAGGATTTTAAGTCCTGTGCGTCTGCCGATTCCGCCATCCCGGCATGGCCATTAGGCTGTCAAGCGGAGAAAAACCAGTGAAATTGCCCAATTCCTGCAATTGCTGCATTTCCTTGCTTTGGCGCCAACGAAAGCTATAGTACCATGAATATCCGCGGTATGTCAACGCTTGAATTTTCCGAATTTATCCGTCGGCCGCTAACCTGGTGATGAGGGAGCGCGCATAAGGGAACTGAGAGGCTCTTAGGAGCGGAAAAGGAGTGTTTCCCATTCTTACGGAACTGAGAGGCGCTTAGCGGGAATTTTGAGCGTTGTTGGGGCGATGGGATGGCTGTAAGGTCGTCTCAGTTCCGTTAAAACGGGAAAAGGCTACATTATCCCGTCTAAGAGCCGCATAGTTCCGTTACAGCAAACCCTTCCCCTCGCATAGACCAAACACTGCGCTACGAGCAGTAAAGTTCCGTTACAGGAGTCAGACTAACCCTCGTCCCCCGCAAAATCCCATCCACCACACTCCCCGCACATCCCCCCCTGTAACATCCACAGCTCAATAAGTCCTGTGCGTCTCACCTCATGGATCCATCTTGAAATAATCCATGTCCGGGAACACATACGGCGATGCCGGCGCTTCGATGCGCTGGATGCGGGTAGCGTCAATTTTGAGGATTTCATTGCCGCCGTATTGGGTGGTGCCCAAGGTGCCGGTAACGTTCACCCAGGTGTCCTTGTTCAAGGTTTTGCCCATGGAGCTCTCCACCATAAACCCGAAGGGGGCGGAGTCGGCGGAGCAGCATTGCACCGCAAACCGGGAAACCACAAACTGGTTCTCCTCCATCCCGTCCTCCCGGTAGACGAACCCGCTAATCTCCACCTTTTTGCCGATAAAATTGTTCATATAGAAATCAATGGAGGTGACCGTCTCCATAAAACCCTTGTCCTTGATGGAGATGCTGTCCTTCTTGTACAGCTTCTTGGCCAGAATGGCCAAATCCTCGGAATACTCATCATGGGGAAACAGGACGTCCAGCGGATCGCCTGACGGCGGCGGTGAAACCGCAGCAGGTGAGGTTCCCGCTGATCCTCCCCCCGGGGCGGGAGAGCCTATGGCCCCACCTTGCCCGGCCGGGCTCCCCGTGGCGCTGCCTGCACCCGCTGCAGCAGCCGGAGGTTTACCTGCGGCAGCGGCGGAGGCAGCTGCAGCATTACCGGCTATGGCGCCGGTAAGCGTGATGCCCTTTTTGTCCACCAGGCTGCTCCCTAGAGCTTGATCCGGCAAAAGCATAACCAATAGCAGCGGTACGGCAAACAGCGCGTAAAAGAAGCTGTGGCTTACCGCCGACATGGAAGCGGGGGAGCAGCTGCCGCAATCGCAGGAGGGGTCCTGCTCCCGCGCACCCCACCAGGACCGGAAAGCGAGCACCAGCTGCAGCACGGCAAACAGGTAGAAGCCGATGGCCGCCAGCTTCACATAAAATTGCATCCGGGGGCCGATATAGATGACCAATTGGTCATGCTTCACAAGGCGGAGGATATAATAGGCGAAAAATGCCAGAATGCCTGTCCGTAAAAAATAGTGGATTCCCAGCTTGCGCGGGCTCATGGTATATCCCTCCTCCTCAGCGTTAAAATGTTCCGACAACAGCAGCGCCCAACCAGACCAACACTACCAGGAGCGCCACCAGCAAAAGGACAAACCGGGTCCGGAAGGAGGAGAGCAGCATCAAGGTAGACTTGAAATCCAGCATGGGACCCAGGACCAGAAACGCCAGTAGTGGGCCTTTGGCGAATACATTGCTGAAGGAAGCGGCCACAAAGGCATCAGAAGTGGAACAAAGGGACATTACATAGGCCAATCCCATCATAAACGGATAAGCCGTAAGAGAATCCGAGCCGATATCCACCAGCACGCTGCGGGAGACCAGCACCTGCAGGGAAGCGGCCAGGAAAGCGCCGAACAGCAGATATTTGGACATGTCGAAGAACTCGTTGAGCAGATGCTCCGCCCAGCCCGACCAGGTGGTTCTGGTCTCTGCGGCGGGGGCAACGTCGCCCAACAGATCCTCCCGGCTGCGTTTCAGCGGATTGCCGTTAGCCAGGAGATAGATGAACAATCCCGCAAGAACAGCTACCCCATACGCTAGCCCCATACGCTCCCAGGCCATTTCCGGCTTGGACCGGAAAGCGGCGAAGGTGGCGGCGTACACAATGGGATTGACCACAGGCGCAGCAAGCATGAAGGCAATGCCCAGGTAGGCGGGCATTCCTTTTTTGATGAGGCGGCGGACTACAGGGACAATACCGCACTCGCACACCGGGAAGATCACCCCCAGGAGGGAGACGGACAACAGCCCAACCAGAGGATTGCGCGGAATGATCCGCTGCAGCATCCGCTCCGAAAGCCAAACCTGGAGCAGGGACGACACCAGCACCCCGGCAATCAGAAACGGGGATGCCTCCAGCACAATGGAGAGAAAAATCGTCTTAAAGGATTGAATATCAACCGACTGCAGAGCATTCATAAATGATGACCATCTTCCAGTAAATTTTACTATTATGTGAAGTATAAAACGCCCGGCAAGGGATTGTCAAACCCCTTGCCGGGCGTATCCAAATCGGTATGTGGCTATCTCTTCCTGCCTGTGGGAAGCTCGGTGCCGGGGAGCAGCTCCTCCCATTCCATCAAGAGCTCGCTTTCGTCCAAGTCCATGCCGATCAGGACCAGATAGGGCTCACCCTGGTAGGTGCTGGACGAATAGGTGACCCGTTTACCGGCAAACTGCAAGAGCCTTCTTGCGGCATGGCCCGGTTGGGCCAGATACCCCTTCGCCCGGAGAAGCCGGTTGCCCCATTGGCCCAGGAACTGCTCCAGCTTGGCCGGAGAGATCGCATAATCCGCCGGGGGCTGGAGGGTAAACGTCCGGATGCGGGAGAAGGATGCCTGATGCCGGTGGGCGGCATGCTCGGAAGCCTCCGGTTCCTTCATTCGGGCTCCGGAAGCCATCCCCTTGACTACCCGGAAAGGCTGGCGCGCCGGGGCTGTCCCCTCGGGGATAGGTTCAATCCCGCGGAGCAGGATATCCAGATCCAGCTTGCTCCGCTGGGTATACAGCAAGGGAGCAAGGGGATTATGCTTGCGCACGGTTTTCTCAATCTTCTGAAGGATGTGGGCATCCACCAGGTCGGTTTTGTTGACCAGAATCAGATCGGCCACTTCCATCTGCCGGCGCAGCGTACGCACCAAATCCTTGTCCGAGGAAAAAATGCTGTTGTACTCCAGCGTATATTCCGCGTCCAGCACGGTGACAATCTGCTTGAGGAGCACACGGCCAAGAAGCGCAGGCTCCGTAAGCGCATCCACCACTTCCTCGGGATTGGCGACTCCGGTAAGCTCTACGAACAGCACGTCCGGCTTTTGGCTCAGCAGCTCCTGGAGGCTGGCGGAGAGCTCGCTTTTTTTGCTGCAGCAGACACAGCCGTCCAGCAGCTTGGCTACGGACACCTGGGAGGCTCCGCCGATGATTTCGCCATCCACATCCATCTTGCCCAGCTCATTCATCAGGATGCCGGGCTTGAGGCCCCGGGAACGCGCTTCAGCCAGAAGCTCCAGCAGGAGAGTGGTTTTGCCGCTGCCCAGAAAACCGCTCAGGATCAGAACGGGAATGCTCATGGTCTCACTCCTTTTTTGCCGATGCAAAAAATGACTACAAGCTTTATCTTACTACTGATTGCCGGTTTGGGATAGTACAAAGCCAATTTAAGGTCTTCCTTACCTATTGATATTGGCCGGGCAGGGGCTTTTATGCCGCTCCCCTGAAATAACATGGTCCCCGCCGCAGGCTGGATGTGTTATGGAAGCCTCGAAAATCGGCAAAGCTCATTTGAGGGTCTTCTCCGACATTTCACCTTCTAAAATTGTGGCCGGAACTGCAGCATGAGTGATCAAATCTCGCGTATCTTCCAAAAAACGGGTTAGGAAGGTTTACTCCAATCCGCTTTCCGGGATATAATAGACAGGATTGTTAGTTTGTAAGCAATTGGCTTACATAAGACCAGCCACGAAAGAGAGCGATTAAACCATATGGGTCGTAAGTGGAATAATATCAAGGAAAAGAAAGCCTCCAAGGACAAAAACACCAGCCGGGTCTACGCCAAATTCGGCCGTGAAATTTATGTGGTGGCCAAGCAGGGGGAGCCTGATCCGGAATCCAACCGCGCATTGAAGGTGGTGCTGGAGCGGGCCAAGATCTACAACGTGCCCAAGGCCATCATTGACCGTGCCCTGGAAAAGGCGCGGGGCAACTCCGATGAAACCTATGAGGAGCTGCGTTATGAGGGCTTCGGCCCTAACGGGTCCATGGTCATTGTCGATGCCTTGACCAACAATGTAAACCGCACCGCTGCAGAGGTCCGTTCGGCGTTCACCAAGAATGCGGGCAACCTTGGCGTCAGCGGCTCCGTCAGCTATATGTTCGATGCCGCAGCAGTTATAGGGGTAGCCGATAAAACCGAGGAAGAGGTGCTGGAGATTCTGATGGAAGCGGATGTGGATGCCCGGGACATCGTCCAGGAAGAAGAATCCGTCATCATCTACGCCGCACCGGATCAATTCAGCGCCGTACAGGATGCCCTCCGTGCTGCAGGTGTCACCGAATTTACTGTTGCCGAGCTGACCATGCTAGCCCAGAACGACATCACTCTGGATGGGGATGTCCAAGCCCAGTTCGAGAAGCTCATCGATGTGCTGGAGGACCTGGAGGATGTGCAGCAGGTCTACCATAACGTGGACTTGGGCGAATAAGGATACAGGAAGAACTAGGAACCGGTTAATCAAAAAAGCACCCGAAGGGGTGCTTTTTTCGAAGAATGGCAACTTTAGGAGTCAAAGGTGGCGGCGAAACAGAATGGCAAAGCAAAAATATTATGTGGTGTGGGAAGGTAAAACGCCGGGCATCTACAATACCTGGAACGAATGCAAGGCCCAGGTGGACGGCGTGGCCAATGCCCGCTACAAGTCCTTTGAATCCCTCCAGGAGGCCGAGACGGCTCTGAAGGCGGGCGCCAACAAAAGCTGGGGCAAGGGCAAAGCTGCGGCAAAATCTGGAGCCAAAGGAGCTCCAAAGACAGCCGGCGCGGGAGCCGGAGAAATCGATTATGACAGCATCTCTGTGGATGTGGGCACCCGGGGCAATCCGGGTCCGGTGGAATATAAGGGGGTGGACACACGGACAGGGGAAATTTTGTTCTACGTGGGTCCTATCGAAAACGGCACCAACAACCTGGGAGAATTTATCGCCATTGTCCACGGCTTGGCTTATCTCAAGCAGCTGGGCAGCACCAAAACCATTTATACAGATTCGCGTACTGCCTTAAGCTGGCTGAAAAACCGGAAAATCGCCTCCACCCTGGTGCGCGGCCCGGCGACGGCGAAGATCTGGGAGATGGCCGACAGAGCTCTCCAATGGGTCAATACAAATACTTACGAGAACAAAGTGGTCAAGTGGAATACGGAGGAGTGGGGGGAAATCCGGGCGGATTTTGGCCGGAAATAAGTATCCCTATCCTTATACCTGCCACCGCCTGGCGCCGGGAAGCGTTATCCGCCTCCCCGGCTGCCGGAAGCGGTGGTTTTGCTTTTTTTGCGCAGCTTGAGCTTATCCATCTTGCCTGCCATCACAAGCCAAACAAGAATAGGGGACAAGAAATTCAGAGCGATGATCAGCACTGTAACGGTCCACAGGAACCAGGTGCTGTTCAGAATGTACCGGTAAAACCAGCTATCCATCATTTGGGCACACTCCTCATCCAATTCTGGAATTATATTCTCCAGCCTGCAGCTGCTTCATGCGCCCTGTATCCGTCTGCATAAATTTGCCGCTTGAAAGGAAAAGTAAGGAAAGGCGGCTCGCCTACTATCCGGCGGACGGGAGGAGCATCCATGTCAACAGAAGAGCAGCATATGCTTGAAAGCGGGATCAGATCCCGGCTGCACGATAATTTGGCGGACATTGATACCCTTCTGGGGGAATCGGCGGATATTATCCGGCGGAACTTCCGGCTGGCCGATGCAGCGGGAGAAGGGCGCCCGGGGCAATGCATATATACGGACGGATTGGTGAAGGCGGAATATGTGAATGACATCTTACGAGCATTGATTGTGTACGCGGCAGAAATTTCCTTCGGCTTGAATGAGGAGGAAGCTGCACAGCAGCTCCAGGAACGCCTTCTGGTGAATGGCGGTGTCAGTATTGTGGAGCGGCTGGGAAGCTGCATCGATGCGGTTCTGGCGGGAGATACGGTCATTTTGATAGAAGGTATAGCCAAAGGAATTGTGATTTCCACCCGGGGCTGGGAAGGCCGGAGTGTGGATGAACCCGCTACCGAAAGTGTGGTCCGGGGGCCCCGGGACGGATTCGTAGAGAGCATCCGGTCCAATTCCGCCCATATCCGCAGACGGATCAGAGATCCCATGCTGCGGGTGGATGCCCTCCAGGTGGGTACACGCACCAAAACGGACATCAATGTTCTTTATATAAAGGGTCTGGTAAAAAAGGGACTGGTGGAGGAGGTCACCAAGCGGCTAAGATCCATCAAAGTGGACGGAATTTTGGAAAGCGGCTATATCGAGGAATTTATTGAGGATGCCCCGCTGTCTCCCTTCACCACCATCCAGAGCACGGAGCGCCCGGACAAAGCGGCTTCGGCGCTGCTGGAGGGAAGAGCGGTCATCCTGGTGGACAACACACCGTTCTGTCTGATCGTCCCCACCTATTTCTGGCAGTCCTTTCAGGCGTCGGATGACTATTATTCCCGGTATTGGGTAGGGTCCTTTCTGCGGCTGGTCCGTTACCTGGCTTTTATGATCAGTCTGGCCCTGCCATCGGTATATGTGATGCTGGTTTCCTTTCATCAGGAGATGATTCCGACTGGTCTGGCCTTCACCATTGCATCCGGCCGGGAGGTGGTGCCCTTCCCTGTTTTGCTGGAGGCTTTATTCATGGAGTTCGCCTTCGAGCTGATGCGGGAGGCGGGGCTGCGGATGCCGAAGCCTGTTGGGCAGGCGGTGAGCATTGTCGGTTCTCTGATTATTGGCCAGGCGGCGGTGCAGGCGGGGCTAGTATCCCCGTTTATGGTCATTATTGTGGCGATTACGGGCATCTCATCCTTTGCCATTCCCAATTACGCTGCGTCCTTCTCCATCCGGCTGATCCGGTTTCCCCTGCTGCTGGCCTCCGGCACAATGGGGCTATTGGGATTTGTCGGCGTTTTTTTCACAATGGTGGTTCATGCCATCTCGCTGCGCTCCTTCGGAGAGCCTTATCTGGCGCCGGCCAGTCCGTTCCGGCCTTCCGATCAGCAGGATCTGCTGCTGCGATTTCCCTGGTGGAGTATGATCAAGCGCCCATGGATGGCTGAAGGAGAACCTGATCGTATGGCCAAAGGACAAAGACCTCAACCCGATGCCACCGCGGAACACCGGCCGCATGATCAAGCCGGAGACAACAGTGGGGACAGCGGCGGAAAGGAGGACGGGGCATGAGACAGGGCAAGGCGCTTCTATTGGCGGCCCTTTGCCTGATGATGGCGGTCTCGGCAGGATGCGGGCCGGTGCAAATCAATGAGCTTGCCATAGTCACTGCAGTGGGGCTGGACATCGGAGAAGAGGAAGGCAGCTACCGGATTTCGGCACAAATTGTCCGGTCGGCGGATGCCCGGGGTCAAACCGGGGCTCCCTCCGGGGGTACCGGAGAGCCCATCTACTCCATTGCGGCGGAAGGGAAAACCATTTTTGAAGCGATCCGCAATCTTGCCCGCTTCTCCTCCAGACGGGTCTACTGGGCCCATAACTTCGTGATTGTCATCAACGACAAGCTGGCCAAAAGAGGGATCGGCGACATTGTTGATTTTTTCACACGCAATCCGGAGCTCCGGATGAATACCTGGGTAGTGGTGACCTCCAATTCTGCCGGAGAGGTAGTGTCCACGGTTACCGGTCTGGAGGTGGTGCCCGGACAGGCCATCGACAAGCTGTTCCGGTATAACCGGATTGTGGGCGAGGCTCCTTCCACGAATATGATGCGGCTGTTCGAGGTGTACATGAGCAAAACCAGCCATCCCGTTCTGGCCCGGGTTGAACTCAAGAACAGGGGCATCTCCAACAAAAAGCCCATGGAGTTCGGCTCCCTGAAGCAGGTGGAGCTGTCCGGCGCCGCTGTTTTCCGCAGGGATAAAATGGTAGGCTGGCTTAACTCCGAGGAGACCAAGGGTCTTCTGATGTTCATCGAAAGTGTGGATTCCAGCATCGTCAGTGTCAGCTGCCCCCGCAATCCTGCGGAACGGGCCACCCTGGAGGTGAACAAGCAGCAGGTCCGGGTGATTCCCGGTTTGAAGGACGGGAAGCCCCGGTTTGACATCCATGTGAAAGCCACGGCCAGTCTTGTGGAAACGGGATGCTCTGTAGGTTTTTCCGCCATGAAGGACGAGTTGCAGGCTGAGCTCCAAAAGAAGGTCAAATCCCAGCTGGAAGCGGTGCTGGACAAGGCCCAGCATAAATACCGGGTGGATTTTCTGAAGCTGGGAGAGGTGTTCAATAATAAGTACCCGAAGCAATGGAGGGAATTCGAAGGCAGATGGGAGGAGGTTCTAGCCGATAGTGAGGTGGACATTGCGCTGGATATCAAAATCACCAGCCAGGAATTGAAGGTAGACGGAAAAGGAACTGAAGGTGATGAATCATGAAAATCCGGATTACCGCGGGTATGCTCATGGCGTTGATTATCAACATGATGTATGCCAAGGGCATCGGAGTGACCCAAGGAATCGCGGCCAGAGAAGCAGGCTCGGAAATTTGGGTGTCCACCTTGTTTGCCATCATTCAGGGAGCAGGCGCCGCTTGGCTGACTGCCGCAGCTGTGGTCAAATGCGGGGACAGGGAGCTGATTGACGGAGCAGGCTTTGTGATGGGCAAATGGGCGGGCAAAGCCGCCGCGCTGTTGAGCTTCGTGTTCTTTACCGGAGCCTTCGCCACGATTATGCTGACCTTCGTTTACCATCTCATGGATTATTTCCTGCCTCAATTTCCTACCTATTCATTTATCCTGGTGGCGCTGTGGGTGGGAGGATTGGGGGCATTCCATGGACTGGAGGTGATGGCAAGAACGGCCTTTGTCGGGGTATTCACCATCCTTCTGCTCAATATTTCGTTATTAACCGGCTCGCTCACCGAATTTGACATCCGCAATCTGGCGCCACTCTTTGAATACGGAATCTGGAAATCCGTTTGGGCCAGCCGGAATTTCGATACGGACTGGGCTATGGGCACCATGGCCGCGGGGATTGTGATCCCCTTGGTCAGCAAGAGGGATTCCTGGTCCCGGACCAGTGTTGTCAGTGTTTTGATGGGCGGGCTTTTGGTATTGATGTGGCCGATTCTGGAAACCGGTGTGCTGTCTGCCGAGGTTACAGGCCAATATGTGGTCTCTTGTATGCAGCTGGCCAGGAGCGCCCATCTGGGCTTTTTTATCCAGCGGTACGAAATGATTATGATCGCCTTTTTTGCTACCTCCAGTCTGGTGCAGATTATGCTTTGTCTGTTCTGCGCCAGCCATTCCCTGTCCAAAGTCGTCGGGTTGAAGGATTACCGGCCTATGCTGGTTCCTGCCTGCCTGCTGCTGGGAGCGTCAAGCTATTGGGTGGTGGCGGACCATACCCGGGCCATGACCTTCGCCCAATATTATTGGCCTCCCCTGGCACTGGGAGTAGCCGTACTGCTGCCTGCCGTGCTGCTGCTGGGGGGAACAGTTAAGGGAAAGCTTGCAGCCGGACAAAAATCCGAGGCAGACGGAGCTAATGCAGTGGGGGAGGAACCGGAAACGGAAACAGTTCAAGGGACTGCTGAGGGCAACAGCAAAAAGCCCAAGCGTAAGCTCAGGCGGACTGGCATTCCAAATGGGGAGGGCGGCGTATGAGGCTGCTTGCGGGCTGATGCTCTGCCGTTTGGATCGCCTCAGATTCTGCGCCGGAAGTCGAGAAACCGGGTACCCTGGCTCTCCAGCTCACCCTGGTCTCCTTCCGCCATTAAACCGAATTGGGCATCCTTGATCTGGAACTCCTCCCGGCTGTTATCCTCAAACTGGAACGTGACATAATAGTCGGTGGAAGCGGAGGATTCCCCTGAGCCTCCCCAAACATTCGTCCGCTTGGCCACGATCCGGGCCGGACGTGTCAGGATGGGCGATGCGTTGTTCTGGGACCAGGTCCCCACCCCCTTGGCCACACTAAATACAATACCCCCGATCACCACCGCGGCAATGCCAACGAAAAAAATCATAAAAATAGCCGGGGGTCCGTTGGAAATGCCGGCGTCACCACTAAAACCGTTCACACCCAAGACTCATAACCTCTTTTCTGGCAAAAAGCCGATCATGAGTCTATTCTACAAGGAATGACAGTTCCTGGGAAGCATCTCTAGGGAAAATCAATTTCCGCGGATGACGGCCTCCGGCTGGATGTCCGTAATAAACCATGCTCCTGCGGGTGTTGTCCGGGACAGGCTCCATCGGAACCATATACCCTGTGGTCGGGCGCCTTTCCGAGAGATGCCCACCCGCGTCTTAAACTGGGCCTCGAGTGCATCTTCAGGGATACGAAATGGAGCAGGGGGCTCCCCGATAGGACGGGCATTGAGGACACGATCATCCAGCCATTCCGCGGCCAGACCGGTCTCAGCTCCGGTATTCAGCAGCAGCTCCAGCAGATGGCGGTCCTTCTGATTGACGGCCACCAAAAACAGCTTCACGGTATCCAGCGGACTGAGGCTTTTGTGATAATCCTCCAGCTGTCCTGCCGCTTTCTGGGCCATAGCTTGATGAGCCGGATCGGAATGGGCGGAGCCATGGGTAATGGAGCCTGCGAAGTGGATGCAAAAATGGCCGTTAAAATTATTGCCGGGAATTCCATCCCCGCCGTGGGGCATGCCGTGCATGGAAGCGCCAACCACACCGCTTGGGGTTTTCACCAGCACCGCTTTCCGCTGCCAACTCCACTGGCCTCCGTAGATAGTTTTCATAATGGCGGTGTCCTCCTTCGTCAGAGGCTGCACATCCATATGGGCGGAGCCGGCCCTGCGCTGTCCCTGGAAAGTGAGTCCGGTTTCCAGATCGGTAATGGAGAGGACAGTGCCTTTCGGCATCAGCTTATCCACCTCGGTCCAGGTTAATAGCTTTCCGAAGTGACGGGCAGCCAGTTCCTGCCGGAGTCTGTCTATATCCGTCTTCATCTCCTCCGGCGTCCGGTAAACCGTCCGGCTGTCAAGCTCCAGCAGGTAGGCTCCGGATTCAACACTGTATACCCTGTAAAGCTGCCGGGTGCCGTTGCTTGCAGGTGCTGCCAGCTCCAAAACGGAGTAAGCCGGTGCCGGTTGGGGCAGATTTCCGGCCTGCTCCATAGAGCTCAGCCATTTTTTCCACTTTCGTGAAGAAATGGACACGGTCGTTTTGTACTCCGCAGCAGAGGAGGAGCGCAGGGACAGCTCAATCCGGTCATCTGCTCCGGCGGGAAGGGGATCGGCTTGGATCATGCTTCCAGGCAGAAGCATGAACCATAAACCGGCAAGGATGAGCAGTTGCTTGCTCTTCACGTTGGATACACTCCCTGTAAGAATGCTTTTCCTAGAAGTGTGCTCCATCATTCCTTACTTATACCAAGGAAATGTCTGGCTGGTGAGAAAGTGACAAATACAATGGCGTCCGATACAATAGAGGCATGATTGATGAGTCAGGCAGGGGGACGGGGTATGATGGAACTAGCGAGTGTGGAAGAGGAAGAGACCAATGGTCGGATGGACAATGCGGACGGCACCGACCGCTGCGAGACGGATTGTGCCCATGCCGATGTAGTAGAGCAGGTGAAACGCGAGGCGGTGGAGCTTGACCGGGTGAATGACCTGGCGGAGCTGTTCAAGGCGCTGGCCGATCAAACCCGTCTGCGGATTATCCACTCCCTGTTGAACCGGGAGCTGTGCGTCTGCGACATGTGCGACGTGCTGGGGATGCAGCAGTCCGCCGTATCCCACCAGCTGCGGGTGCTTCGTAATCTACGTATTGTCAAACGCCGCAAGGAAGGCAAAATGATGTATTATTCCATTGACGACCAGCACGTGGAAGGACTGTTCCTGCAGGCGCTGCATCATATTTCGCATAAGTAGGTATGACATAAATAGGCAGGGAGAGGAAGGACTCGGTGATGGAGTCCTTTTTGTTTTGTCAATTCAGCTTCAGGCATATCTCCGGAAGCTCCCGCTCATGTATCCAGTTGTCCACCATTTCATTAAAGAGTCCGGGTTTAGCCAGAGGAGCGCCATGTCCGATTTGGGGCAAAAGGACGCCGGTACAAGCCCGGTTCGCTTCTACAATATCCCTTGCAGATTTTTTCATTATGGCTTTTTCCTTTTCGCCTACTGTAACCAATATCTTGCCTGTTGCCATTCTAAAGTCCCCGGGTAGTTCAAATGACATATTTTCATTGAGTACACGGACCAGAGTGTTGACTTGCACCTGGCGGCTTTCCTCATAATACGCTTCGAAGTTTTCCCCGTTTATGTATAGTGACCTTGCTTGAAGCTTGGAAAACCATCTGTATTTAATCAGCGGATAGGAGAGTTGAATGGCAGGACGAATCCAGTATTTGGCGGATGGGAAGGGTCTGGCCAGGGCACTGTTTATGATGGCAAAATGAATGGCATCAGGTTTTAAGCTCAGCATTTGAATGAGGATTTGCGAGCCTAAGGAAAAGCCGGTCACCACCACTTTTTTCCCCGTCGCTTTTTCATCGAGCAGCCGTAATAATGCCTCTGCACTGCCTCGGATGGAAAATTCGCCGTCCTTGCTTCGCCCACGCCCATGCAAATCCGGGACGATGCAATGATAATGGCCGAAATACCGGATCTGCTGATCCCACATCCAGCCGCTCACTCCACCGCCGTGTATAAACTGCATCAGGAGGAATGCATCCTTATTTCCGCATTCCAAAAAGTGCAGCGCCAAAGTCCTCACCTCCCTATGCTTCAGTGAAATATCAGCCTTTTCGTATGATGCCGCGTTTATGGGCGTAGGGAAGGCAAGGGTTGCAGACGTGGATGGTTTGGCCTTTATAGTCCTTATAGCGTTTCACAACGGCGGTTTTTTTGCCGCAAAAGTAACACTTCTTACCGAATAAGCGGGAAAGTAAGCTCAGATAAATTCCTCCTGGGGTTGAGGTATCGGTTATGCAGGCGTGGCTTGATACATATGGGCCTGCATGTGGAACATTTCTGCGTATTTGCCGTTTTGGGCCATCAGCTCGTTATGGGAGCCTTGTTCAATGATTCGGCCATGCTCCAGCATGAAGATCCGGTCGGCCATCCGTGTGCTGGACAGTCGGTGGGAAATGAAAATCACTGTTTTGTTCCGCGACGCCTCCAGGACAGTCTGATTAAATTGATATTCGCTGATAGGGTCAAGCGCACTGGAGGGTTCATCAAGAATAATAAAGGAATACGGGCGGGCAAATACACGGGCGATGGCCAGCTTCTGCGCTTCGCCTCCGGACAGCTCGGTGCCTGAGGCGCTGAATTCCCGGGTCACCATCGTGCCGGTGCCTTGGTCCATCCGGTTCACCCGGTCCAACAGCCCACTTTGGCCAAGAGCCTCACTGACCACCGGAATGGTGTGATCATCCGTCCGGTCCATCATCACATTATCCGCAATGCTGGCTGCATACAAGCGGTAATCCTGAAAGACGCTGCCGAAGCAGCTGCGGTACGAAGTAAGCTCGTATTCCCGGATATTGATCCCATCCAGCAGAATAGCCCCTTCGGAAACATCATATAGCCGCATAAACAGCTTGGTCAAGGTGGTTTTACCGGCACCGTTGTAACCGACGAAGGCGATTTTTTCCCCTTGGCGGATGGTCAGGTTAATGTCCTTCAGAATTGGGCCGGCGCTTTCATTGTATGCAAATGAAACGTTGCGGAGCTCCAATACCTTGGGATGAGCCGGAACCGGAAGAGCATCTGCAGAGCTGCCGATAGCCGGAGCATAATCCGCAAACGACCGGATCTTGTCTATATAGAGGCTGTTCTGCTGGGCGCGGGGAAGAAGGGCGGCAATATCCCTTAGGCTGTTCTTCAGCGACCCGGCCGAGTTAAACAGGGAGAGCATGCTTCCGTAGCTGAGAGCCTGCAGGACAAGGGTCCGGTACAGCAGATAGATCAGATACAGGGCGTCCAAAAGCAGGCTGTGGGCCCCAAAGCTGCCGATAAATCCGAGGATGATCCGTTTGCGCGAGTCTGCCTGGATCGTCCGCTGCATGCCCCGTGTGGCGTGATGCAAATCGGATTTAAGCTTGCTTGTAACGGGATGCAGCCGGATTTCCTTGGCGTACTCCGCGAGATAAAAAATCCGGCTGATGTAAGCGCGCTTCCGTTCCAGGGGCTTCAGCTCCAGCTCCATTTTAAAGTTCAGCTTGGCCAACACGGCATTCACCGATAGCGTGACCGCAAGACTGGCAGCAATAAACAGCAGCCCCCCACGGTCCAGCACCAGGAAGAAGGTCCCTGCCGCGGCGATGGTGGCGCCTCTTCCGCACATCTGCCGGATAATCTCCAGGGATTCGTCCATCCGTTTTTTGACTTCTCCTACACTGACCACAAAATCATTGTAAAACTGGGGCTGGTCATAACAGGCCAGGTCCATCGCTGCTGCTTTCCCGAACAGCTCCAGCTGCAAAGCCCGGTACAGCTTCTCCTTGGCCAGGGGGACGAAATAAGCGTCATTCACCGCCACCCATCCCAGCTTCACCACAATAGCCGCCGAAATAAAAGCCATATAGCGCAAGGCGTCGGAAAATTCTCCGTTGTATTGGATCAGGTCGATCATGTACTTGGTGGAATAAGCAAATTCGAAGAATACCTCCACAGAGGAATAGACAGCCAGCAGGCAAATATTGATGACATACCCCGGCGTATGCCGGAAGGCCAGCCATAGCATATACAAGTGATTGGATACCACATGTCCCGGCTTCTGCTTCATGCTCCCACCTCCTCCGCATATTTCTCCGCCTGCTTGCGGAACATGTCCGCATACTTCCCGTTTAGTGCCATCAGCTGGTCGTGGGTGCCGGTTTCTATGACAGTGCCGTTCTCCAGCATATAAATCCGGTCGGCTAACGTTGCCATAGACAAGCGGTGGGAGATAAAAAACACCGGTTTGCCTTGACAGGCTGCCAGCATACTTTGGTAAATCCCGTATTCCGCTACCGGGTCCAGGGCGCTGGAGGGCTCATCGAAAACCGCAATCTCAAACTCCTTGGCAAAGGCTCTGGCCACCGCGATTTTCTGGTATTCCCCGCCGGAGAGAACGGCTCCGTCTTCGTCAAACTCCCGGGTCAGCACGGTGTCAATCCCCTTCGGCAGAGATGCCACTTTGTCGTAGACGCCGCTTTTCACAAGCGCATCCCGCACGCAATGGTAGTCCGCAGCCGTTACAGGCTGGCGCATCAGCACATTTTCGGCCACCGTCATCGCAAAAATCCTGAAGTCCTGAAAGGCCGTCCCGAACAGGGCGCGGTAGGAGCCCAAGCGGTAATCCCGGATATCTCTCCCGTTCAGCAGCAGTTGGCCGTGATTAGGATCATACAAACGCATCAGCAGCTTGACCAGTGTGGTTTTGCCTGCACCGTTGTGGCCGACCAGAGCGATCTTCTCGCTGCCCTCAATGCGGATGCTGATGTCACGGAGCACGGGGGTGCTTGCACCGGGGTAGGTGAAGCTGACCCGATTAAGCTCCAAGGATTGAACCGGCTTTGCGGGAGCAGGGCCCTCCGGATTATCCTTCATTTTGATTTCGTAGGAGAGGAAGCCCCGCAAATTTTCGATATACAGGCTGTTCTGGAACACCTTAATCAGGCTTTCAGACAGTCCGATGAGAATCCAGCTTGCGCTGACCATGGCGCTGGTCAATACCGCAAATTCGCTGACCTCCAGGGTACGGGACACCATGGTCCGGTAGAGGCTGTACAAGAGCACCCCCTGGAAGATCACCAGGAACGTAAAGATGTTCTGCCAAAAGTGGACGCCGGCCACACGCGGGGCAAACCGCCGGACAACGGTATTGATGCCGGAATATCCCTCTTCATAGGTCTTCTTCAGCACGCGAAAAATGCCGGACATCCGGATTTCCTTGGCATAATCCTGCAGGTAGACCACCCGGTTGACGTAATCCAGCTTCCGCCGGTGGGAAACGCTTTCCTGGTCCCGTGCGTAAAGCAGGCGGTTATGCATGCTGCCGAACAGAAATTTGCCCACAAACGGGGAGAGGACAAAAAGAATGACCCAATGGTCGATCATATACATGTTGACCATCACTCCGATACCGGCTATAACGGCGCAGACCGTATCCGCAGTCGTCTCCAGCACAGAGGAAGCCCGGGTTTCCGTCTCCTTGACGGCCATGGTATAGCGGTTGTAAAACTCCGCATCCTCGTAGCAGGCCAGCTCCACCTGCGCCGCCTTGTCATATAGCTGCCCATTCAGCTTCTCAAAAAGCAGAGCATCGGTTTTCGGCTTATAGCTGGTTTCTACCCATTGCTCAAACCAGTTGCAGGTCCCGAAGAACAGAGCGCTTCCCGTAATGAAAAGGGCAATTTCGCCGAAGCTTTGGCCGGTTTCGATGGCATGGAGCACATATTTGACCAGTACAATACTGTAAAACACCCATGCGGTATAGCCGATGGCCTTCAGGAGGAATTCTGCAGCGATCCGCCCCGGACAGATGCGGAAAACCAGCTTCAGGATAAAGAGGTTATTGGGGAAAACCCCGCTTTGTTTGTTCATGGCAAACTCCTTATATTGGAAATGAAGAAGAACATACATTCCCTATTGTGAACATTTTCCAATAAATAATCAATGGGGAATTTTGTTGCCAACCAAATTATCCGCGGGCGGCTTGTCCGCTTAAGAAGGGAAAATTGCAGGCGGACGGCGGATGTGGTAAAACCGGTATAAAAGGTTTTAGAATATGGAGGTTTTGCCAATGCCCTATTTCACATCCTTTCAATTAACGCCAGCCGCGGACCGGATCATCCGGGCGGACTGGTACCGTCCGTCCGGCGCTGCTTCCCGGGGGACTGTTCTGGTTGCCCACGGCTACAAGGGCTTCAAAAATTACGGGATGTTCCCCCGGATCGGGGAGCTTCTGTCTGTGGACTATGATGTGATTGTGTTTAATTTCAGCCATAACGGTGTGGGTGAGGAGCTGACGGAGTTTACGGAGCTGGAGAAGTTCGCCCGTAATACCTGTTCCCTGGAGCAGGAGGATCTGCTTGCTCTGGTGGAAGCTGTTAGAGGGGGCGTGCTGCCTGCTGATGACGGGAGCCAGCCGGAGGCGGGACGATTGTTTTTGCTGGGCCACAGCAAAGGCGGCGGGGGAGTCCTATTATTCGGGCTCGATCATGCGGAGCTGGTAGACGGGATTATCAGCTGGAATGGGATTGCCAGCTTCGACCTTTATTCGGAAGAGGAGAAACGGATGATGCGGGAGGAGGGACGGGCTTTCACGGTGAACGCCCGGACCAAGCAGCAGATGCCTCTGGATCTGGTCATTCTGGAGGATCTGGAGGCTAATGCGGAGCGGTTCGATCTGGTTGGCCGGATCGGCAGTCTCCGTGTTCCTGCGGTGCTGATCCAGGGTGAGCGGGACGGCAAACATCTGCTGGCCGGATCGGCCCGGTTGAAGGAGGCGCAGCCTGAGCTGGAATGGCTGATGGTCCCCGGAGGGGATCACCGGTTCAACACCGTGCATCCCTACGAGGGGGATACGGAGGCTTTCCTGGAGGCAATCCGCCTCACGCGGCAGTGGCTGGAGGGGCATAGCAGATAGCGTGCGGAAGGGAGCATGTGGTTTCAGGATAGCGGAAGCGGATTTCCGCTATTGCGTTCATGCCGGCACCTGTTGAAGGAATAACGGAATCGGGTTTCCGTTATTCCCTGCTTCCTCGCTGATTCAGAATAGAACCTTAGGAAATAGCGGAAACGGTCTGCCCTTATCACGCCTGGTTAGCCGGTTCCGGGTGGAATAACGGAAAAATGCTTCCGTTATTGGGGCTTGAAACCCTTTCCAAAAACGGTTGACAGCTGTAGGCAGTCTTGGTAAAATTCAATTACCATAACATTGCATATGACTTGCTAGCTCAGCTGGGAGAGCACCATCTTGACAGGGTGGGGGTCAGTGGTTCGAGCCCACTGCAGGTCACTATAGATATGGAAAGGGTTTGATGGGTTCCTCAACAGGAGGAAACATCAGACCCTTTTTCCTTGGGATTTGACCCAAGATGTGACATTATGTTCACAATTGCTTCAGATGATGCAGGATTGCATGGAATGGGGTAAAATAGAGGTATCCAAGGAGGCGTATATGTATGAAAACCCATAATTGTTGCGGAGACGGCATTGCCTGCGATATTCCCGTAGAGCTGCCGGAGGATTACATGGACACCTTGTACCAGATGTATGTAAAGGATTGTGAGAAGGAAGGCAAGGAGCCGCAAACCAAAGCCCAGTGGCTGGAAAACATAAGCGCGTAAGTTGCAAGGGGCAGCCCGAAAGGGCTGCCTTTTGTATGAGCGCCGCGGACAGCCCGGAGGGGGCGCGCAAGAAGGAGCATAGCAAATCCATGATCAAGTATGATCTGCCCATCACGAAGAATCCGCTCCGTACCCGAGCGGATGTCCAGGAGGCGGTCCGGCAGCTGACGGAGCCGCTGAAGCCCTATTACAGCAAGGGCGGAGCCTTGCTCCGGCTCGGCAATACGGGAGCGGTATACGAGGAACGGACCGCTCAGATGGAGGCATTTGCCCGTCCGTTGTGGGGGCTTGTGCCTCTGGCAGTCGGCGGCGGGGATTCCGACCTGTGGCATACATATGTGGAAGGCATCCGCCATGGCACCGACCCGGAGCATGAGGAATACTGGGGGGATACCGGCCATGTGGATCAGCGTTTTGTGGAAATGGCGGCCATCGGTCTGGCCTTGTGCCTGTGCCCGGACCGGATTTGGGGACCGCTGACGGAGAAGGAACGGAACAATCTCACCCGGTGGCTCCTCCAGATCAACCGGTTCGATCTGCCGCCGAACAACTGGCGGTTCTTCATTGTGTTGGCGAATCTCGGCCTGAAACGGGCGGGAGGCGAATACAGCCAGGAATCCGTAGACGGGGCGCTTGCGCTTCTGGATACCTTTTATTTGGGGGATGGCTGGTACTCCGACGGGGCCACGGATCAACGGGATTATTACGTACCGTTTGCCATGCATTTTTATGGCCTGATCTATGCCGGCATGATGGACAAGGAGGATCCGGAGCGGTGCCAAGTATATAAGGATAGTGCCGCACAGTTTGCCCGGGATTTCATCTATTGGTTTGCAGAGGATGGGTCCGCCTTGGCGTATGGCCGCAGTCTGACCTACCGCTTCGCACAAGCAGGCTTCTGGGGGGCCTTGGCTTACGCGGGAGTGGACGTGCTGGATTGGGGCGTTGTGAAGGGGCTCCTGCTGCGCAATCTGCGCTGGTGGTTCCAGCAGCCCATCTTTACTTCCGACGGCGTGCTGTCTATCGGGTATGCTTATCCCAATCTGATTATGGCCGAGGGCTATAATGCGCCGGGGTCCCCGTATTGGGCCTTTAAGGCATTTTTGCCGCTGGCTCTGGGGGAAGAGCATCCGTTATGGCAGGCGGAGGAAAAGCCGCTTCCCGCTCTTGCTCCTCTGTCTGTGCAAAAGCACGCACGGATGCTGGTCAGCCATACCGGCAATCATGTGACAGCTCTGACCTCAGGCCAATACGCCGGATTCCAGCCTGCCCATACCTCTGCCAAATACGCCAAGTTCGCTTATTCCAATGCTTTTGCTTTCAGCGTGCCCAAAGGACATACGGGTTTAGGCCAAGGTGCATATGACTCCATGCTTGCGTTAAGTGAGGGGGATGACTGGTATAAGGTCCGGCAAAGATGCGAGGAAGTCCGTGTGGAGGACAAATGGATCTACTCCCGCTGGAAGCCGTGGTCCGATGTGACGGTGGAAACCTGGCTGATTCCCGCAGGTAATTGGCATATCCGGGTACACCGGCTGTTGAATGGCCGGGATCTGACTGGTGCAGAGGGAGGTTTTGCCATTAGGTGGGAGGACCGTGTGGCGGAGGAGGCAGGCCGGAAGCTGCTCACCGAAGCTCATGATGCAGTGGCTTCCTTCAGCTGGGGAGTTAGCGGTATTGTAGATCTCCGGGGCGCGCGTACAGCGGAGATTATTCCCTGTGAGGCCAATACCAACCTGATGTTTCCGCGTACAGTGCTGCCTACTCTCCATGGTACTTACCCGAAGGGCGAGCATTGGTTAGCTGCTGCCGTTCTGGGTACACCGGACGAAGGGGAAGGGCAAGCCTCCTGGAGCACACCTCCGGTTTTCCGGGAAAACGGGGATGGCTATCAGGTTCTGGATCGGGAGAACGGGACGGTTCTGTGGAGCTTTTCCACTAATTCCCGCTGACTGCAAACCCCACCTCCTGCTAGAATGGATGAGTATGGTTGTGAAGGATACGGCTTATCCGGCAGGAGGCCGAAAGCAGAAGGAGTGCGCAAGCAGTATGAGCGGGAATGGAAAGCAGGAGCAATTGAAGGCGGCGACAGCACAGATCACACCGGAGGGTATATTGTTTAGGGACAGATACTATACCTGCCGATTGGCTCTCCGGTACAACTGGTACGAGCAGGCGCGGGTGAGAGGCGCTTGGGAGATCAGGATATTGTTTCATCCGGAGGATGATCAGCCGGAGGCCGTCTACATAGATTCGGAGCATTTTGAGGAGGAGCGGGTATGCCAGTTTATCGGCATACCCATGGAGCCATCCGAAACGGCCGCCTACCAGGCGAAGCTGCGGAAGCTGGGGGATGAACGGAGAATGCTTTACGGCAACAGGCCGCTTTTTTGATCGGCCCAAGAATCCCCTTTACACCCTTGTACCCTTTGTGAAGGCTTCGAGCCATCTTAAGGGGGACGGGGTGTTTTTGTGCTGGCCTTTAAGCCTTCACACAGGTTTAACCCTTCCGGGACGCGGGAATAGTGGATAAGGTCGGGGTTTCCCCACATGAAACCACACCGGAAAGGAGCGTACCGCATGAAGCTGTTAGCTAATTCCCGCCGTATTCCGGAGATTCTGATGGTCCCAGTTTTGGGATTGGCCTTGTACTTGCGTCTGCATTTTCTGCGAAATGGTCAATTGGAGCCGTTGGAGTGGGATCAGCTGAATTACACCAAGATGGCTCTGCAATGGTTGGAGACAGGCGTTTACGCCTATCGGGATACGGTCCCCAATACCTTGGTAACACCGGGGTTTCCTGCATTTCTCGCACTGATGTTTCGGATGTTCGGGTATGAGCAGCCGGAAAATACGCTGATGCTGGTTAGAGAGCTTCAATGCTTTATTGCGTTGATTGCCATCTGGTTCATATTCCGCACAGGCAGCAGGCTGTTTACGCCGGGGGCGGGACTGCTGGCCGCACTTTTTGCAGCCATTTATCCCTCTTACGTCTGGTCCGCCTCGCTAATTTTGACGGAAGTCATTTTTCTTTCGTCGTTTTCCGTGCTGCTATTCCTGCAGGTGCGGATCATCCAGGAGAACCGGGGGATAGACCATATTTTGGCGGGGGCGGTGCTGGCTGTGACGGTGCTGATCCGTCCCAATGTGCTGCCTTTGGCGGTAGTGCCTTACCTGCTTTTGTGGATCAAAAATCGGAGTCTTCCCTGGGCCATGATTCTTCGTGGCGCTATCTCCTTCGGCATTCTCATGCTTCCCTGGTGGGTGCGAAACTGGGTCACCTTCCATGAGTTTATCCCTATCGCCAAGGGAGAAGCGGGCAATCCGTTCCTGGGCGGAACGGATCCTTACTTCCGGGGAACCATCGACTGGGAAACCATCGGGGAAGAGGGGCAGTTCCAGGAGGGCCTAAGGAGAATACGGGAGGGGCTAATCCAGGACCCGCTGCTGTGGATCGGGTGGTTTACAGTGGGCAAGTTCCACGTGTTCTTCCGGACACTCTGGGTGGGCTCCTATCCCTTCTCCGTACCGGAGTGGTACTTCTACCTGCTCAATAAGCTGCACTTCGTATTGGTATATTCCGGGTTGGCCGTGCTGCCGGTGATGGCGCCGCGGGGCAGGGGGGCTTACGGGTATCTGCTGGCCGGTTTGGCGGTATTTTGGGGGGTGCATCAAGTGTTTATTCCGGTGGACCGCTACTTGTACGGGATGCTTCCTTTCCTAATGCTGGGGGTAGCTGGAGCAGCCGCCCAGTTAACTGCCGCCGTTGCGGCTCGCGGCAGGCTGTTATGGCCCACCTTGAGACGGACCGCCCAGGAGTAGTTTTTCCTATATAAAAAGCCACCCCCGCTCCGGATGCCGGAGGACTGGGGATGGCTTTTGTTGCTTTTTTCAAGCATACATCGTTATTTTACACTGTTGTTCAAAAGGCTTTTGGCTGAATACTCAATAATCTCGCCGCGCCGCACAATCCCGATAAAAATTCCGTTGTCATCCACAACGGGAACGAAGTTCTGGACCTTGGCCAGGCGAAGCAGATCCTCCATATTGGAATCGATCCGCACGGTTTCATGCTTGGTGCGCAGCGGCACATCGTCCAGGGTGAAGTGGTGGGCGGTTTCGAAGTTCAGGTCTTGCTTGGATTTGAAGAACCAAAGCAGGTCACCCTCTGTCACTGTACCGGCATAAGCGCCGTTTTCCTTGAGAATCGGCACAGCGGTATAGCGGTGGAATTCCATCTTCTCCAACGTCTGGCGGAGGGTGGAGTGGGTGGACAAACAGACGACCTCCTGCTTAGGCAAAAGAAAAAAAGCAATATTCATGTTTGGCTGACTCCTTATCAGAACAATTATCAGTCCCTCTCCCATTGTACCAGAAGTTGCCGGAGGATGGTACTTTGCCGGAATGTCCCGTTCACTTAACCGCATAGAAAATCTCAGCCCGCTTATCCTAATAAGGCAAAAAGCTTACCAAAAGAGGAGTGGACGGACGGATGAATCGTGCTTTGGGAACGGCTCTCTTAAGCGTAGGCGCCGCGCAGCTGCTGAAGGTGCCCATATCGTTTGCCAATACAGGGCAATGGAAATGGTCTGCGCTTACTGAATCCGGCGGGATGCCCAGCTCCCACTCCGCAGGTGCGGCTTCGCTTGCAACTTATACCGCCCTCAAAAAAGGAACCCATTCCATGGAATTCGCCATCAGCGCCCTTTATGGCCTGATCGTGATGGCGGACGCCATGGGAGTGCGGCGGCATGCCGGAGAAATCGCCGTAGAGGTGAATGCCCTGGGACAGCGGGTAGAGGTGCTATCCGGTCGCCGGCCTCCAGGCATACGCCGCAAGCGCCCTGCAGCAGAGCTGGAGGAGAGACTGGGTCATATGCCTATCGAGGTGGCTGCCGGGACTGCTCTCGGGATTGGTATCGGAGTTGCCAGCTTTTTCAGTGAATGGGGAAGGGCTAAGCCTGCGGCGGTTGTCCAAGGGGCCGCGAAGGATTGGCTCTCATGGGCCCGGAAGCGGATCGGGGTTTGACGGATGGGATCAAGCAAGCTATGATGATTCCTATCTTAAAGAATAGATAGGAGCCTGATGATCCGTGACCATTATCCCAGTTACAACCCGCCAGGAGCTGGATGCCTGCCTGGCCATCCGCATGAAGGTATTCGTTGACGAGCAGCAGGTTCCCGCTGATGAGGAACTGGACGAATATGATGTTTCCCCGCAGGCTTGCCATCATGTGCTTTTATATGATGGAGACAAGCCTGCTGCCACCGGCCGCTGGAAGGTATATGAGGATGGCACCGCCAAGCTCCAGCGGGTTGCAGTGATGAAGGAATACCGCGGCGGCGGCACGGGACGCCTGTTGATGGAGGCGCTGGAGGACAGTGCACGCCAAGCCGGAATGAAGCGGACCATCCTGGACGGCCAGTGCCAGGCCGAGGGTTTTTATAATAAGCTGGGTTATGTTACGGTTTCCACGGAGCCTTTCCTGGATGCAGGTATTCTCCATGTGCGGATGCAGAAGGAGCTGTAAATAAGTCCCGGTTATCCCTTTACATCCTCTCGGGAGCGGGCAGGCCAAGCACCTGGAAGCTGTCTCCCAGGGTCTGCCTGGTACGGTCCGTCAGCCACAAGCGGAATTGGAGCAGCGATTCCTCACCAGCCTTCAGAATGTGGCAGCGGGCATAAAATTGGTTAAACAGCGTCGCCAGTTCATGGGCATAATGGGCAATCAACTGAGGCGCCAGCTCGGCTCCTGCCGCGGCAAGAGTTTCCTGCCAGCCGGACAGGTGGCGCAGCAGCCCGTGCTCCTCCTCCGCAAGCAGCGGGAAGCTTTCCGGTACTGCGAACGCAGTGACGCCGGAGGCTTCTTTTGCTTTGTGGAGAACCTTACAGGAGCGGGCATAAGCATACATCAGGTAGATGCCTGTATTGCCAGTGACCTCCGTCGCCTGATCCAGATCAAATACGACCTCCGTCTGCAAGCTGTAGCGCAGCAGGTAATAACGGATTGCGGCAGCAGCCAGCACCTTGCTGGAGACTCCGTTTTGGTCCTCTTGCTTGTTGCGGATAATCTCCTCCATCCGGGTGAGCAGGGTCTGATTGCGGATACCGATGCCCTGTCTGCCTGACATAGCGTAGGAGGGTTTCCCCGCACTGGTGTCCACCCCCAGCTCGGCCGCTGAAGCTGGGCTTAGCGAAACCACGCCGTAAGCCACATGGTGGAGGTTGTCCGCCTGCTTATGAAAACCAAGAGCGGCCAGCGCCTGCTTCACCACCGCCTGCGGATATTCCTGGCGCTGGTCGATGACGTTAATGACCATCTCGCCGCTTCCGAAGGGCAGGTCTCCCGCACCTTCCGCCGCCGTGGTCCAAACCGGGGCGTTCCAGTGCTGGTACCGGAAATTCCGTCCCAGTAGACCGAACTTCCACAGGTGGTAGGCAATGTCCTTGGCCGTATAGGTCAGAATACCGTTGGAGCGTACCAGCACCTTGTCGGCCACAAACTCCGTCTCTGCTTCTGTTGCACTTTCCCCCTCATGCTGCTTCAGAATCCAACAGCCTGCAAGCATGCCTTCCTCCACCCGAACAAAAAGCCCCGTCGTCTCCAGCAATTGGGCTGCCGCATCCCAGAAGCCCTCCCGCACAATATTACTCTCCCACACCAGAAGATCGTAACCGATTTGAAAACCGGCCATTTCCTCCAGATGCTCCTTCACAATCCGCTCTGCGGTTACGGCTCCCAGCCATGCAAGATTATTCCCGCCTTCTTCCAGTGCATGGAGCACACGGCTCCGCTCCTCCGTAAGCCCTGGCTTCTCCTGATACCTGCGGTTTATCGCCGCATACAGGTCCCAGCAGTAATCGCCGAAGCGCTGCTGCGTACCCTCCATGGGAAGCTGGAGAAGTCCCACCATCGTATCTGCCAACTGGTTGCCCAAGTCGTCGATGTAGTTGTGGATCTCCACCTGGTAACCCAGCCGCTTTAACAATCTGCCCAGGGTATCCCCGATGCAGGAGTTGCGGAGGTGGCCAATGTGCGCGCTTTTGTTAGGGTTTATACTGGTGTGTTCAATAATCACTTTCCCGGACGGGGCAGGGGGGAGGGTGAAGGAGGAGCCGGCCCATTCCCGCCAATCCACATAGAAGTTGACAAACCCGGGAGGCGCGGTTTCAATCCGGGCCATCATACGGCCAAGCCACGGGTCCAGCCGCAGGAGTCTGGCCAGCTCCTCCGCCAGCTTCATCGGGGGAAGGCGCAGCCGCTTGGCCAACTGGAGGGGAGCGTTGGTTGCATAATCCCCATGCCGCAGCTGTCCCGGCTGCTCTACAGTAAGCCGCAGCTCTCCAGCACTGCCCACGCTCCCGTCTCCGGCTTCCCGCAGCAGCTCCCTTACCCCATTTTCCACAGACGCTCTGACCTTTTGACCCAACATGCCCATGCCGCCACCTCCACAATTGGTTCCATTCTCGTTTCTGCGTAAAACAAAAAAAGCCTCCGTCTCATCAAAGAGACGAAAGCTGACGCATTCGCGGTACCACTCTTATTGCCTCCCGCTTACGGGAAGCCACTCGGACAAAGATAACGGTTTTACCGGGATTCTTCTGAAGGAATCCATCTCATGGGCCCGTTCGCATGAGGGAGGCGTACCGGGTTCCACCATCTCCGGCTCGCTGGGACTACCTGCCCGAATGCTACTCTTCCATTTCACAGATATTGAAAATATTGGACCCATTATAGCAGCTGCCATCGCTCGCCGCAAGACCCCGGGTGGGACTTTATCGGAATGCGTACTCGAAAAACCAATTATAAATTACCGGTAGCCTCCCGAAGTCGGCCATTGTATATGAAAAATCATATATAAAACCCCACTCCCAGCCCCATACACCGGATTAAGCTTGAAAAATCATATACAACATCCTTGATTGGCCCTATCCCCGGCAATTATGCTCGAAAAATCATACATAGTATAGAAAAAACCCTTGATAATCAAGGGTTTTATGCCGAGTAGCAGAATCGAACTGCTAATTGTGCATTACGAGTGCACTGTTATGCCATTTAACTAACTCGGCAAAAACAACGGCAAAAAGAATTATAGTACAACAAATCCCATTTTTCAATGGGGTTATCAAAAAATTTCGGCGGTTATTTAAATTGCCTATGAAACCTCATAACTGGTAGAATGTACCTACCAAACTACCAAGGAGAGGTTTAAATGAAGAAGATCGCCTTTGCAGGAATGATTACTGCGGTTTCGTTTGTATCCATGTCCATCGGAGCTGTCGCGGCCTCCAATCTGGAAGAAATTCAAGCCTATTTGAACAAGGGAGTATCCATTACCCTGCACGGCGAAAAGTGGACGCCTAAGGACAGCGATGGCAGCACACTCTATCCGATCACCTATAACGGCAGCACCTACCTACCGGTTCGGGCTGTAGCGGAAGCCGCGGGATTGCCTGTGGAGTGGAAGGGGGACACTCAAACGGTTGCTCTTGGTGAGAGCAAGACGGAGGTGGTCAGCCTGAGCGAGAACGAGATGGTCATGAAATATATTGATGTGTATATCAACGGTACTGATCTGTCGGCAAAGCAGCAGTTTGTGAAGGATTACATTCACCCTGAAATGCAGTCTATATTCACTTTAGGAGCTATGAGTGTTCCAACTGAAGCCGATATTCGCAAGTCGCCGAAATTAGTCCAAAGTATCGATTATACAAACGAGAAGACCGGGAAACCAGGGAGGATGGTATTAGTCCAGTCTGATGGAAATAGGGAAGATATATTTTATATATATGAAGTCAAATTGGGTACTGTTTTTAGTGACAAGCATTCCGAAACATTCACAGCAATGAGAAAGCTCTTTAACTGATCGTAACATGCAAAATCTGTGTAAAAACGTTTCTGTTATAAACATCTAAGCGGTGCGGATGATATCATGGAAAATTGATTTAGCCTAACAAAACCAGAAACCGTAGCTACTCCGCACTGCCACACATCCGCCTGCGTCTCCCATTTTGGGAAATGCAGGCGGATTTTTTTAGGCGCACTTTTGAACCACCGGCCGCGGGCGGGCATATTGTATTCTACGCGAGCGCCTCGTGAAGGCACCCCTATGAAAGGTCGGTGGATAAGCATGTCCAAAAACAAAACCGTCAAAAAGAATGACCCGCCCTCAAGTCTCGACCGGAACCGCTTCAATATGAAGGTAGTCACCTCCGATACCTGCCGGTCCTGCAAAACCCCTTGCTCCCGCGGGTTACGGTATGTGGAGCACATGAATGAGCCCGGCTCCGTCGGCATCGGGGTGCCCTGCATTCTGACCCGGGGTAAAGGCTACAAGTAGCCGGCCCCTCCCTTGGAGACAAAAATAAACCGCCTAGCAGGCGGCATACACGAGTCGGAACCTTATGGAATTCTATGTAATGCCTAACCGCTGCCGTTTCATCTCCTGTACAATCAGAATATCCAGACGCTGGCTCAGGGCAAGCACCCGGGGATCCAGAAGGTTAAACTGGTTCTGTTCGGCGAGATGGACCAGCAGCTTTTTCAATTCGCAGATTTCAACATCTAGTCTGTTGGGCAAAGGCTGCATGCGTCGTCCTCCACGAAAGAAACGTTGTTGGATCAAATGTAATTTGTTGGATTATGTAAGCTGCTAATTAATTGTAACGGATAAATATCCGCCAGATCAAGCGGTTGTTGTTGGAAAGCCCGGACTAATCCGGCCGCGCCCGAATAGACTGGTTGTATCAAACGCCGGAGAGGGGGATCGGCATGGACATCGTCTGGAAAGGCAATCAGCATACCAACTCCAGCCCGCGTAACGGGATTGTTCCTTTTGTCATCGTCAATCACATCTCGACAGGCACCATGAGCAGTATGGACAACTGGTTTATCGACCCCGGCAACCAGGTTTCCTCCGCCCATTTCGGGGTAGCCCGGGACGGCAGGATCCATCAATATGTGGCTGTGGACCGGATGGCCTGGGCTAACGGGATTCCGCAATCGCAATTTGCCAGAGCGACAGCCCAAGTCGTGCATGATATGAATATGAATCCGAACTTATACACCGTCTCCATCGAACACGAAGGAACGAATGGGGATTTGACGGAAGCCCAGTTCCAATCCTCCGTCTGGCTGCACCGGCATATCCGGAAGATCATCCGGGATACCTGGCAGAGGGATTTTCCGCTGGACACCTACCATGTGTTGGGGCATTACCAAATCAATCCGGTCCAGAAGCCGGACTGTCCGGGGCCGAAATTTCCTTGGGCCCGGCTGTACCAAACCCTGGCTGAGCCGGAGATAGGAGATGAGGAGATGGAAGAGCTGCTTGCCCGTTTAACGGCATTGGAAGCGCAAAAGGCGCAGTTGGAGGCGAGAGTGGCGGCGCTGGAGGCTGTGGAGCATCTTCCGGGCATACCCGAATGGGCGCAGGAGGCTGTAAACAAAGCAGTCGCCCAAGGGCTGATTGATACCCCGCAGGGAGGCTCCTTTGATTTCTACCGTTTTCTGACCATTCTAAACCGCAAGGGCCTGCTCGGGTAATGCAACAAAGTCTATCACGCTACGAAAAAACGGCACCTCCCGGGAAAGGATTTCCCTAAGGGGGTGCCGTGTTGTGTTTTCCTTACAGCCGTGCCAGGCTTGCCTTCAGACGGCTCAGGGCTTCGGCCTTGCCGATAATCTCCAGAATGTCGGTGGCGCCTCCAGGTGTGTTCATCAGGCCGGAAACGGCCACACGGGCTACCCACATCAGGGCTCCGGCTTTGATGCCGGCAGCTTCACTCAGGTTCTTCAGACGCTCGAACAGAGCATCATTCTCCCAAACATCCGCCGATTCCAGCGAATCGATGATGGTGGGGAGCAGTTCCTTGGCCAGCTCGGCAGTGACCTTGTTCTTCTTGTTGACGAACAGCTCCACATCCAGCTCCGGCATGGCTTCGAAGAAGGCGACCATCTCCGGGATCTGGGAAAACTTCTCCAGACGGGACTGGATCAGGGTCAGCAGCTTGTCCTTGTTGATTTCCGGCTTCGTAATGGCCTTCTCCAGGTAAGGAGCGGCCAAGGTACGGAAGGCGTCAACGGGCAGCTTGCGGATGTATGCGCTGTTGAACCAAAGAAGCTTGTCGTAGTCGAATACAGCCGGGGACTTGTTGATGGTGTCCACACTGAATACACGAGACAGATCCTCCAGGTTGAAGAACTCTTCATTGGTGTTCCCCGGGCTCCAGCCCAGAAGCGCAATGTAGTTAATGATAGCCTCGGGCAGGTATCCATCCTCCACCAGATCCTGGAAGCTGACGGAGCCGTGGCGCTTGGACAGCTTGGACACCGAGCCGTCCTCATTCCGGCCCATAATGAGCGGCAGATGCACGAAGATCGGCGTTTCCCAGCCGAACATGCTGTACAGCTGCACATACAGAGGGGTGGAGGTGACATACTCGGAGCCGCGGACCACATGGGTAATATCCATCAGATGGTCGTCCACTACGTTGGCCAGATTGTATGTAGGATAACCGTCGGCTTTGATCAGGACTGCATCCTGAAGCTCCGCATTGTCAATGGAGATTTCGCCGAATACCGTGTCCGTATAGGAGGTTGTGCCGGTCAAAGGATTCTTTTGGCGGATGACATACGGCAGGCCGGCTGCCAGCTTGGCTTCCACCTCGGCTTGGGACAAGCTCCGGCAGTGGCGGTCATAGCCGCCTGCACCGTTTTCCCCTTGGAGAGAGGAGAGGCGTTCTTTATCGCAGAAGCAATAGTACGCATGGCCGTTCTCCACCAGCTTGCGGGCATGCTCCAGGTAAATGTCTTTGCGTTCGCTTTGCACGTAAGGCCCGCGGCTGCCGCCGATATCGGGGCCTTCATCGTGGTGCAATCCCGCCAGGTTCAGGGTATCATAGATGACCTGGACGGCTTGATCCACCAGCCGTTCACGGTCCGTATCCTCGATCCGGAGTATGAAGGTGCCTCCTTTGGACTTGGCCAGCAGATAGGCGTATAGAGCGGTTCTCAGGTTGCCGATATGCATGTAGCCGGTTGGGCTGGGTGCGAATCTGGTTACGATGGGGTTCATCATGGTTACGTGGCTGCTCCTTCTTGAATCTTGTTTATAAGCTACTCCATATTGTAGCAGGAAGCCGGCATAAAGCCAATGCCCCGGGAGTTTGGGGGCCTGTCGGGAGGGCTGTGAAAAGGGAGAGCTTTTTTTCAAGAAAAAATTAACTTGCTTCGCAACTCTTTCCGTTTGTCCGAGTATAACTTGGTATCAAATTTCTTCAGCATGCGGAGGTACATAATGACGAGATTCAGAAGAGTGGCGGCTTTGACGCTGGCCTTCTTCCTGGTGGCCGGAGGAGCGGCGATTGCCGGCTCCCGGTGGGGCTCCTACGAAGGATATTCCAAGGTCCAGGTGAATGCCAACGGATCAACAATTAACAGCGCGGTTCCCGCGATCATGATGAATGGCGCAACGATGCTGCCCTTGCGGGAGACTGCATCGGCGTTGAATTCCTTTATCAAGTGGGATGACGGCAGTCAGACGGCCAATATCTACCGGCCCAATGTGAACATGATCGTGTCCCAGGAGCTGGATGAGAAGAAAGGCACCGTCACCAGCATTTCCAAACCCTTCTTTAAAGTAGGCTTGGGGTACAATATCCGGTTTTTCGTTTTCGTCCAGATGGATTCCCTCAAGACCACTGTGGACGGCTTCAAAATCAGTGTGCTGGATCCCAACGGCAATGAGCTGGACAGCCGGGTATCCTCCGAATCCATCTATGATTATCTGTGGTCCAACGCCGCCTTCAATATCAAATTCTCCGAAGCCGGGAATTATACCGTCCGGTTCGCCCTTAAGGTGGACGGAGATTTCGTAACCGTAGGCGAAAAGCTGATCGTATCCGAGTAACCTCTGCCAAGCGCAGGTCGCCTTCCAAAACGAAACCGATTATGTTACATTGAGAAGAGTCGCCGTCAGGTGACTCTTTTCTTGTATCATATCCGCAATACCAGATGCTGATTGAAGAAGGTGACTGACTGATGAATCATAACAGTGGCAATGTTTGGTTTGACCGTTTCGCCAATGCCGGTGAAGGTGACTGTGCAGCGGTGGGCGGGGAGCTTGTCCGTGGCGGCTATGCTGCCTTCAGCGACCTGCTGGACGGCTTGCGCCGGCGATTGGCCGAGGCGGAAGAGGAGCAAATGGCTCAATTGAAGGAGCTGGTGGAGAAGGGCAGGCGTCTGATCCCTGATCCCGGAGCCATCAGTCCGTCATGGGAGACCGTATGGGAGGATTTCGACCGGTACATCGGCTATAAGCAGGAGGCGATGTCCACAGTAGCGGTGCCGGAGCGGGCAGGGGAGTGGCAGATTGTCATGAACAACCCCTATACCAATGAAGGAATCGCCTGTTACCCCGGCTTGTCCTTTCCCGAGGCGACATATCTCTACGCATACTTCCGCAAGGATCTGAAGAAGAATGAATATCTGCGGCTACAAAAAATCGTGAATCTGCTGATGGTGCAGGGCGACTGATTTTGGAGCTTCATTGACCTGCTTCTGGGAAAATGTTACGATACAAGAAGCACGTACATCACATGAAATGAGGTTTCCAAATGACCGAACACAACCACGATTGCGGTTGCGGGCATGATCATGACCATGAACACGAAGAAGAAGTCTTCTTGATTGCCGATGAAGAAGGCGTCGAACGCGAAATGGTAATGGTTTATTCCTTCGAATGCGACGAGAACGTATACGCTGTGCTGCTTGACCGGAACAATCCGGAATCCGACGGCGTCATCTTCCGTATTGAACAGGAAGGCGAGGACGCTTACCTGGTCAACATCGAGAACGATGAAGAGTGGCAGAAGGTTGTTGCCGCTTATGACGAGATCGTTGCCAGCGAACAACAATAAATAATGCCTGTAAGTCAAAGCCCGCTCCGGTCAGGAGCGGGCTTTGCTGCGTTCGCAGTGGGATATATCAGGCTACTTGCGGGGGTTGTAATACATCACCCGGCCATTGAACAGATGCAGCTCGGCCTTGAGCTTACGGGCCAGATGCTTGCAGAATTCATTGGCCTTGGACTTATCCCCGTGGGTGGCGCCGTCCGGCAGCACCACTTGGATATAATGGCGTTCCTGGCCATCGCTGTCCTCCGTACCTACTCCGGTCACAATGTACCGGTAAGCCTGATGGTTGCCTTTTAAGTAAAACCAGGTATCCTTGCCTTTGGGTGCGGTTTCAATCGTATACGGAAAACCCTTGTCATCGTATTCCCAGTCCAATTGCTGTGCTGTCAGCTCCAGCTGGCTCCTGTAAGCGTTCAGGAGCTCCCTCAGATCCTCCAGGGATACGGATGGCACCGCAGATCCCTCCACCAGCTTGATATAGGCATTCTGGCTCATAACAATCCCTCCGTCAGCAGCGGTACCTTCACAATTTCGTCACTAGTATCATATCACTAAAAACGCATTCATTCAAAAAAACATCCCGGATGCCTCGGAGGAGACATTCGGGATGCTGATTCTTGCATGGCGGACATCAGAAGATAGCGGAGGTTTCCACAATCACCTTCACGAACTCCAGCGTGCGGTCCTCCGGTCCTTTGACCGGCAGGCCCACCTCTACGTGGTCCACAATATAATCGATGTTCTCCTGGGAGATAACCTCTCCCGGAAGCAGAATAGGAATACCGGGAGGATAGGCATAGATGAATTCTGCAATGATCCGGTCCGCCGATTCCCGGAAGGGGATCAGCTCGGTATCGCCATAGAAGGCGTCCCGCGGTGACAGGGTCAATTGGGGGATAGGAGGCGTCTCCAGGACCACCAGCTCCATAGCCTGGCGGATGTTGTAGTTCTCCTCGGACAGCTCTCTTAGGGCTGCCAGAAGCAGTTTTACGGTCCCCACATTGTCCCCGGGGGTGATGAAGCACAGAATGTTATACAGGTCGGACATCTCGACTTCAATGTTATGATGCTCCCGCAGCCAGTTCTCCACATCAAAGCCGGTCAGGCCCAGCTCCCGCACGTGGATGGTCAGCTTGGTCGGGTCCAGATCATAGGTGGCGCCTTCTCCGAGAATCTCCCGCCCGAAGCAGCGCAGGCCGGGAATTTCGTTGATCCGCTCCCGGGCATAATTGCTGAGCCGGATGGCCTCATCGGCCATAGCCTCCCCGTGTAGCGCCAGGTTGCGCCGCGCGGTGTCAAGGGACGCCAGCAGGATATACGAGGTGGAGGTGGTGGTCAGCATGCTGAACAGCGTCTGCACACGCTTGAAGTTGATGCGGTTGCCCTTCATGTTCAGGATGGAGCTTTGGGTCATGGAGCCGCCAAGCTTGTGCATACTGGTGGCAGCCATATCCGCGCCGGCTTCCATCGCAGACAAAGGCAGCTTGTCGCTGAAGCCGATTAGTGCGCCGTGGGCTTCGTCCACCAGAACAGGAATATCGTAGCTGTGGACCACCTCGACGATTTCCCGGAGATCGGCCGAGATGCCGAAGTAGGTCGGGTTGATGACCAGAACCGCCTTGGCGTCCGGATGTTTCTCCAGGGCGCGGCGGACGGAGCGGGTGGATACCCCGTGGTCAATGCCATATATGGGATCGCGGAAGGGCTTCAGAAAGATCGGCTTGGCTCCCGCCAGAATGATGGCGGACAGCACAGACTTGTGAGCGTTCCGCGGTACGATTATTTTGTCGCCTTCATTGCACACGGCCATGATCATGGTCATGATGACCGTGCTTGTGCCCTGCACGGAAAATATGGTGTAGTCCGCTTTATAAGCGTCCGCCGCAAGCCGCTGGGCTTCCCGGATTACCGCCGTCGGCTGGTGAAGATCGTCCAGCGGGGCTATATTGATTAAATCGATGGACAACGCATTGTCCCCGATAAAATTCCGGAATTCAGGATCCATGCCAACCCCTTTTTTGTGGCCGGGTATATGGAATTGGACTGGATTATTCTCCGCATGTCGAAGCAATGTGGAGAATAAGGGGGCTTGCAGGTGGTCCATCAGAACATCCCTTCCTCTCTTGCGGATTCGCCGCTAAAAAAATCAAACAAAATGAGTATATCAAATCGCAACTAGGATGCAAGCAGAATTTTAGATTTTGGCGGAATTTTGTACAGAAAGGGGGGGACGGACACAGAAATTTTCGGTTTTTGGCTGGTTTTCTTGCGGATATGGAAGGAAATGGGGTTAAACATTTACAAAAAAATAAAAAACCTGAGGCTATAGCCAGCAGGCTTTAAACAAAATCAGGAGCGTTTGGCAATGCCGTGCATCAGCACATCTATCGTCCAGTTGATTTCTTCCTCATCATCAATGGGGATTTCCGGCAGCAAAATCGAATGGGTCAGCACCATCCCCACAATGGTAGTGACGCTAAAACGGATGATGCGAAAGCTGGGAGCCTCCATAATCTGGCCCTGCTCCTGGAAGTGTGCGTACAGACGGCCGATCCGTTCAAACACGTATTGGGAGAACAATACCTTGACCTGGCCCAAGAGCTCAGGCTGGAACGGCAGCTCCTGAATCACAATCCGCAGAATCTTGGCATTCTTGCGTGCAAAATTCAGCCGGTCACGGAGCACGGTTTTATAGAAATCCTCAATTTCGGTATAAGGCTGATCAAGAACCTTGGCGAAATCCCGCATAAACAAGGGGGCGACTGTTTTCGCCAGGATGGGGCCTACAATGGACAAGAGCAAATCCCGTTTGGTTTTGTAGTGGCGGAAAATGGTGCCCTCCGCAACCCCCGCACGCTGGGCAATTTCGCTGGTGGAAGCGGCTGAATAGCCTTTCTCGGAAAAAATTTCGGTAGCGGCTTGAATGATCTTCAATTGCTTCTCCGTTTTTTTTCCGTCATTGCCTTCCATAAGCAGCAGCATGTCCTCCAGCCATTGCTCTGTATTCTCTGCCATAGACGTTCCCCCTTAAATGCGCCAAGAAATGACACTTTCCTTGCACTACCTTACTATATTTTCCGGTGCTTGCGCAATGCGAGCACATTGGCTGCCATAAAAAAGAGCGACAGCCCCAACAGCACATACACATCCACCGCGATAGCGTCCCAGCCCTGTCCGCGTATCATCACATTGCGCAGGGCATCCGCGCCGTATTTCAGGGGCATCAGATGGGACAGCCAGCGCAGCCACCCGGACATGCTCTCCAGATCGAACAGACCGGAGAAAAAAACCTGGGGCACGATTACCAGCGGGATAAACTGCACCATCTGGAATTCGGTATTGGCGAAGGCCGACAGGAAGGTACCGAAGCTTAAGGCCGTGACAGATAAGAGCAGGGTAATCAGCAGTACGTACCAGAAGGAGCCCACCATGAGCATACCTAGCACTTGGATGCAGTACCAGGCGATCAGAACGGCCTGCAGCAGGGTGAAAATACCGAAGCCAGCAATGTAACCGGCGACAATCTCCCAACGCCGCAGAGGGGTGGCCAGCAGCCTTTCCAGCGTACCACTGGTCCGTTCCTTCAGAAAGGAGATGCCGGAGATCAGGAAGACGAAGAAAAAGGCGAACACACCAATGAGTACCGGACCGAAGCTGTCAAAGGAGGCCATGTCTGCCGATCCGTGCAGGTAGTTGAACACGGGAACCGGGGCAGCAGCAGCGGGCGCCATAGCAGCGGCTTGTGTCTGGAAGGTCTTCTGCAGCAGCAGCATCACCGCCCGGTTCCGGGAGGGATCGCTGCCTTCCAGCTTGACCTGCGGCTTCTGGCCGTCCAAGGTCAGGTAAGCATCCGCTTTTCGGCTTTCTAAAGCAGCTTCGGCTTCGGTTACAGAGCTGTATTCCGTTACAGATGCACCGTTTTGGGCGACAGCCGCAGAGAGGTTGGCGGGAACACCCACTGTACCGATTTTGGGGACATAGGTATCTCCGTTAAAAACCAGGTACATCAGTGTCAAAATGAGCAGGGGAGCGGCGATCATTAATGCCATGGTACGTTTGTCGCGGATAAATTGCCGCAATATGCGGATAATCAAGGCCCGGATTCTCATGCGCGGATACCTCCGTAATACAGGAATGCCTCTTCGATGGTATGGCTTCCCGTGTCGTCCTTCAGCGCTTGCGGGGTACCTACGGCAATCAGGCTGCCGTCCCGGACCATGCCCAGCCGATGGCATTTGTCCGCCTCATCCATCACATGGGTGGTAACGAGAATGGTGGTGCCGCCGCGGCTAAGGTTCTCCAGCTCATCCCAGATGGATTTGCGAAGCACCGGATCGATACCGACGGTGGGCTCATCCAGTATCAACACCTCAGGCTGGTGCATCAAAGCGATGGCCAGGGATAACCGGCGCCTCATGCCCCCGGAATAGGAGGCAACAGGCTTTTTCATATGCTCCGTCAAATTCACCAGCTCCAAAACCTCCGCCATCCGCTTAACCAGCCGTGAGCCTTTTAGTCCGAACAACGAACCGAAGAACTCCATATTTTCCTTGGCGGACAGCTCGCTGTACATAGCATCCGACTGGGCCATATACCCAATTTTCGTAAGCATCTCCAGTTTAGGCATGAGGGTGCCCAAAACGGTTACCGTCCCGCTTGTCGCTTCATCGATCCCCGCCAATATTTTTACCAGGGTGGTTTTGCCGGAGCCGGAAGGGCCCAGCAGACCAAAGATTTCCTTGTGGTAAACCTGCAGATGAATGCCGTGGACCACCTCTTTTTCCTGGAACCGCCTGCTGACTCCCTCGGCTCGAAGACAGATCGTCCGGTCTGTTTCCATTGTTTTTCCTCCTTAGAAGAACCTACTTCAAGCTGTTGACTGGCTGTATAGTGAGTAATCACTCACAAGTTGATTATAGTCTGGCGAATGGCTTTTGTAAAGTGAGTAATCACTCATTATATTGTGAAAAAGAAGAGCCGTCCTTATCCCATTGGATGGGCCAGCTCTCTTCAGGTCTTTTATTTACCCTTATTGGTTTCCAGCAGCTGCGGAAGGGTGACCAGCTCATACCCTTTGGCTCGGAGACCTGAGATCAGCTCGGGCAAAGCGTCAATGGTCCCTTGCAAGCTCCCGTCCGGGCCGGTAGCGCAGTGCATCAGGATAATGGCCCCCGGCTTGGCCGCCTCCATGGACCGCTTCAGCACCTGCTCGCCGGATACCCCACGCCAATCCTCGGGATCTACGTTCCAGTTGACTGTGAGATACCCTTCATCCTTAAGCCAAGCCAGCTCATCATCGGTAACTGCACCATATGGAGGACGGATCAGCCGGGGCGTATAACCCGCCAGCGGGGACAGGGCGGCTTCGGACTTCTCGATATCCTCAATAAATTTGTCCATGGTGAGCTTTTTCAATTGGGCATGGTTATACGTGTGGTTGCCCAGCACATGACCTTCACGGGCAATCCTTTTTACTATTTCCGGATGTTTTTCGGCCAGCTTGCCAATGACAAAAAAGGTTGCCTTCACGTTGTGTTTTTTAAGAATATCCAGCACCTGTGGGGTGTATAGGGTGTCCGGCGCATCATCAAAGGTGAGGGCAACCTGCTGTTTGGCGCTGCTTCCGCGGAAAATAAAGCTGTCAGCATATTTCTGGCGCAGCTCTGTCAGCGAATGTGCCTTAGCCGCTCCGGCGCTGCCGGAATGGGCTTTGCTGCGGCCTGCCGCTTGCTCCGCCTTGTGGGCGCCTGCAGGCTTGTCCTTTTTGGGGGACGCCTTCTTGGCCGCGGCAGGAGCATCTGACGGTTTGGCTGGCGGGCTGGGCGGAGTCGAGGGTACTTCCGCAGGGGCGGTAGCCGAAGGAGACGGAACCGGACTGGGTGAAGCCGTCGGAGATGCGGAAGAAAGCACAGAGTCTATGGCTGCTGCAGGATTGGGAAGAACCGGGGCCGGCTGGGCCAACGATACGGTTGGGACGGGCTCAGACAGCGGGGACACGTTCCTCTCCCCGGTTCGACCCATGCAGCCGCTTAGGAGCAGCACGAATGCCGCGCAAAAGGGAATCCATCTGTTCAATCCGTTCACTCCCATTCACTTTGGTCATATATTCAGCATGCCCCGGGAGATTGGATTCATGACCCTTGATAAGAAGGCAATTTCTTCTGACGGGAAGGGGTCACTTTGATGGAATGGTTTGTGTTGTGGTGTGTTGCGCTGTAACGAGGCTATGGCGTCGTAATGGAATTCTGGCGTCTTAGCGGAACTTTAGCGCCTAACGGAACTCAGAAGCCGTTAGGTGGCAAAATGAGGCGTTCTGGAGCGCTAACGGAACCCAGAGGCTTTTAGAGATGGAGAAAGCTTCCGATTAAGTAGTTTTAGCCGGCTAAGAGCTTCTCCGTTCCGTTAGCCGCGACAACACGCGGAAATCTGCCTTTAACGGTCGCATAGTTCCGTTAACGGCCGCGACTTCAGCACCAAACGTACAAAAACAGGCCCCGGATACAGCAACCGGAGCCTGCGAT
This sequence comes from Paenibacillus mesotrionivorans, assembly GCF_046098205.1. NCBI lineage: Bacteria > Bacillati > Bacillota > Bacilli > Caryophanales > Paenibacillaceae > Paenibacillus > Paenibacillus mesotrionivorans. The sequence continues at coordinate 122,712 of NZ_JBJURJ010000008.1, read as the reverse complement.
GTTTTACCTTGCGTTTAATCCAACTTGCGGACGGGAACCGCTGCCGCGGACAGATCATTGCGCTCCAGTTCCAAGCGGGAGAGCTCCGTTTCTTCCAGGGTCAGGTACACCTCTGTCTCTGGCAGCGCTGTGCTGTCGGACAGCCTCAGACCGGTGACACGGGTCATCTCCAGCGCGCTAACGTCGGGTTTCGCCGCTGTGCCGCGGAAGCTGCGTACCCGCAGATCCTCTACATCCTCAGCCGCCAAGGCTTGGGTCCAATGGCGATTAGGCTCGCCCTGCCAATGAATCTCCACGTCGCTCAGAGCTACGTCCTTGGCATAATTCAGATACATGGCCGGCACCGGGTGGGGGAAGATGCCGCGATCTGAGGGCTGGGTGTCGAACACACCGCCGGGATAGCCACTTTTCACCCGCATGGTCTGCTTCACGTTCCGGATGGTAATTCCTTCAATGATGCTCTCCGGGGAGCCTCCAATGAACATGCCGCCCTCGGACTCGATCAGGAGCTGATCGAACCGGATATTGCGGATTTTACCGGGAGCAGGGGCATCCGGCTTATTCCGGCGTTCTGCGGTCATGAAGATGGGTTCGGATTTGCCCCACCATCCGCCATGGCGCCGGTTGGTGTCTTCCTCATTGCTGAACAGGCGGGTTTCAATAAACAGATTGGAGAACAGCATGTTTTCCATGGTTGCACCGTCCCGCACCCAGATGCCCACACCCCGGTTGGAATTGCGGATCACACAGTTGGATACGGTGATATTGCGGATGTCCCCATGGGTTTCCGTGCCGATTTTGATCGCCGAGTCATGGGATTGCAGGGTGCAGTTGGTGACCGTGATGTTCTCACAGGCTCCGTAACGCTCGGCGCCGTATTTGGTGGCTTTGACCACAATGCAGTCATCGCCGGTTTCGATATGGCAGTTGGAGATATGCACATCCTGACAGCTGTCGGGATCAATACCGTCGTTGTTGGGACCACGAACCTGGCCGAGAATCTTCACACCAGTTACCGTCACCTGGCGGCAGCCGGTCATGTGCATGCCCCAGGAGGAGGCGTGGTAGAGGGGCACGTCCCGGAAAACTACATTCACACAGCCCTCCAGATCGATAAGCTTGGGACGGAATTCACGGATGATCTTCAGCACCGTGTCCGAACCTTCATCCTCCGGCTCCAGGAACTGCTCGCCCCGTCCATCGATTGTACCAAGACCGGTAACGGCAATATTCACTGCATGACGGGCACAGAGGAGCGCCTTATTTCCCTGGCCTTCGCTCAAGAATTGCCCGGCTTCACCCTCCGGCGCGACGAAGTCCGCTTCCTCCATGCTGCTTAAGAGCCGCGCGGCGGGAGCCAGATGCAGCTCCACATAGGAGCGGAGCATCAGGGTGCCGGTAAGAAACGATCCCGCAGGGATGAGGACAGTACCGCCTCCTTGCTCTGCGCAGGCGTCGATGGCCTGTTGTATGCTTGCAGTAGAGAGGGTAGTGCCGTCCCCGATTGCGCCGAAATCCTTGATGTTAATCATATGTGTTTTAAGCCTCCTAGGTTTAGTAAACAGCAGGTCCATTACAGGCAGAGCTGACAATCAATCAGACCGGCTCCACCTTGTGCTGGATATAGTCGAAATATTTGCCTTCCAATAAGCCGATGAGCGTGCTGGTCACCCGCACCTCCAGCTCATTGGTACCCTGTCGCAAGAGACTGGCATTCGCCTCCCAAGTGTAAGGGGACCAAAGCCGGACTCCCAGAGGCTCACCGTTCAGCAAGACCTCAACCGGATCATGGGCAGCCCAATCCCTGAAGCTTAAGGCCAGCCTGTCCGCCTCAGGAAGCTCGTCCAGCTCGAAGCTCTTGCGGAAGGACCACACACCTGCATAATATGGATAACCCGGGTAATACGTATCCATAACCAAGCTGTCCACCTCTGCCGGAGGTTCACCAAGCACAGGAGCTCCATTTTCCCCGAAGGTCACCCCAAAATCTCCGTACAGATACAGCGCATCGGTGACACCATCCCAATCATGGCTCACGCTCACATGAACAACAAGCTCATTCCAGCCCTCTACAAGGGCGTTTTCTACCCTGCAGAGCAGGTTGGAATTGTCATAAATCAAAGCCTGCCGGAAATCGCCGGGTTGGAAGGGATGTCCGTTCAACTCCAGGCTCCAACCGCCGCGGATGGCCGATTCATCCATCAACAAGCTGCATTCCCTGGGTAGGCGGGATACATTGAACCGTGTCCGGTAGGTACACTGCAGCGGGTAGCCCACCTTAAGCTTCTTGGGCGTGCCGAAAATCTGTGAGAAGGAAAGGGGAAGCCGCTCCTCCTGAGCCAGATCCTCACATTGGTCGATAAAAGTCTTGGCGGCCACGATAGCAGACTCATCTGAATCGCCAACAGATAGCTGGAAAAACTCCAGGCGCAGGGCGTTAGGTTGAAGGGCGGTCTGCTGCCACGGCCCTTCAGCACCTAATCTGAGGCTCCAGGTTTTGGTAGAGGCGGCTGCTGCTCTGCCAACTGCTTCCGCAAGGTCTGCGTTCGCCCCTGTACCTTCTGAAGTCGCCGGACGAAGCCGGAGCAGGAAGGACCCGTAGGGAGCCACTTCACGGGCAATGGAGATTTCCATGCCCGCTTCCTCCGTAAATAAGGGCTGCACCTCTCCGGTTTCCAAATCCAGCCACTCGGCCTGTATGAGCACCTGTCCGAAGGTATCTCCCCAGATCTGGGCGGGCTCCAGCCGGATAGTGCAGCTGTGGGTTTGTCCTTCCTGGTTGGCAGCGAACACCACATATGATCCGTCCGGCATAAACCGGCTTTGCAGGAGAAAAGGAGCCTCCTCACTGCCGAAGTCCAGGGTAACGGCTCTGGGCAGAGCAAGGTCCAGCAGCGCATCCAGCACGGGCAGCGCCAATTCCTCTGTCTTTTCCGCATAAGGAATGAAGCAGCAACGTGCCAATTCCACCTGGTTGGTTTCCTCCGCACCCGGCGCCACTTCATGGAACAATGCCGCAGCATCCGCTGCCACCGGACTGCTTTCTTGAATCAGCTCCGACGGCAGGCTGCCCATAGCGATAATCCTGCCTCCCGCCGCAGCAAACTCCTGCAGCTTCGTCCATGCCGCCGACTCCAAATTCGTTAACGGAGGCAGCACCAATACCGAATAGCTTGCCTTGCCGATGACTAAACAGCCGTCCTCCACAGTCGCTTCCGCCAAAATCTCCGGGTCCATGTGGTCATAATCCCGCCGGGTCTGCAGCAGATGACAGGAAAGCTGTGTCCAGGCTTCCTTCAGCCGTTCCATGGCCTGACGCTCCACAGCACTGGTTCCAGCGTACTCAAAATGATGCAAAGGATTGGAGCGGTGTGTCCACATGGAGGTGGTAGGATCAAGCAATGCGATCCGGATATCCGCCTTGCCTGCAGACATGATGTAGCTCAGGCGTGCCGCATAATCCGCCAACCCCTTGAAATTTGGCCAATAGGGATTTTGGTAGAATTGGGAGGGAGGCGCATCATGCTGGGTCAGCCCGTCCACCGTATAGAAAAAAGCATGAAACGTATACATATTGGTGCCCATGGCCGCCATCCGGTCAATCATCCACTTGGCGTCCTGCAGGTTCATGGACCAGCCGACGCTGTGGAAGCATTCGTCCAGACAACGCTCTCTGCCCAACTGGCGGGCAATGGAGCTGGCCATCTTGGGATTGTCCCTGAAGCTGGCGGCATACCGCCGGAGTACCCACGGCAGGGGACGTCCCAGTTTCTCGTGGGCGCTGTCGCCTCCGGGAATATGGCTGAACCGCTGGGTGGTCATCCGGAAGGAGGGCACCTCGGCTACATATTGAAGCCCATGTGTTTCGCACCAGTCATATACCTGCTTGTGGTAAGAGCCGGTCATCAGCTCATGGACCGTCTGGTAATAGTCATACCGGATGCGAGGAGCATCGGGATACGCTTCATGGGTGATAGCAGGCAGGTGGGCGATAAGCGAATACTCGTTGCGTGCAAGGAAGGCTTCCTCCAGCTTGGGGGACCAGGGAATGCTCCCCAGGAGCCCCACCTCATCGGTGAACATGCCCTTGACCGTACCTCCAAATTCATCGCCAAAATACTTGGCGTACCGCTCATGAGTCAGCCGGATGAAGGTCGCCATGGCTTCACGGTTACACGGGTCCACATAGGTGCCGTAATACTTGAAGTCCTGAATTTCCTCCTCCTGGTAAACCATAACCTCCCACGGACCGCTGTCAGCCGGAGACTGCCATTCCAGAGCGTATTGGGTGTTGTATGTAAAAAAACGCTTCTGGTTGTATGTGGTCAGGCCAGTTTTCTGGAAGATAGGCTCCGTCTGGATATTGCCGATATAGTCTGCGATATCAACCGCTTCGTCCCATATGTACCCGCCATCCTCGGTTAGCGGGACAGCCTTGGCGGACAGTACCTTGGCCCAAGGCAGCTCCAGCTTCACCAGCTCTCCGGCGGCGGGGCGGGCCTGTTTAACCACGAGAGTTTTGTGCTTGGCGTCCGGATGCAGCAGTGTCACTTCCCCGCCGGCGATGCCGCTGGGATAGGGATATTCGTCATAAAGCCATACCTGCAAGCCGGCTTGTTTGGCAGCAAGAATGGCCGTACGCACCTTTGCGAACCAACTCTCCGACAGGTACGGAATCTGCAATCCCTGGCGCGGGCAGATAAAAAAACCGCCTACCCCTTTATCCGCCATCTCGCGGATTTGCCGTTCGATCTCCGCATCCTCCATCTTCCCGTTCCAGAACCAAAAGGGCATAATCCGGAAGTCATTGCCGGGATTCTTAAACAGAGCATCCTCCACTTGTGTTTGCCTCCTGTCTCGATTGTAACCAAGTCCATACCCTTACAATGTAGCGGTTTTGCTCTTTTCCGGCAATCTTCATTTCTTGCTGCGGTTTGGACTGGATTCGCACTTTTTTGCTATAGCCCCTCCGGACGCCAAAAAAACCCGCTCGCGAGAGCAGGTCTTTACCTTTTCCTATCTTACGCCCTTGTAACCCAGCCACGTTCGTAGGGAGCGGGAGCCTTTATAGAAATCCCAAGCTCTGCGGCAGCGGTCCGGGGCCAATAGGGATCACGCAGAAACGCCCGCCCGATGAAAATCAGATCGGCCTGGTCCGAAGCCAGAACCTCCTCCGCGTAGCCCCCGGTGCTGATCAGACCCACCGCTCCGGTAGCAATGCCCGCCTCCTTGCGGATTTCGGCCGCATAAGGCACCTGGTAGCCCGGGTAATACTTAATATCCGCGAGCACTACGCCCCCTGTGCTGGTATCGATCAGGTCCACGCCCAGGGCTTTCATCTCCCGGGCAAAGTAGAGGATGTCCTCCCTGGTATTGCCGCCGGTTGCATATTCCTCTGCCGAAATCCGGACAAACAGGGACCTCGGCTTTTCCCTCTTCACAGCCTCAATCACCTGGCGGAGGAGCGTAAAGCGGTTTTCCCGGGAGCCGCCGTATTGATCCTGTCTGTGATTGGTCAAGGGGGACAAAAACTCGTTCAGCAGATAGCCATGTGCGGCGTGCAGCTCCACCACGTCGAAGCCTGCCAGCACCGCTCTCCGGGCAGCGGCTGCAAAGGCGGCGATCACCTGGGCGATCCCTTCGGCTGTCAGCTCCTCCGGTACAGGCATATCCGGGAATGCCACCGGGGACGGGGCAACACCTTTGTCTGCTGCGGTGGTTTTGCGGCCCGCATGACCCAGTTGGATGCCTGCCTTGGAGCCGGCTTCATGGATAGCCTCGACCAGTGCCGTGAGTGCAGGCACCTGGCTGTCCTCCCAAATCCCCAAATCCCGGACGCTGATCCGTCCCTCGGGGAGCACGGCAGTGGATTCCAGAAGGATCAGGCCCGCTTGGCCAACAGCGCGGCTTACGTAGTGTGTGACGTGCCAGGGGGTGACAATGCCGTCCTCCTTGTGGACGGAATACATGCACATGGGGGACATGACAATCCGGTTCTTCAGCTCAACCCCGCCGATTTTGGCAGGGGAAAACAGTGTGTTCATAGGAAAGCCTCCTTTTGGGCAGAAAAAAATAGTTTCTTATTCATTTAATAGAGGGTTAATCGATAAGACTAATCGTAATTCATCCTCGGAGAATGCGCAAATGAACCGCCTGCATTTTGCGGAATGAGAATATTTTCCACAGAAATGGGCGATACTGGTAAGCAGGATGTGGATCTGCGACATTTTTTTAGGAGGGAATTGAGAACCGATGCCAAGAAAGATAGGATTGACCACACTAGTATGTCTGCTTTTGGCTGGAATCATGATGCCTTACGCTTTGGCCGAGGAGAAGCAGGCCGCCCCTGTGGACCTTAGCCCCAATGCCCGCTCGTCCATTCTGATGGATGCGGATACGGGTACTGTCATATTCGAGAAGAATCCCGACGAGAAGCTGCCCCCGGCCAGTATTACGAAGATTATGACCATGCTCTTGACCATGGAGGCCATTGATCAAGGCAAGCTGGCGATGGATGAAAAGGTCCGGACCAGCGAATATGCGGCATCCATGGGCGGGTCGCAGATTTTCCTGGAGGTTGGGGAGGAGATGACGGTCCAGGATATGCTGAAGGGCATTGCTATGGCCTCCGGCAATGACGCCTCTGTGGCCATGGCCGAGAAGCTGGGCGGGTCGGAGCAAGGCTTCGTGCAGATGATGAACGATAAGGCCAAGGAGCTGGGCATGAACAATACCCACTTTGTAAACCCCAACGGTCTGCCGGCGGATAATCATTACACCACAGCCCGTGATATCGCCATTATGTCCCGAGAGCTGCTGAAGCATGAAGGCATCACCCAATTTACCAGCCAATACCAGGATTATCTGCGGAAGGATTCGGCCAAACCCTTCTGGCTGGTGAATACCAATAAGCTGGTGCGTTTCTATCCGGGAGCCGACGGCCTGAAAACCGGTTATACCGGCGAAGCGAAATTCTGTCTGTCCGCTACGGCCAAACGGGATAATTTCCGTGTGGTGACGGTGGTTCTGGGCGAACCGGATACGAAAACACGCAACGCCGAGGTCACTAAGCTCTTCGATTATGCGTTCTCTCAATATACCAATCAGCTGATCGTGAAAACCGGTGATGCCTTAGGCGATGTGAAGGTGAAAAAGGGCAAGCCCGAAACCTTCCCGCTGACCGCTCCGCATCAATACAGCGTGCTCCTGAAGAAGGGCGAAGCCGGCCAAGATCTCCGCCACGAGCTGCAGCTGGATGAGGGCTTGAAGGCTCCCATCGCAGCAGGAACGCCTATCGGCAAGATTATCGTATATAAGGGCGATCAGAAGCTGACGGAGTTCCCCGTGGAGGCTCCCATGGACATCCCCGAAGCCGGCTTCTGGGATATGCTGAAGCGTACGGCGGGACGGCTGTTCTTCCTGGATTAACGAGGGCGTTAGCCTGCTGTCCTTCGCAAATCCTGCCTGTTTTTGGAGAAGGCACCCGCACTTTCTGGCTGTTTTCTTCTAGTTTTGTCGGCAGGCAGGAATCCATTTCTTGGGTGTAGAATGTGTCTCACAAGCCAGATAGAGGAGTGAGCACATTCATGAGTTTACATGTTGAAATGGAGCAGGGCAGCAAGGCGCTTATTGTCCGGCTCAAGGGTGAGCTGGATCACCATACGGCTGATGCAGTCAAGCAGCGGATGGAAGAGGCCATCAACCGGGGGAATGCCAGCCATGTGGTGGTGAATCTCCGGGACCTGAAGTTTATGGACAGCTCCGGCTTAGGCGTGATTCTGGGACGCTACAAGCAGGTCACCGGGAAGGGCGGCAAGATGGTGCTTTGTGAGGTAAGCCCCACCGTGTACCGGCTGTTCGAAATGTCCGGCCTGTTCAAGATTCTGGCGGTGAAGGAGAACGAGCGTCAAGCGATCTCCAGTCTGGAGGTCGTATCATGAGCGAGTTCCACAACCATATGAAGATTGAATTCGCCAGCATTTCGGAAAATGAGGGCTTCGCCCGGGTGGTTGTTGCCGCCTTCGTCTCCCAACTGGACCCGACGCTGGATGAGCTGACAGATATCAAAACCGTGGTGTCCGAGGCCGTAACCAATGCCATCATCCACGGCTACGACAACGATCCCAACGGCATTGTAACCATCTCGGCAGAGATTAACGGAGACGTGGTACGGGTTACCGTGTCGGACCGCGGAGCAGGTATCGCCGATCTGGAGCAGGCCAGGCAGCCGCTGTACACCTCCAAACCGGAGCTGGAGCGGTCGGGGATGGGCTTTACCATCATGGAGAATTTTATGGATCAAATGGAAGTCGAAACCATTGTGAACCAGGGTACGACAGTGACTATGACAAAGCGGATCGAATCCAAAAAAGCTTTGTTCAACTAGGGAGTTTGATCTATGGATGTGGATTTGAAGAATGCCTCCCATACGTATCTGGACGATAGTGAGGTCAAGCGGCTCATCGCCTTGAGCCAGTCCGGAGATACCATCGCCCGTGACACGCTGGTCAGCTGCAATATCCGTCTGGTCTGGTCCGTGGTGCAGCGCTTCCTGAACCGGGGCTACGAGGCGGAGGATCTGTTCCAGATCGGCTGCATCGGGCTGCTGAAATCCGTGGACAAGTTCGATTTGTCCTACGACGTGAAATTCTCTACCTACGCCGTCCCCATGATTATCGGAGAAATCCAGCGGTTCCTGCGGGACGACGGCACCCTGAAGGTCAGCCGTTCCCTGAAGGAGCTGGCCAACAAGGTGCGCAAGGTCAAGGACGAGCTGTCCAAAACCATCGGGCGGCTGCCCACCATTAAGGAAGTGGCGGATGAATTAGGGATAACCCCGGAAGAAGTGGTGTTCGCCCAGGAGGCCAACAAGCCCCCATCCTCCATTCACGAAACCGTCTTCGAAAACGACGGTGACCCCATCACCCTGATGGACCAGATCGCAGACGAAACCCAGGAGAAATGGTTCGAGAAGCTGGCCTTAAACGAAGCCATCGGCGGCCTCTCCGAGCGGGAACGCCTCATCGTCTACCTGCGCTACTATCGGGACCAGACCCAGTCCGAGGTGGCCTCCCGCCTGGGCATCTCCCAGGTCCAGGTCTCCCGGCTGGAAAAGAAAATATTGCAAAGCATTAAAAACCAGATCGCGCAATAGCGGTCTGGTTTTTTGCTTGTTGGGTAGTAATTGGGAAGGGTGGAAGGTGACGGTTGTCGGGATTTGGACATATGCAAAAAATGGATGGAATCGTATACTGGAGGGAGAAGTTGGACAAAGCAACAGACACTTTGTACGATTCATACAGATAATTTACAATTCAGGAGGAATTATCATGCTAAATAATGGACTGCTAAATCCGGAGAATTTTGAGATTGATGAAGATTGCTGTGAAGACGGGGAAACCTGTATAGAGGCTTGCAACAGGCTTATCGAGAAATGGACACCCGAGTTGGAAAATGAGATGCTGGAGGCTTTTATAAAGCTTTATTATGCTGAGATGTATGAACAGTGGGGGCCTGACGATGAGGAAGAAAGCACAGCGTACTGGCAGGAAATCAAGTCACCCGCGGACCTGATCAGACACACAGGTACAGATGTGACGCTGTATGCCTTAGAAGACGGCATATATGCCCGAAGTAAAACAGAGGAAGACAAATATGAGTCACAAAATGTGGATGTGTGCGTAATCCTCAGTCTCAATTGTCCCTGGGATGAAGAGCATGGTTGGGCAGCTGTTTTTGTAGATGAAAAATTCGTTAAAGTTGACCGTGATATTGTGGATGCCGTTTGGTTGGACTAGGGTGTGGCTATTCACGCGGCGGAACTAGCGGTCCCTTGCAGGTTTTTTCGAGGATTCGGAATTAGGGCAGCCTTTCGGGTTCATCAATGCAACAACGTTAGATGTAATTTATGAAGAACCTTAGAAAACATAAAAAACCAATTATAAAAAATAGGAGAAATAAAAAATGTATCCGCCCAGGCATATCGTTTCGGCAGCTGCAATTGTAATAAATGATAAGAACGAGTTACTACTTATTAAAGGGCCCAGAAGAGGTTGGGAAATGCCAGGCGGCCAAGTAGAAGTAGGAGAGTCTATAAGTGATGCAGCAATAAGAGAAACAAAAGAAGAATCTGGAATAGACATAGAAATCATAAGGTTTTGTGGAATATTTCAGAATGTTGGGAATTCAATATGTAATACCTTGTTTTTGGCTAAGCCAGTTGGTGGAGAATTAATTCAAACACCTGAAAGCCTGGAATCTGGCTTCTTTCCTATTGAAGAGGCACTAGAAAAAGTAACATGGAAGGATTTTAGAAAAAGAATAGAGTACTGTCTAAAGACTGAAACTCAACCATTTTGTGTTGAATTTCACGATCAGAAGAATATTTGAAAAGAGAGGAATGAAATATATCAAGGTATTCGCAAGAAGCTAAAAACAATTGTTGTTGATCACATTTTATTTCTATGTATTGTAGATGAAAGAAAGTACGATGTTGTGTTTCGGGCGTATTCCGGGATTATAAAACTTCATTTGTAGAGATTTTATATACTATGAAGATAAAGATTTTAGAAATTAATTTTCAGAAGAAGAACAAAATAGTAGTATATTTTTCATGCACGATCGGAGAAGGTATAGGTGTTTGGAAATCACAAGATAAAGTATATAAGGGCATGGAAGCGGATGTTGAATTGGATGTATATGGGACCCTCTCTGTTAATGAGGATATAAACCTTGTTGAAGAGCAAGAAGAAAAGATATACATAATGGACAACCAGGTACACATTAGAGGAAGAATTGAACAGATAGACTGGGATAACCTCATAACGGTTCGATTGGGAAGGAGTATATTATTAATTGACGTTGATGATGTAGCTTTTCTTGGTATAAATAAGTGGATTGATATCAAGACTAAAGAATTAGGATTAACAGAAGTAATTTTTTAGAGCTTATTCGAAGAAGTGTGGAACTTCAGATAACACCGTATTCACGCGGCGGGCCTGAAGGCCCTTGGTCTGCAGAGAGATTTCTGGAAGCGGATTCAGCAGACAAGCCTGTGAGGCTAAGTAGCGGAGCCACCCGGCCCTTACGGGCCTTAAGCCTCTCCGTTCGTGAATACAACAACGTTATCTGCAAGATCTGCCCCCAAGAGCTTGTAAGTAATACATTCGCAACGTCCTGTTGATTGAAGCAATTTATTCTATTTTCTTGAAATGAGGAATCAATATGAGGACACTAATTATCAATGGTTCACCAAGAAAACAGGGTAATACATTCTCTTTAATTAATGAGTTTGTACAGAATTTAGATGGGGATGTACAGATTGTGAATACATATTACGATAATGTTAAACCTTGTTTAGACTGTAGATATTGCTGGAACCATCCAAAATGTGCGATTGATGATGATATGCAGCAGGTGTATGAGTGGTTGAATGAAGTCGATCATGTAATCATAGCATCACCTTTGTATTTTTCGGAATTGACGGGTTCAATATTAAATTTTGCGAGTCGACTTCAGTATTTATATGTATCTCGATCTATTCGTAAAGATGTGAACTTTCAATTGAAGGGTAAACAAGGAGCGCTCATTCTGGTTGGCGGAGGAGATACAATAGATACGAGCAAAGCTGAAGGTACAGCTCACACATTATTTAAGCATATGAATGTCAAATCGATTGGAACAGTGATGTCTCTACACACAGATAGTATCGGAGATATTATGGGAACTTTAGCCAAGGATGATAGGAAAGCAATTAGGAGGGTACAAGAGCTAGCAAGCATTTTAAACCTAACTGATTGAAGTGACAATTAGAGATTAAGGAACAGTAAGAATTTGGAGTGACGATTAGGATTTAAGGAACAGTATGAACTTAAAGTGACAAATTAAGGCATAATGAAGCAGGGAAATTTGGAGTAACATTTAAAGGGATAAAAAAATTTGAAATGAAACCAAAGACATGAAGAGACATGAAGATATTATGTGGGCCGACGTCCTGTCTCAATTCGAAGAAGTGGGGAAAATCCAACAGATAACACCGTATTCACGCTGCGGGCCATACGGCCCTTGGTCTGCAAGAGGCTTTTCGGGGAAGTGGATTCAGCAACAACCTCTGCGAACCTAACCGCGACGCGGCCGGTCGGGGGCCAGCTTCGCTTATGGCTCTGTGCTTCCTTAAGGCTCTCGAGTTCGTGAATACAACAACGTTAGGTGAAATTGGCTAAACAATTTTGAAACCATATATTGAATAACAAATAATGAAAAAGTTAGTGAAGAACTGAATTAAGTGGAGAGGGAAAATGGAGATGGCAATATTTAAATGGCACGATGGGAATGTACCAGATGGAGTAGAGATCAAACAAGTATATGGTCTCATTTTTTCCAATGATGGGCGTTTGCTATTGCGAGTTGAAAATAATGAAGATGGCGTGACATATTCTTTACCTGGTGGTCATCCTGAAGAAAATGATAATGGAATTGAAGGAACGGTGAGACGAGAGATATTCGAAGAAGTAAACATTACAATCAGAAGTCCAGTAATAGTAGGATATCAAGAAGTTGATGAGGAAGACGGGCAACCTCATATAGCTCAAGTTAGAATGACTGCGCTTATTAATGGTGTAGGTGTAGTACGTCCTGATCTCGATAATGGAAAAATCTATGACCGTATTCTGGTTTCACCGAATAAAGCTGTCGATTTGTTGGGTTGGGGTGATGTTGGATATTATCAAATAAAATCGGCAATGAGTATTGCTATCAAGTACCTAGGCATTTCCGAATTTCACGATAAGGAAGAATATATTTAGAGTAGATATATTCGTGGTAAACATTCAATTTAATTAAAAGATTATTTTCTCTTGAAGGGCTATTATAGATTTATCAAGCTTAGTCGAAGAAGGGCTAACATCACCTAACACCGTATTTAAGCGGCGGGCCTGAAGGCCCTTGGTCTGCAGAGGCATTTCAGAGGAGCTGATTCAGCAGACAACCCTGCGAGGCTAAGTGGCGAAGCCACCCGGCCTTGGCGGGCCTTAAGCCTCTCGGGTTCGTGAATACACCAACGTTATGTGAAACTCAGCTAAAGATATATTCAGTTCAAACATCAATATAAATCGAAGGGATTAATTTAATGGATTGGATTCCGTTAACCGATCAGGAAGAGATTAATAAATTTATGAGTGCATTTGGAAGATTCCACGATGCATGCTTAAAAGAATTATATTTATGGACCGATCATTACGTAAATAATGATTTTGCAATGAATGTTAGCAACAAACTAGATAACCGAATTAGGGTATTATTTCAAAGGCAATGGAATGACCCCTCCGCTGTAGAACTCTTATTTGAAGAAGTAGTTAAACTTTGCATTTCTCCAAGCTCTGAGAATTATGATTCGATTATTTTTGGAGCTTCTTTATATTTTGAGAATGGTATATGTTATTGGGCGGATGATAGTAATTGGAGACATGATAAACAAGTTAGCTATGAAGTGAACTGGATAGCCGCAAGGAAAGTTAGCTGGAGAGAAGTAAGTAATTGGATGGGGAAGCAACAAAGATATGGAATAATAGAATCTGAATGATAACTCGAAGATGAGTTGAGCATCACATAACACCGTATTCACGCGGCGGGCCTAACGGCCCTTGGTGCCGGGAGCGGTTCAGAGAGTTGCCTAAACCGGCTGCGCGCACAACCCTGCGAGGCTAAGTCTTCGACCCGGCGCTGACGCGCCTTAAGCCTCTCGGGTTCATGAATACACAAGACGTTATCGGAAACCATTGTAAGATAGAGGAGAATGAATCACATGACTTCATTCGAAGAAATTCTAAATAAAGTTGATTTTAATTGTGTTTGGGTTGAGTTAGTTTCATTATATCCTGATATCTTACAAACTAAAGAAAAATATAAAATTGCATTTGAATCATTACTATCAAAGAGACCTGAAAAAAACGTAGAAGAAATGATAATTCATATAGATAGTGCTGATTATGAGAGTGATGTTAAATCCGAAGATAGTGTTACTGAATATCGGGTGCATGGTAAGAATAATTCACTTGAATGGACTGGGTATTGGGATATTTCTTCAAATAATTGGGCTGAATGGTTGGGATTTTATGTTAATAATAGTGTGCTCGAAAAATTCTCAGCAGAACAAATTGTAGCACTTTGTTTATATGAAATGACATGGTTTGGTTTCTCTGAAGAAAAGATATTAAGTAGACTTGTAAACCTAGAAGAAGATGAATAAAACTTTATGTAAAGTCAAAGAAGGCAATGGCATCCGATAACACCGTATTCATGCGTCGGGCCTGAAGGCCCTTGGTCTGCGAGAGGCATTTCGAGGAAGCGGAATCAGCAGACAACCTCTGCGAACCTAACCGTGTCGCGGCCGGTCGGGATCCAGCTGCGCTGGTGGATCTTTTCTCCCTTAAGGTTCTCGGGTTCATGAATACAACAACGTTATCCGAAACATTCGAAAGACTTAGATTTAAACCCTTCAAGCTCATACAGATTGACAGAAATAACCCAAGAAGCCAGAAATACAAAATTTATTGAAGAAATTCAAGAAGCCAGCGTGGCAAGATTCAGCAGGAACACAAGATTCGGGGTATTTCAGGAAGGCGAATGCATCGGATAACACCGTATTCATGCGTCGGGCCTGTCGGCCCTTGGTGCTGGAAGCGGTTCGGCATTTTGCCTGAACCGGCTTGCGCGCACAACTCTGCGAGGCTAAGTCTTCGACCCGGCGCTAACGCGCCTTAAGCCTCTCGGGTTCATGAATACAACAACGTTAGGCGAAATTCCCAAATACTAATGTACAAACAATAAGAAAACAATAGAGAAAGAATAACCAAGAAAAGAATAACCAAAAAAAAGAATAACCAAAAAAAGAATAACCAAGAAAGAAGATGGTTTGATGCCAGATTTAAAACATTTTTCTGTTAGTGGGGTATTATTACATAACAATAATGTTCTTTTAGTGAGGCATACATACGGTATAGTTAAAGGACAATTATTAATTCCGGGAGGATATTTAAAAGAAGGGGAGATTCCGAATTTCGCTATTGAAAGAGAGATTTTAGAGGAAACAAAAATAATGTCTCAAGCAAATCAATTAGTAGCCATGAGATTTAGATCAAATAATTGGTGGGCAATCTACTCAATGAAATATCTGTCTGGTACTCCTGAGTCCGACGGTTATGAGAATAGTGAAGCTATTTTCTTGAACATTAATGAGGCATTAAGTCGTGAGGATGTAACACCAGCCAGTAAGGAAGCAATCAAAGCTGTATTGCATGGAAATGGATTAGGGGAATCTAGATGGTGCCCACCTGAATTTAATCCAAATGAGTATAAATACTATGGACTTACAGAATAATTCTCTTATTAAGTATTTTCGAAGATGGGGGAACATCGCCTAACACCGTATTCACGCTGCGGTCCTGGCGGCCCTTGGTGCTGGATGCGGTTCGGCAAGTCGCCCGAACCGGCTACGTGCACAACCCTGCGAGGCTAAGTGGCGAAGCCACCCGGCCCTGGCGGGCCTTAAGCCTCTCGGGTTCGTGAATACAACAACGTTAGCTGAAATTATTGCAAAGACATGTTAAAAAAATTAAGATACAAAAATAGAATCAATAAAGAGAGGGTTGCCAATTGAAGACTCTAACGTTAAAGAAACTAACAATAAATAACAATGTTATAACTTTCAACACCGGAATGAACTTTATTATTGGGTATAATGGAACTGGAAAAACAATCTTATTCAATACCATTTTATATCTACTTGGTTTAAAAAAGAATAATAGAACTATGAATTTAATAAAAAATAATGAGGTTGAGTTGGAATGCAATATAGCGGGTCAAAATCTTTCTTTTAAAAGGAATTTACGAGATGAAGTAATAATTGATGGGGATATTCATGAAAAAATTAATGCAAAAGAAATAAATAACTTTTATACTTCCTTACTATCGCCACAATTCAATATTGGACACGACGAAACCGCCGCAACTCAAATTATTCGTGCTTCGTTTTACAGCGATGGAGAATTACTTTCGAAAATAGACAAGGATGATCTTAAAAGCAAAATTATGGGAATTAATGTGAACTACCTGAAGGAATCAAGGAGACAAATTGAATTATTTAAGAACAATCTCCAAAAAGACGAATATTCATATGAAATTTTAAAGACATATATCAATAATGTTGAAAGAAACCTAAATAGCGTGAATAATAATGATGCCGAACTCATTAAAGGAATATTAAAAAAGGAATTTTTTAATATGTACGATGAGTTATTCGAAAACAAGAAGATATTAGACCAAGCTCTAGAAGCCTACGATAATATCAGTAGACAGTCTGATTTATTATACTCTGAAAGAAGTTCTTTAATAGATGAATTATATAATAGTTACCTTGAACAGTTAAATCTTAGAGTGTATTCAAGTATCATTAGTTATTCGGGCAGTGAGAGAAGATTAATTGAATTTTTAAATTTATTAATAAGAACAGTAAAACATACGGATTTATCTTTTCTAAATTCAAGTGGACTCCTAGTTGCAGACTGTCCATTCGATCACGTTGATTCTAGTAGACTTAACGAAATAAGAAAAATGATTGATCGAGAAACTAAACAACAGAAACTTCAATATATAGAGTTTTGTTACAAAGACGATAGTATTCCATCTGAATGGATAATATGTGACCTTAGAAATAAGGGGGCCTTAAATTGGTTGAAAGTAGATTAAAAAGTAATATTACAATGGCTATTTCTGTGATTAGTTTATTGATTGCAATTATTGTAATGTTTTTTGGGGACAATTTGTTAGGAAAGTTTGGAGAACCAGAACTTGTCTTAATTTCAACAAAAGACGATTTTAAGTTGCCGGATAAATTAAATGAAATAATAGTTAATAACATTGATAAACAAGAATCTAATTTAATACCAAATACAATCAGAATTGTGACTGTAAAGAATAATGGTGGCTCTCCCTCAAAGAATCTTAATCTAGTAATAGAAATGGATGGACCAATTTATCAATATAAATTGAACAGTCCCGAAACTATTGAAAAGCAAAAAATTGAATCTAATAAATTACTTGTTAACCTATCAAGATTATCAAAGAATGCTGAAGTTTCTATGATTTTCTGGATACGAGACGAGAAAAATGCTTTTAATGCTAGTTATGCTGATGATAATAATAGCGGATATATTAAACATGCGTCAGGAAATGAGAATAGTTCTGTTAAATTCAACTCAATCTTGCTTGCAATTTCTGTAGCATCAATTGCAACAATAATGTATGAGCTATTAAAAAAATACGTTGTCTTAATAAGAAGAGAAACTCAAGAGTCGAGTGCAGAGTTAATCGAAAATATTGCTACTTTATATGATGAGCAAGCATCAAAAGTTGTAGAGGAAAATCTAACGCCTAAAGAACATGTTACGAATAATGAAGTTAAACAAAAGTTAAATGAAATAATCAGGCTCTCAAGTGAATTAACAAAATAAGTCATGTAAGTTTTTCTATGAAGGTAATAACTTCAGCTAACATAACTTCAGCTAACATCACATTCCCACAGCGGGGGACAAGCCCCCTTGGTCGCCAAGAGGTATTTCAAGGAAGCAGAATCAGACGACACATTCAATCGGCTAAGTGGCGGAGCCACCCGGCATGGGCTGATCGCTTAGCTATTCAGCCCGGCAGCTTAAGCCGCTTGAACGTCGGGAATGCAGAAACGTTATGTGAAAGGCCTGAAACCTCGAAATTCAAAATTTCAAAACAATAAAAATCGGAGGCTAATTTGATGCAGGAGAAATTAGAGCTTGACATTATTACTACAGCAGAAAGCTTTACAAATAACTTTTCTGATAAAGGTAATTTTGATTTTAGTATTGAAAGTTTAAGTAAAGTAGATGATATTCTAGAAGAATTACATGACTTTGAAATAGATGAAAGTACTCTAGACTCAATTGCTTCTATGTTTGGATGTTACATTTTCGAAGTTGCTAGAAGGAATTACGGTGGAAATTACTATTGGATACAAGATAGAGAGCAACCAGTTTTAGTTACTGGTGAGCCAAAATTTTCAATATCAATATTAGCATTTGATAAAGTAAGAAGCAGAGTTTTAAATGGGAAAGAAGATGATATTTCTTTTTATTTTGAAGGCTATATCAATGCAGTTAAGAAAGGTAAAGAATCAGGATATTGTGCAACAATTGTATAGAATTATTTAGAGGCAAGTGATTAAAAATTACAAGAGATAAGTTAGCAATTCAAAGAAGTCAGGCCCTTCACATAACACCGTATTCACGCTGCGGGCCTTACGGCCCTTGGTCTGCAAGAGGCTATTCGAGGAAGCGTAATCAGCAGACAACCCTGCACCACCTAACCGCGTCGCGGCCGGTCGGGATCCAGCTGCGCTGGTGGATCCATGCTTCCTTAAGGTGGTGAGGGTTCGTGAATACAACAACGTTATGTGAAAGAATGTACAAAGATAGGAAATTCCGGCAAACCATATACCAGAGAAGAGCGAACAAACATTCTATCAATCGATGGATAGATGTGGTAAACTAGGAAAGTACAATTGAATCTTGGGTGGGTCATGGTTTCCCTTCGAAAGGAGGTGAGACCATGGAAGTTAAAGATGCAATCCAGATCCTGTTCCTATTTGGAATGTTCATTCTTGCACTTTTAACTTACATCAATTCGAACAACAAGAGAAAGTAAAAACCCACCCCAAGGTTGACCGCCAAAGGTGGGTTTTTATTGCCTGGAACTTGAAGGGAATAAACCATCCAAGCCAATTGTATAGCCGAGTGTTCGCAGCACTCGGTTTTTCTTATACAAATGATACCATATCTACAAGACGATGAAAACCCAAAGTAACAAAAAGTGAAAATGACATGGTTAAAGGCTTAGTTAAAGGCTTGAGAAAAGACTCGAATAAAGAATAAAGATCACATAACCTTTGTAAGAATATTTTATGTAGCAACTCTAAGAAGGCCGGAACATCCTATAACACCGTATTCACGCGTCGGGCCTGAAGGCCCTTGGTCTGCAAGAGGCATTTCGGGGAAGTGGAATCAGCAGACAACCTCTGCGAACCTAACTGCGTTGCGGCCGGTCGGGAGCCAGTTGCGCTTATGGTTCTGTGCTTTCCTTAAGGTTCTCGGGTTCGTGAATACAAGAACGTTATGTGTAATTCCCCAATTACGATTAAATTCAAAAAACATTTTAGTAGGTGATTTCGTGGGTGAGTTGTACATCCAGGAATGCTTGACCGTAGATGTTGATTTGGAATTATTAGCCGCGTTAAATAAGCAACTTATTGAAGATGAACAACACGACAACAAAATGAATTTAGACGAATTGAAAGATAGGATGAAGACCTTCCTGAGAACAGACTATAAAGCCTATTTTTTTAAGGAACGTGAAGAGATTAAGGGCTATGCTCTAGTTAACCATAACAGACAACCAATATATTTGAGACAATTTTTTATATGTCGTGATAGTAGAAGAGGCGGGTATGGGAAGCTAGCATTTCAGAAATTGAAAGAACTATTAAATACAGATGAGATTGATATTGAAGTAATGCATTGGAATGATAGAGGGTATAGCTTTTGGAAGACAATGGGATTTAAAGAAAGAAGTATTTATTTGAGACTTGACAAGAATGAAGAACTTTAAGAATTTTTAAGGCGTATGCATAGAAGTGGGGAACTTCACATAACACCGTATTCACGCGGCGGGCCTGAAAGGGCCTTGGTGCTAGAAGCGGTTCGGCAGTTTGCCTGAACCGGCTGCGCGCACAACCCTGCAAGGCTAAGTCTTCGACACGGTCCTAACGGACCTTAAGCCTCTCGGGTTCATGAATACAACGACGTTATGTGAAATAACATGAAGAGATTAAATTACAGATAATCAAAAGGTCATTAGAAAATATTTACCTTTTGGGGGTAATCTACAGTGGGGAAATGGTATCATGGTAGCCCAGCGAAGATCACAGAGTTGAGGACAGGAAGTACTATAACAAGGCACTATAATTTGGCTTGTATTTTTTCACATAAGCCTCTAATAGTTTCTATTAATGACGAAGGAATTATTAAACATAATGGAAGAGAAAAAGGCTTGCTTTATATAGTTAATGAACCAATAGACATAATAGAAGATATCGAGCCACATCCAAGAACCACGATGAGTAAAGAGATGGAATGGATAACAAAGAGAGAACTGAAATTAAAGTTAATAGAAGAAATTGGAGAACCCAATATTGAAGATATACTAACTGAAGAAGAAATTAATGTATTGAGAAAGATGAAAACTTGAACAAAACTCAGAAAGCAACCTCGATGAAATCATGTTACTTCACATAACACCGTATTCACGCGGCTGGCCTGAAGGCCCCTGGACTGCAGGAGATATTTCGGGGATGCGGATTCAGGCAGATAGCCCTGCACTGGCTAAGTCCGTCGGACACGAACTGGAGCCCCATAAGCCAGGAGGGTGCGTGAATATAGCAAGGTTATCAGAAAGATACGCAAATAATTAAAACAATATAAAGTAGAAGGAGAAGATTGTACATGGATGCAGAATCTGCAGGAGCTTATTTTACATTTTTTCCAATCTTAATTATGCTTTTTAATCTTGCATTAGCTGGAACAGGGATATATTGTTTAATTCTATTTATTAGGTTAGCACACAGAGGGATCAAGGCACTCGACATATATATTGAAGATAAGACAAATGGAAATAAATAATGGGAAAAGACATATATGAAAAATTAATTATACATAAATTTGAATGACGCAGTTAGAGAATTAATTAAACACGTTTAGATAGATTTAATCAACATTTTGATGAATGCGTATCCATCCGATAACACCGTAATCACGCGATTGGCCTTATAGCCCTAGATTTGCAGAAGTTTTAGGAAGCTGAATTAGCAGGCACCCCTGCACTGGCTAAGTCCGTCGGTCATAAGCCAGTGAGGCTTCGTGAATACAACAATGCTATAAGAATTCCGCCTAGAACCGGAAAGCCTAGAGCAAATTCTAGGTGCTGTATTCATTCACGGCAAAGAAGGGGAATGGTATGGAGAAATATTGGAATCACAATACTGCTTTCACGATGAATTAGTTGCTGATGTAAAGATACGCGGTGGACGAGTGTTCGACATAGGTTGCGGTGACGGGTTATTACTCCATCGACTTGCCCCGTTTGCTGAGCAAGTTGTAGGAATTGACCCTCATAAAGAAATCATTTCACGCGTACAAGAGAGACTTTCATCGGTATCAAATGTATCTTTAATATACGATGACTTTCTTACAATGCAAATTAGGGAACGCTACGATACTATCATCTGTGTTGCGACTTTGCACCATATGGATGTAAGAGCTGCGCTGTCAAAAATGCACCAAATACTCGCACCGGGCGGGCGAATTTTGATAATTGGGTTAGCAACGAATAAATCCATTATGGATTATATAATATCGGGACTTTTATTACTTCCAATCCGTCTTATGGATAGAGTTCATGGAGGGATGAAAGTTATAGGTGTGCGAACTGCAGAACCAAAAGAATCTTTAGGTGAGATCCGCCAAGTAGCTCACGGAATCCTTCCAGGGGCAATAATCAGACGTCGTTTTTATTACCGGTATTCTTTAGTCTGGAATAAACCAAAGGATGCAAATGAGAACGGTATAAAATAGTAGATTTAATTATTAAAGTAAGAGGAATGTTAAAAAGAGGTAGTAATTTCAAAGAAGGCGCTGACTTCTTATAAAACAGCATGGAGCCGCGGGCGACTCCATATGGGAATTCGCGAATGCGAGGAACATTATATGAAAGACTCTTGAAGGGGAATACATATGATAATCAAAAAGGATCAAATTATTTTAAGAGACCTTCAAATCGAGGATATTGATGATTATGTCCGATGGTATACAACGGATACGGAATGGATGAACTGGGATGCTCCTTGGGAATGTAAAGATGGAATAAAGATTGATGAGATGATGACGAATATCAAAAGACGTATTAATCAAGGAACCAATAAATCTCGAAGCAGATTAGAGGTATGCTTGGAATCAGGAAAACATATCGGATGGGTAACATCATACTTCATCAATGGGGACCCCAAGAAAGTAGCAGTCGGAATAGATATTCCTGAGGTATGTTATAGAAGTCAGGGAAATGGAAGAATAGCATTAGAATGTTGGATTGACTATTTATTTGCAGAACGCGGGTTATTAAGGCAATATACACAAACATGGTCAGGAAATTTACAAATGATGAATTTAGCAAAGAGGCTAGGATTTCAGGAAATTGAAAGAAGAATCGGTATACGGGAAATAAGAGGAGACAAATATGATGCAATAACATATGAAATAACAAAAGAAAGACTTTTTGAATTTCGATAAAGTTAAGTTCTTCATATAGTTACCGTATTCACTCGGCGGGCCCCGATGGCACTGAGTATTTGGAATGGCTCGGAAATTTACCTGGACGAACTGCGAGCACAACCCTGCGAGCATAAGTAGAGGGAGTCAATCATTAGTCACCAGCCTACCAGGCATAGTGACGAAGCCCACCGATCTTATCGGATCTTAAGCTACTCGTGCTCGCAGAAGTACACGTAGTTCTCTTGAAAGCACCGTATTTAATTTTCAATATCTTCTTGGATAAATGTTTAAGGAGTAGAACTACAACTTCACATGGGGTTCAGGAATATGAAAATTTATAAACATAAAGTAATTCAAATTATTGGGAGTCTCATCACAGCACTATATGTACTGGTGCCGATGGGAATAGTGACATCAAAGAAAATTTATTTTTTTACTACTTTGCCTGGAAGCCTTTTATTATGGTATGGAACTTGGATGGAATATAAAATGGAAAAGCATAAAAAAAGGGATAAAAACTAAATGCAAAGTCCCGAAGACCCCATGAGAAACCAACACCGTAGGCCCTTAAGCAGAAAACCCCTAAAGATCATTGTAAAATAAAAAGGATGAATCACAATATGAATTATGTACATGATAACGAGATAATATCCTACCAGGTTGAATTAGCAAAGCATTGTTGAGTATCCCACATCCTTATTTTTTGAACAAAACGCCAAAATACTTGACGAACGAAAGAATCATTTTTGGCCTATATATTACAAAACCATAGAAGAATTGGATGCCATATTAATAAATGATAAATATACGTACTACATTATATATTCAGCCTATGGACTAAACGGGTGGATTTTAGCAAAAGAAATTGAGATAAAGAAAGGTAAGGAATGACATTGAAAAATTATTATAAACCAACATTAAGTTATGTAGGATTATGTTTGGTCACTATAACAGCTGTAGCGCATCTATGCTTTAAGTTTGCTAGGACTTCAGATGTTGGATTAAGTATTCTATTATCACTTGTTAATGCACTTTGTTTAGTTTTTACCTTGTTATGGGGCATTATGGGAATATTTGAGCTGATTAAATTATTAAAATTACAAATGAATAATAAAAGGCAATTCAAAAATGGAAGCATGCATAAAGATGATTACATGAATAAATCAAAAAGACTTTATTTTTGTTTGATTATAAACGTTAGCTATTTATTCTTTTTCTTGTGTCAACTCGTATATGTTATTTATAACTTTGATGAAGTAAATGTTTGATGTTTGAAGTTTGATGTCAGGTATTAAAAGTGGTCATATTAAGTATGCGCTACATTCACGCGACGGACCTAACGGCTAGTGAATTAACAACGCTATCCATATTATTTGTCATAATTTTTAATATAATAAAAGCCAAGGGTGAGTTCATGGATGCCGGAAATGGATTTTTTTACAATCTTGATTACAAAACAAGGGACAGTTTATTGAAACTAGAGATAAATTGGGAAGATAAGGCTATGACTAGACGAATAATTCGATATGAGCCAATTAAAATTGACGTATTAAAAAAATTAATCGAAATGAGGTTTATAAACCTTGAGGAACAACAGAATAATGCTCCAAAGGTACAGGATTTTTATGAATTCTTAGTAAGGTATCCAAATGTGCTTGTATATGGTTATGTTGTTTCACCATTTCGCAAAGACTATAGAGTTTCGATCGAAGGGATGATAGTAAATGATCAAGACGTAGACAAGTTATTGATGGAGGAGTTTTTGGAATTTAGTAAGACAGCAGATCAAGTTCGGATTGATGAAGGATTAGTATGCTGGTGGGATTAATAACGAAGTACGTTTGAACTTATTAAAGTCACACTCAAGCCGGTCAAGAAATGGTTTAAGCCTCGCGCGACTTCAAACGACTCCCCCTAGACACACTGACTAAACCGATCTATAATCTTGAAAACAATAATACATAATCCGTAATACTCTAAAAATAGAATCGGTTAAAAAAGAAAAATCAGGGGAGTTAAGATTGTTACTGCCTAACAGGCCTTATCGTTATGTGATAGACCCTAAGGAATATGTAATTTATAACCGGGAGGTAAAAATGTACGAACCTAATGATGATGACATTAAGATACAAAGATCAATTCTTGATGATGAGAGAGAACACGTTTGTAATCAGGTTCTTTTTTAATAACAAAAATACCATATATGGATTTGTCGCCTTGGGTGAAACAGGTTTCACTCAATATGGTCTTGATATAATTGCTGCAGGGGTCTCGGCACTAATCATTAATACAATACACAGCATAAAACATTTAACAAAAGATCATGTAGAAGCTGAGATGCAGAAAAATTACTCAACATGTATTTTACCAGAGCTACAGACGAAAAATCGGGGGAGTAAAGAGGCAATAACATTGTTAAAGTCGCTAGAAATTGGAATACATAGCATACAAAATACGTATGGGGAGAAATATATAACATTAGAAAAGTTATATGAAAAACAAAAAACAGGATTATTTAAAATATTTAAGTGAGTTGCATGCTCTTCGATGATGATTTTTTCGAGGTGCGGAATAGTAAGAATCTTGTGCCGACTAAGTTCGTTGGACCTGACAAATACCCCTTAAGCCTTTGAGGGGGGGAATACAAGACCGTTAGTCGGAACAACATTAAGGAAGGTGAAGAATGAAAAAATTTCAAGTATCAAGTATGATAGCAATCCTAATTCTATGGCTAATAGCTAGGGTGTTTCTTGAATTACAATTCGTTGGATTTTTTTCTGATGCATCAGCTCCCATTTCAGCGGTTGTGGTTCTTTATGTTGCTGCAGTCATCCTCATGGTTTTTATTTATCTCCTACCTAAAGTGCATTCTGATCAATTATCAAATCTAGGAATATTGATAGTACTCCCGCTTTTCTTGCTATCTATTCCTGCCTACTTCGATTTTGCAAATAAACATGTGGTTCAATGGAACGAATCAAGGAGGTTACAAGAATACTATAAAAATGTTGAGAAAACAAAAACGTACTATAAGGGAGTCTTAAAGCAAGAATTTACATATGACGAAATCATATATTACTCCGATAAGTCAACCATCTATTCTTTTAGTACTACAGAAACTCCTTCTCTTGAGCATGTCAAGTATTTGTTAAATACAATAAAGCCTGTTGATCATCTAAATATTATTGTGCGTTTGTTCAATGAAAGTGAAAAGAGTCATTGGACTATGCGATTTGATAAGAATAAACAAATAGTCAGATGCGAGGAATCATCTTTATTTTTAGGTGGAAATATATATGCCAGCCTCTGTAAGTAGAGACTGCGGCATTGAATTACTGATTTACGCCGCGGCGGCCTGACGGTATTGGTCCTATAGAGTGTAATTTGCCTACGTGCAAAATTTACTTTATCTGCAGAGGCTTTTCGAAGAAGTGGATTCAGCCGATAAACCTGCACCGACTAAATCCAATGGACGGGGTTAACAACAATAAAACCAAAGGATTGATAACAATGATATTAGAAGTAGCCATATTGCAAGTGAAAACTGGGTTAACAGAAGAGTTCGAGCAGAATTTTAAGATAGCTTCGGGAATCATCTCAAAGATGAAGGGCTACGTTAATCATGAAATACAAAAATGTATGGAAGACACCAATAAATATATATTATTAGTACACTGGAATACTCTTGAGGATCATACCATTGGATTTCGAAAATCAGAGGAATACCAGGAATGGAAGAAATTATTACATCCCTTTTATGATCCATTTCCGACAGTTGAACATTATAAAAAGATCGATCTTAATGAAGCAGCGGAGCCACCTGTATCTATAAGACGAGGAAAACCCAAAATAAATAACACAAAGTGAAAATAATAGGTAATACCTTATTCCATTTTCATAACGGTGATTCAGATGAGGTTAAAGTTCATTTTGGATTATTGTTACTTACAGATTACCTAAGTCAATTTTGCTCAACGATTTCAATAGATGAAGTGAAAACTGGATTTTACGATATATGGATGAGAAAGATTGAATCAAGAAAGGTTACTTTAACTGAGAAATATTGATAGAACTTCGTAATAGAGGGTATCGGCTAGGCGTTATTTCAAATACTTGTTACTTTGATGACGTTATGAAGCATTGCTTTGAACGAGCTAATGTATTTGACTTATTTGAGACTTACACCTTTAGTTATGGAATAGGAATTTGTAAACCGAGATTAGAGATTTTCCAAACAGCTCTTTCCAAGATGTGTGTGGATTCAAGTGATTGCTTAATGATCGG
Source organism: Paenibacillus mesotrionivorans (assembly GCF_046098205.1). NCBI lineage: Bacteria > Bacillati > Bacillota > Bacilli > Caryophanales > Paenibacillaceae > Paenibacillus > Paenibacillus mesotrionivorans. The sequence goes on along the minus strand of NZ_JBJURJ010000008.1, from coordinate 96,025 downwards.
GGATAACTATAAAGTGGACCTGGAACCAGCACTCGAACTTGGAATGAAGGCGATTTTATACGATCGTATGAGTTCTCAGAATGATAAAGAAGTAATGAAAGTAACATCAATTAGAGAATTGCTTGCATATTTGTAATGGATTATCCGAGTAATTGTGCACATTTTGAGCCAAAGGGAGAGCTATATGGAGACCATTATTTATATGGTTAGGCATGCAGAGTCACCATATACGGAAGGAAACGAAAGAACCAGGGGCCTTACCCTAGAGGGAAAGAAGAATGCAGGGAAAATCACTGAACTATTAAAAGATGAAGGAATTAATATAATTATATCCAGTCCCTATGCTCGAGCCATTCTAACCGTAGAAGGGCTAGCGGAGGCATTAGAATTAGATATTCAGATTTTTGAGGATCTTCGAGAAAGGCACTTTTCAGACTGCATAATTACGGATGAAGAGTTTATGCCGGCTATGAAGAGGATGTTTGATGATCCCACTTATGCATTGCCAGGTGGAGAGTCTAACACTGTTTGCCAGAATAGATCAGTTGGAGTGATTACATATATCTTAGAAGAATATAAGGGGAAGAAGATTGTTATTGGAACACATGGGAATGTAATGACATTGATGATGAATTATTTCGATTCGACTTACGGATGGGATTTCCTGAATCAAACAAAGAAACCAGATATCTATAAATTATTTTTTAAAGATTTAGAATTAAAAGAAGTAAAAAGATTGTGGTATGAGTGAATTCCGCGGGGTGAGATAATGAATCAAACAATTAGAAGAGCCAATATAGACGATCTTGACTTCATTGTGAGAACTGATTTATTAAATGAAGGTTACACTTCAAATAGTGATGTTATGACTATTGAAGAAGTTGATAGACACACACAAAAACTAAAGCAATTTATAGTTGATGAAGAAAAGGGAATATTAGTTTTAGAGGATGCAGAACAAAACGGATGTATAGGGTATATTATGTATCGCATAAGTAATAGGGACAATCCGTATCCTTGGAAAACTGCGTTTAGTGAATTGGATCGCAACCTTTTTCAAGAAGACGGACGTTTTTTAGAAATATACAATCTATGGGTGAATTCAGAATATCGTAGACAAGAGTTGGCAACATTCCTTAAGAAAGCGATCGAGATAGAGGCTAAAAAGCATAGTGTAAGCCTAATCTATACTCATACAGAAGCAGAAAATGAACATGTTATAGAATTAAATAGAAAGCTCGGATATGTAGAAGTGCGTCGTGGAAGAATTTGGGATCAAGTAATTCGAGTAAGTTTAATAAAACACATTTAAGAGCTAGATATCAGTTAGGAAGATGGGGATTTCATTGTAGAACCTTGGTTTTGGAGAGGCATTGAGGGGATATGACTAATAGGATGTGATTTATTGAAAGTAATTTATCTTGTGCGCCATTGCGAGGCGGTTGGCCAAGCACCTGAAGATTCTTTGACAGTGCAGGGTCAGGAAGATACCGTCCGATTAATTGATTTTTTTAGGGATAAGGATATTGAAATGATAATATCAAGTCCATTTGTAAGGACCATAGAGACTATAACCCCATTTGCTAACACTATTGAAAAGGAGATATTAATTGATGAGCGATTGAAGGAACGGGTATTAAGTACAACTGACTTAGAGAATTGGATGGGTAAACTGGAAGCAACTTATCGAGATATGGATTTGAAGTTTGAAGGTGGAGAATCCTCAAACGAAGCAATGAGGAGAGGGATTGAAGTTATAGAGGAACAACTAGAAAGGCCGGAATCGAATATCATTGTAGTTACGCACGGAGCATTATTATCCTTGATTATAAGGCATTATACAAAGGAATTTGGTTTTGAGGAATGGAAAAATCTGAAGAACCCAGACATATATAAGCTAGAAATAGATACTCGAGGGGTGAGGGTAGAGCATTTGTGGAGGTAGTACGAAGAAGCGGACATCAGTACATAAGGTCGTATTCACGCGGCGGGCTGGCGACCTTGTTCTAATAGAAGGATTTCGGGGAAGCGGAATCAGCAGACAACCCTGCAAATTTTAAGTGACGGCGCCAAATGGCCATCACGGGAACGTTAAATGCAATTGAGGTAATCCTATTTAAGGGGGAAAGTCATTGACAAAAAATGAAATCGTTATCAAACACTTACGTTTTGTCTCATTCATTAAATTTAATGCAGCCATTTCAATATCATTCGGTAGCATCTTAGGTGTTATATTTGCAATAGCTTCTATGTTTGGCGGTAATGTTAAGACAACATGGAATGGAAGGGAAATTACAGGAATAGAGGAAACCATCTTTAATTTACTCGGACCCCCTTTGTTTATGTTAATATTTGGCGTCATCTTTTCAGTACTTTTATTTCTTCCTATGTGGCTGGCTTTGAAGGTTACGAAAGGAATCCATATTCAAGGAAACTTTATCGTGAGAAAAATTGAGGAAGAGTCTGCAAAGTTAACTGAAAGTGCAGAAACCAATCAATTGAATAGAGTCAACGATAACGAGTGAAAATGAAAATATTTTTGATTGTTTGAGAAGAGAAAATAAAGAATCAGATGAATCCATGAATATAAGATGGATTTCAGTAGGTCAGAAATTAGCAGATAACCCGACACAAGCTTGTTACAAACCCATGTAACGATAATGTAAACCGATATTGGGATGGTGATTGTGATGAAAAGCATCTGTTATGTTGTTTTGCCCGATGATTTATTAACGAATGATAAAACGGTTTATGACTTTCTGAAAAACCACATCGCTGTTTATAATTCCGAGCTGGAGGTTGAACCTTATAAACAATTCTTTTCAAAAGAAGAAACATTAGAAATTGCAAAACGAAACGGATTTCATCATCTGGACGAATTTGAGGAACACCTGAAGGTTCATGGAAAGGATGAAGGTATAGAGAATGGATTATATTTCTGGATTACCACGTTTAATCTACAAGGGCGTTGGGACAGCTTCCGGTTGGATGGTATAGAAAAAGGATCTGATTTGATGAAGGAAGTATTGCCGTATTCTGTGGTCACTCCGGATGGGATGTGGCATTCTGAGCAGGATTTCGGGTATAAGCCGATTTTAGATTTCGAGAACCAATTTAACCAGCATCCCGCTAATATCGAACCCGAAAAAAAGTGGATGGAGTTTTTGGAAGGCTTTTTTCAAGATTATCGTGGTAAAAATATGGCTGTGTTGCAGGTGCATTCATAGGGGTACGGGTGAACAATAAATAGGGATAGCAGGTGAATCCTATGGCGGGTCTTTAGTCCGGGGAATTATTCATAAACGTGTTTCCCAGGTTGACGGTCTTCTCTTAATCTGCCCAGCAGCAGGAGGAGGAGGTGCGGAGTAAGAAGTATTGGAAAAAGATGAAGGGCTGTTAAATACGATCCAAACTAAACGGGTATGGTGAGAGAGGATGATTGAGTTGCACACGGAGATCAATCCCTTTTGTAAACAGATATGCAAGGATGTGAACATGGAAGCTTTATACCCGGTGGTCAACTGTAAGGCGGAAAATATAAAAATGATCATGATTTCAGAAGCCATCCCTCAGAAAATGCAGGATTATTTTTATAGCGGAGTTCATGCTACGTTTTTTCAAACAACGCAAACGGCTTTTGCGGATGCTGGATTGAAGATAGAGCATCCCGATGAATTACTTGATAAAGGGATTTATTTGACAACTGCTATAAAATGCACAAAAAAAGACTATTTGGTCTCCGCGGAGACCATTAAGAGCTGCAGTTTTCCTCTTGAGCAAGAGATAGACTTGTTCCCCAATGTCCGTGTGATCATGTGTATGGGGGATTTCGCCATTAAGGCGGTTAATTACATATTCAAGCGGAAAGATGGTGTGCGGGTCATTTCTGCCGGTTCAACTTATAAGATCCGCAACCAAGAATACATCCATAAAGGAATAAGGTTTTATCCTTCCTACACGCAGACGGGAGATAGCTTTAATATTGAAAAAAGCAAACGAACCATGATCGCTCAGGATATTCGAAGTGCTCTCGATCATGTAAATCAATTTTCTTGATGAAAATGCAGAAATCCTAAGGAGAATGATGCATCGCATGAAAAAGCTCATTTTCATTTGCGGAGCTAATGGTATAGGCAAATCGACTGTCAGTAAAGCACTTCATAGTCACCTGCCAAATTCGGCTTGTATCGATAGTGAGCATAAACCCATTTGAGTTAACCACGACACCATCGAACTTTTCAAAGCAAATATTAGCGCGTTGATGATAAACAGTTTTACATGTGATTTTATCGAAACGGTCATATTCCCGTACGGATTTCATGGACCGCGAAAGGAAATCTTTGATTCGGTTATTCAGCTTTTGGGGAATAGTAAAATTGAATTTGAACTTCACCCCGTCATTCTGGAGTGTGAGGAAACGGATTGAAAAAGCCCTCAAACATACCAGGCAAATATATGATGAATGGGATTACCCCAGGATTAATACAACGGAATTAACCGTTTCTGAGACCGTGGAACGGATTTTGAAACTCATATGAAATCTTGAAACTGATCCAGAGGTGAAGCATTTATGCAAATTAAAGGGCTAAACCATCTGTGCTTTTCTGTATCCAACTTAGAACAATCAATTGTGTTTTATGAGCAGGTTTTTGGCGCCAAGATCTTGGTCAAGGGCAGAAAACTTGCTTATTTTGATTTGAGCGGCATATGGGTAGCGTTAAATGAGGAAGCAAATATTGACAGAAGCGAGTTGAATAAGCCGTACACGCATATTGCATTCTCCATCTTGGATGAAGAATACGAAGCTTACACTAATAAATTGAGTGAGTTAGGTGTAAATATATTACCTGGAAGAAAGCGAGATGAAAGGGACAAAAAATCCATTTATTTTACAGACCCCGATGGACATAAATTTGAGCTTCATACAGGTCAATTGATTGACAGAATGGAATATTATAGGGAAAACAAAACGCATATGCAATTTTTTGAATAAGAGTAGAGTAGAAGTTCGAACATCCTGTTTTCACGCGGGGGACCTTAGGCATCAATGTAGCGTTACAATCACCTTAAGTTTTGAAGAGAGCAGGTTATAAATCAGTGAATGATAACTACATTGATTTTCAGTCCATAATAGGCAAAAGCCTTCTGAAATATCCTAAACTTCAAGAAATCCACAAAGCGGATAGTGAGGAGAAGAGTTACATCCAAGGCCAAAACTCTATTCTTTTCAAGCATGATCAATCATTCAACTTTCAACTTCTTTGGAGTGTTATGCAAAAGATCTATTTTCAACTGGAGATTTAATGGGTTGATTAGTTTGAAAGGAATAGACTTTAATTTGTCTAGTCCTGAACCTATCACTTATTATCTGCACACTCTGGGTAATTGTCTATTGTTTACAGCAATATATGATAACGATAGATGTCATCGCATTATTATTAACTCAGAAAACCCGGAGGGCTTTTATATGAAGGACTTTAATAAGACCTTTGCATTTATGTTATTAAAAAAGAAATTATCTTATACAATCCAAGGTTACAATCGAGAAGGATTATTAATCAAAAGGGATGAGATTAGCAAGGATAAAATCATAAAATTTGCTTAAGATGGTTCAAAGTCTCGTATGCACAATGCGATTCTGGAGGTTCTTGAAACAGTGAAGAAGTTAATACTAGGTGTTACGGTACTGGTTTTATATAACATTTAGAATTCTCTAGGAACTGTAGAAAGGGAAACTGAATACAGGCTAAATTCAGATATTAAAATGCGGATCATGAAAGTAGTGGACAACAAATTAGTTTTTACTTTTACAGTGGGGGATCGGTTAGGGTCAGGTGAGTTAATAAGAGGGTTTAATAACAGGTATAAATACTATTATGCAGGACATGGGACCAATGAAATTCGAGAAAGGATCATTGAAACTAAAAATGGTCAGTTCTTAATGTTAGCCGGTCGAAACAGTCTAGCCGTAAAACATATTCGTGCCCACATAGAAGATGAAGCGTATGACGTAATAATACCTGAAGGAGAGTTTTATCTAACAGTAACGCCTATTAAAAAACAAAGTTGGATTTCACTTCAGGAATGGTTTTGTATAACAAAGGAAATCAAGAAATAGACAGAATCAAACTTCCCCATAAGTGAATCGTAAGTAGGGGCTTAAGGTATTTATGGCTAAACGAGTACAGGAGGTGTATAGATGGAAAGTCCATGGGAGGAAGAGCCGCGGAATAGGTGGCTCTTTCAGTTGGGCCATTGGTGAAGGGGCGAATGAATAAATGTCTGTAAGCCAAGATCTTTACAATAATCATAAATAATGCCCGAGATAAATTGTTGTTGGTAAAAAGGCGGGATGTCCGGTTTGGGATTTACCTGGAGGCACGCTAGAAAATGGTGAATCGGATTTTGAGTGTGCAATTAGAGAGGCAAAGGAAGAAACCGGGCTGGAAATCGTGATCATTCGAAAGATCGGATGTTACTATAGGCCTTTGTATCAGGATATTCAGCATATCTTGGTTGGAAGGGGTGTCGGCGGACAGCAAATTCTTAATGGGCCAAAAACGGCAAACATGGAGTGGTTTACCTTCAACAAACTGCCCTTGTTCATTGTTCCAAACCGAAAGGCACAAATCTTAGATTATGTAAGGAAAAAGGAACCGGGTGATGTTGGAATAAATGATTCTAAAATTATTTATTTTTTCAGGCAGCTGATCAATAAGAAATAAAGAGAAAAGAAAAGACTCCATCGTAACGGAGGAGCTGTAGGTGAATCCAATGAAGAAAAAATTGATAATTATTAATGGCGTACCGGGAGTTGGAAAAAGCACAGTTAGTAAAGAGCTGCATAAATCTCTTCCAAAGTCAGTTTGGCTTGATGGTGATTGGTGCTGGATGATGAATCCTTGGATGATTACAGAAGAGAATATAAGGATGGTGGAGCGTAATATCATTTATTTACTGCGTAGTTATTTCAGTAATTCGAATTTTGATTATATTGTAATGAGTTGGGTCCTGCATCGAGAAGAAATCACAAAAAGGATTCTTGAGGGCATTCAAGATTTTGAATATGAGCTTACAAGAATAACATTAACTTGCACCCATGAATCCTTAAGAGAACGGATGTTACTGGATAACCGAACGCAGGAACAATTCGAAGCAAGCAGCCGTAGGCAAAGACTATATGAGGACATGGAGACATTCAAAATAGATACGTCTAACATTAGTCTCGAGGAGACTATAAAAAGAATTATACAAGAATTATAGTGTAAAAAACCGAACAAACATTCTATTAATTTATGGATGGATATGGTAGACTAGGATTAATGTAGTGAGGTAGTTGATGGTAACTTTGTATAAATATTCGAAGGTGTAAGGTAGGTGATTCGGAGATGCATGTTCATTTTTATGAATTAAATAGTATTGATGATAGCAAGTTGAAATATGCAGTTATCCTAACCAGATATAATAATGAGTGGATTTATGTGAGGCATAAGGACAGACAAACCTGGGAGATTCCTGGAGGAAGAAGAGAACAAAACGAATCAATTGAAGAAACTGCAAGGCGTGAGCTCTATGAAGAAACAGGTGCGAAGACTTTTGAGTTATATCCCTTGTTAATATATTCTGTTACACACGATAGTGGTGAAGAATCCTATGGAGGTTTATTTTACTCGGAAGTAACGGAGCTTGGTTCTTTGCCTCTTGAAAGTGAGATTGGACAAGTTAGCTGTATGAAGGAGTTACCGAGTAACTTGACCTATCCCTCCATACAACCACAATTATTGGATAAAGGTTTAAAAAAGCTCTGTTTATGAGAAGATCGAGATACTCAATCTAACATGAACTACAAGAAATGAGGATGAATGGTGAGCTATAAATCTATTTTGATAGACCAAATCACTGCATGTTACAACGATAAGAGCTGGTTTTTACCTCTCAAAGAAATACTAGCGGAATTAACGGCGGAGCAAGCTGCAGCAGAAAATGAATGCAAACAATCGATTTGGAAAATCGTGAATCATCTTCATTTTTGGAATGAGAAATGGCTGAAGAGATTTAAACTTGAACGTATCGAGATTGTTAATTTAGATAACGAAGAAACTTTTTACTTGAATCCTCATGGCATTAATGAATATGAGTGGGGAGAAACTTTAATCAAGCTTGAGGCGGTATATGAAAGCTGGATAAAGGTACTCCAGGATTGTGAAGATTCTAAACTTATTACAACTATACCTACATATTTCAATGCTCCATGGTGGGGAGTGGTATCCAATTTATGCACCCATAATGCCTATCACATTGGTCAAATCATGTTACTCAAGAAGCAAATGTTAGATAAATAACAATGATCTTAAAGGTTTATTCCGAAAGGATGTGATTGATTGGAAACAAGATTACGGGAGGATCAATATGATCTAACCCCCTTGGGTAAATCCGGATTGGGTGGATGGCTTATTTTCATTCAGCTTGGTCTTATACTTACATTATTATTAGCATTAGTGAATTTGTTCAGCTATTCTATCCCATCTTTTTATTCGGAGACTTGGACCGCGTTAACCTCGAAAGATTCATTACAATATCATCACTTATGGGCACCTACGATCCTATTCGAATTTCTTATGAACATCGGTATCATTCTATTTTCTGCTTACATTATAGTCCGTTTCTATCAGCGGAAAATGATCGTGCCCCGATTAATAATAGTCTTTTATAGCGCAAGTTTATTGATTTCTGTGTTCGAATATATATTGATGCTCCAAATTCCCGATTGGAGGGAAATAGATGACGGAAGCTTGGCTAAGGATATTGCTAAAGGAACTTTCACATGTTTGATATGGATACCCTATTTCTTAAGATCCGTGAGGGTTAAGAATACGTTTGTTAAGTAGAGAAGGCTATTCAAAATCTATTCAATTGCTTTTTGTACCAATGGAAGTAATTACGTTTAAGTGCTGCGGGCAAAAGGAGACCTAATGGAGATTAGTGTGGATTATATTCGTATTAGCAGGCAGAATTCTAATCATTGCGAAGAGTTTTTGAATTTAGGTTATGCATATATGAAAGAAGTAGCACCCGATAAGTCCTTGGAGATACATAACAAGTTCCTTAACAGTATCCTGAATCGGCAAAATGAAACGGAACGATGGTTAGTTGGGATAAAGGTCAATGCCCATATGATTGGCTTTGCCCATTTTAAAGTGGATCGAAGTGAGCGTGTGGGATGGGGATATATAATGGAATTTTATATTATCCCTGACTTTAGAAAAAAGGGTCTCGGCAGAATGCTGTACGAATTTATAAAGGAAGAGTTTATGAAATTCGGAATTGAGAATCTGTGGTTAACTGCCAATCAGGAAAATGGTGAGCCCTATTGGTTTTCATTAGGGTTCGTGGATACGGGAGAAACCGAAAATGGAATGAAGATATTACACATTCTGATCTAAATGGAGCGGATGTAAGTGGGATTCAAAGCGGTTATTTTGGTGGTGGAGGATGTTAGGAGATCCAGAATGCTGTATGAAGGTTTGCTGGGATGCAGGGTAGAGGCAGACTTTGGCATTTATAATGTTGGCTTTGAAGTTGGTTTTGCACTTTATAAAAAATCGTTTTTTGCTGAACTCATCGATCATGATGACATTGTATCCAAAGCACACAATTTGGCTGTATATTTTGAATTTGATGATATCCATACGCTGCGGGATACGATTATCGCCAATGGTTTTGAGCTTGTGCATGATATCAAGGAACAGCCTTGGGGACAAAAGGTTTTGCGGTTCTACGACTATGATCATCATATCGTGGAGATTGCAGAAAATATGAATCAGGCACTGGTTAACATGTATCAATCCGGCATGACCGAATCCATTATTGCACACAAGACAGGCTATACAGAGGATGAGGTCAGAAGAATTTTGAACAGTCAGATGGAAACGGAAAAGCAGGAATTGACTTGATTGATCACGGAAATCCGGGATAACAGAAGTGGTACCTGCATACAAAAAACCATCGATCATCATATGACCCATGGATGCGTATGCCTATTTTTTTCAAGACCTTATTCAACATCATAACAAATCGCTAAGTATAAGTCTATACTTTTTTTGGCAATTCATTTACCATCTTGGTATTAACCCAAACAGGGAGATGGTAAAATGATTAAAAAAATCTGTGTCAACCATGCAGTTACTTACGAGTATCCCCCGGACGGAGGAACTATCCCGATTATTGACCCATATGATGGATGTTCGGTAGGCTGCCCATATTGCTTCCAACTGGAGGATGAAAATTGGAATCTCGACTTGAAGGTGAAGCTTAATATTGCGGAAGTCCTTCAGCAAGAGGTTAGCTCCTGGAGTAAAACGGAGCCTGTGTATATCGGCAGTAGGTGTGATCCATACATGGGGATAGAACGGAAATATGAGTTGACGAGAAAATGCTTAATGGAAATCCATAAGCTCAACCTGAAATGTATGTTGACAACGAAGTCTGGTTCAAGGCTTATATTCAGGGATCTTGATATCATCCAGGCAATGGGAGATCAATTTACTTTGCTGTTGGGGCTGTCTAATCTCAATCAGCTCACTAAGGTAGACGATATGTCAGTCCTGGGCAATATACAAACTGCCAATGAATTGCATCGAATAGGGATTCAAGTATGGGTGTTTATCACCCCGGTCCTGCCTGGAATAACAGATGTAGATGCAATGATTCACGCGTTGGATGATGATATTCAGGTGTTTTTAGATAAGGTTAGAATCAAACCCGGCACGAGGCCTGCCCTGGCATTAGAATCGTATATCGGACGTCGTTACCCTCATTTGGTAACCACATACCATGATATTATTTATAACGGTAGAGATATTTATTATGAGAGTATGAAAGAAAAGTGGAGTAAACATAAGAGAATCCGCTTTGTTTTTGAATAACGAAAATAATGGGAGTGATTAAAGATTAGTGAAGCCGAAATTCTCAAATTACATGGGATGGGACCAAAAGCCCTTGAAAGAATTCGACAAGCCCTCGAAGAGAAAGGCCTATCATTTGGGGACTAAATACTATGATGCGAGCAGAGGAGGACTTTAAAATGGATAAAATGATTGAATATGGTTTTGTGTGTGAAAGTAAGGATGAAAAGGCACTCATGAGTGCGTTGCAAAGCTTTATGGAACCTTTAAATAGAACTTTCTCAAAAAATAAGAACAAAAGCATGTTGGAATCAAGACTTCCCTATGTGTATAAGCATTTTTACTGGAACTTAAACAAAGAAAAACAAGTTTATTTAGAGGTGTATCCCAACAAAGATTTAGAAGGGAAATATAAGTTTTCGAATGAGGATGTTGGTTGGATCCTTTTTGCTAGTCTCAACGATGAAAAACCACCTTATCATGTAGCAATCGAAGAGCAAGAGAAGTATCTCCATGATATTCTAGCTTCATCAGGCTTTGAGTATGTAAAATTATATGAGTACAAAGATGGTGAGGAGAGATGAAGCTTTACATGGACATGCAAGATTGGGGTAATATAGATGGTTAATAAAGTAATGAAAGTCCTGGTATCTACAATTCTAATTGTAATTGCTGTAGGGTGTGCAAAAGACAATGAAGAGGGCCCCATTGAAACCGCTATTAAATTAAAGCAATCCATTTCTTTAAATAGTTATGAAAAATTCCAAGCTTTATTTTTTGAACAGCGAAAGTCAAAAGCCACAAAAGAATTATTTAATCAACTAAGGGAACTTGATGATTCTAAGGCAGACTATAAGTCATATTCGCTTGTTACGTTATGAAACGGTCAAATGGTATTGGTCAATCACGCACCTGGTGGGGATTACCAAATTCAGGATGTGATTATTGTTTCTGATGAAATGAAACCATTACTAGAAAAAATGATGAATCCTTAAACCATGTGGCTGGAGTTTAAAATTTCGAAAAGATATTGCCCTTCCATAAAACCCATTGGGAAACGAAAGGGCTTTTTGTCATGAGTTGGATTATCAGGTTGCAGCGTTTTTTATATGCAGAAATTGGATTCTCTTGTATACTTGAGGGAAAGATTGTTAAGTTAAGTTGCAGGTATTTTGATTGTGGATAAAGGAGGGCTGCTCTTGTTTCAGTATGAAGCGATAGACGAGGAATGGTTGGAAAAGCTGCGGACTTTCCAGTTCCGTAAACCGTTGGAGGATGGATTGCCTCCCATGCAGCATTGGCATGTGAATCATAACAAGCAGCACGCTTTATATTATATTGGTTGGGTTTCCAACTCCATATTGAGAAGAAACGGCGAGGACATGTATGAATTTGCCTTCTTTGTAAAGGACCAATGTGTACGTGTCACTGCCTACATATTTCCGGACACTTCCGAGAACAGATGGAACCCGGCCAATAAACTGAGCTTTGATGATGTTTCCTATATCGGACTAACCCGCGAAGAGGCGGAAACGGATATACAGGAAGCCATAACAGCCTATCTGACAAATCCATGGGGAAAAAGGCAATCCTAATGTGAAGTCGAACGCATTACATGAACAGAAGGAGCCTTGTATGGGTAAAATTCTTAATGAAATATTTGTTAAAACTAATTCGTATGATTTATGGTGGGGGATTTATGGGCTTGCTCTCATTATGGCTTTGATAATCCGTCGAGTGATGAATTTTTTGAGCTTCCATATTTCAATGGGCCTATTGAAGTGGAATTCACTGATGACTTAATTCATAACATGATGACAAAGCTATCAAAAACCAAAGAAGAAGTTATAAAAATACTAAATATGTCAACTAGTAAATGAAGGTACTAATAGTAAATTTCCATAGGGTTACGGATGGCTACCTTATTTTGCCGCGGGGTTTTTGTTTTTAAAAAAGCTTTTGCGCTGATAAGTCGCGCCATTCATTTCAAAATTTTTTTGGAATTAGGTGGCATGATGAAGTTTATACATGATAATTTTTCATGTGATGTAGATGTTTTTTGCAAAGAGCAAGAATATATGTTTCGATTTTATGATGGTTTCAAGGAACAGACAGAAAAGGAGATTATAAACTTAGTAATTGTGGATCCTGGATATGGATATCTTTTTCTTAAGATAAAAGGCGATTCGGCTTTATTAGGTGGATACTTGGATGAAACTGTTTTTCATTCGGATGAAATGATTGAAGCTACAATTCATTTTTTGGAAACTTACATCAAAGAAGCGAAAAACTTATATATCCCTTATCATGTAGCGCGAGTTAGGCGAACTAGTTTTTTGGAGTACAACGGTGAGTACTAAGGAGGTAACCATGAAGCTGATTGACCTGACTCATATGCTTCAGGATCGGATTCCGGTTTATCCTGGAGATTCGGAGATGAATTTAAGGCAAACGAAACATCTGGAAGCCGACGGATTTGTCAATCATGAGTTAACGATCAATATGCATACCGGTACGCATATTGATGGGCCGATGCACCTGACAAGTTCTAATTTATACTTAAGTGATTTTCCGTTAGATTCGTTTATGGGTAAAGGGATTGTGTTGGATGTATCGGGAATGCAAACCATTCAGTACCTTGAAGCCTACGAAGAATTGATAAGCGAAGACACAATCGTAATCCTGTATACAGGGCATAGTCAATACTTTGGACAAGAACTGTATTTTGAACAACATCCTGTTCTCTCTAGAGAGTTTGCGGAGCTGCTCGTACGAAAAAAGATAAAAATGATCGGATTAGACACACCTTCCCCGGATGAATATCCCTTCGAAGTCCATAAGCTTCTATTTGAGAATGGCATTTTCATTGCGGAAAACCTTACTAATCTTGAACAGCTATTGGACTTGGCCGCCTTCGAGATCATAGCCTTGCCGCTGTTCATTAAAGCGGATTCCGCTGTTGCACGCATTGTTGCGCGAGCAGAATAGCAAATACTTATTAGGAGGTTCCGATGACCTTGAGCGGATTTGGTTCGATGGGTTTATTCATTTCCTTACTGTTTATTATTGTTGTGTTTGCCGTCATTTCATTTGTCATCCGGTACTCCATCGATAATTCAAGACTCACCAAAGAAATCATATTCATGAGGAAAGAGCTGGAGGAGCTCAGGAATGAGTTGAAGGGAAACAAGGAGATTTAACTAAGTAAGGTTGTTGAAGAACGACCAGGCAATGGCCAGCCGGCCCTGTGAATTGTAACGGCGGTGGGAGCCCTTATTTCGGCCAAAATACCCCTTCAAAATATCTAACGGCGGCCACAGCCGTTATTTGCATCATTTTGCCCGTTGGAAGCTCTCATTTAACCTAATAACGTCTCCTGCTTCCGTTAGATTTTGAAAACACCCGTTTTGAGGCAAATAGCGTTTCTCACCGCCGTTAGGCACACAGCTACCCGCTCGCCTGCGGATTAAAGCGTATGAAGGTTGAGGAATGAGGAAATACAACTCTGCGAATGCTGTTATTTTGTGAAAAGGGAGGTTTACCGTATGAAAAGCATAAAGCCAGGCCGTGGACCATCTGCGATGGGGGCTGTTGGAAGTGTTGCTGTTGGGTTGTTTGGTGTCTTCTGGACCATCAGTGCGGCTAGTATGGGGGCCCCTATCTTTTTTGTGTTTTTTGGGATTGTTTTTGTTGGTTTGGCCATTATGCAGGGGATTTATCACTTCAAGAATGCTACGGGCCAAAACCGGATGTCGGTCTTTGATATCACGGACCATCGGGAGGAGCCTGATCCGCTAAATCAGTTTGTGAATCAACGCAATAGAAGCAATCCTGCCATTTCTGAAACCGATCCTGCAAGGAAAGAAGGCCAGTTTGAATATTGTCCGTATTGCGGGAACAAGGTGATGGAAGAAACCTACCGGTTCTGCCCAAAGTGCGGTAAAGAAATTCGAAGTTAATGTGGTATAATGGGGTACTTGAACGTAACAACCGCAAACCGGAGGCGCGATATGCTGACTTTTGAACAGAAACTGGCTGTATTGGATTCCTACCCCGAGCTGGAGCGCAAGGATGTATCGCTTGGTCGGGTTAATTACCACTTTGAGGAGAGCCGCCACGAGAAAAAAACGATTGCCTACCATCTGCACCCCAATGGCAACGGTTTTGTATACGCAGGACTGCTGAAGGGGTATCCCGTTGACAGCAAGGGACTTGTAAATATCCGCGAGTATTCCGAGGCCGAGCTCCGTTCCTTGCTTGATGCCACGATGGCTGCAATGGCAGCCTATGAATCCTCTACTCCTGCTCCCACCCCTAAGAAGGGCAAGAGGCAGAATAGCCATTGGACCGATGCGGCCGGAAACAAGCTTGAACTGAAGCACGAGGAAGATATGTGGTACCTGTATGCCGGAGCAAACCTGGATATGGCCTTTGAGACGCAGCAGGAGGCGGAGGAGTATCTGGCGGAGGAAGGTTTTGTCCGCGCCGGTGCGTGATACAGCAGACACCTGTAATTGAATCGCAACATTAAAGATAGCCTGCACGGACCGTTAGCTGTTGTACGGATCGGGCGGGCTTCTTTTATAAGGCTAATGTAAGCGTTTGTATGATATTATATCGATCAGAAAAGAGGAATGATTCCCATGGGTTTTGAGCTTGTGGAAGCCACCATACCGCAAATCCAGGCGGCTATGGAATCCGGCGAGTTGACTGCAAAACAACTGGTTCTTATGTATTACCAACGGATAGCGGAGCATGACAAGAACGGGCTCACTGTCAACTCGGTGCTGGAGCTCAATCCCGACGCACTGTTCATCGCGGAAGCACTGGATGTAGAGCGTGCTGCGTGGGGGCCGCGCAGTCCCCTGCATGGCATTCCCTTGCTGCTTAAGGACAATATCAATACCGGAGACAAGATGCATACCAGCGCAGGCTCGTTGGCTTTGGCCGATTCGTATGCAGGTGAGGATGCTTTTCTGGCAGCCAAATTGCGCGAAGCCGGGGCAGTCATCATGGGCAAAGCGAACATGACGGAATTCGCCAACTTCATGACCAACGGTATGCCTTCAGGTTACAGCTCGCGCGGCGGCCAGGTGCTGAATCCCTACAATATATCCACCCCAACAGGCGGCTCCAGTGCCGGCTCGGCTGTAGCTGTGGCCTGTAATTTCTGTACCGTGTCCGTGGGCACGGAAACCTCCGGCTCCATCTTGAACCCCAGCAATCTCGGCGGCATTGTTGGCCTCAAACCTACGGTGGGGCTGATCAGCCGATCCGGCATTCTGCCCTTGTCCAACTCCCAGGATACTGCCGGTCCCATGGCCCGCACGGTGCGGGATGCGGTGCTGCTCCTGAATGCTTTGACAGGTGAAGATAAGGAGGATGCCGCCACCTGGACAGGCGCGGGAAAGCGGCATAAGGATTACACGGCCTTCCTTAATGCAGAGGGGCTGCGAGGAGCACGTATTGGCATCCCCCGAGACTATTATTTTGAGGAGCTTACTGATGAGCAGCTTGCCATCTTCAACAGTGCTTTGGACGTCATGCGTGAGTTGGGTGCAATCATTGTTGATTCGGCGGATATTAGAACGGCGCGGGAGATCAAATATTCGTCTGTGGTTTTGAACGAGTTCAAGTCCTCTCTTGGTGCTTATCTGGCCAAACTCGGTCCCGCTGCCAAAATGCGCTCGCTCAAGGATATTATTGACTTCAACCACGCCCATCCGGTGCAGACGCTTCGTTATGGACAATCCACGTTGATTGATGCGGAATACACCACCACCGGAACACTTACGGAGTCCCAATATCTACAAGACAGGCTCACCGACCTGCGGCTTTGCAAGGAGGAGGGAATTGATGCCACCATGTGCGAGCATGAGCTTGATGTGCTGCTGTTCCCCGCAGATTTCGGCGCACGGATTACTTCACGGGCAGGCTACCCCTCTATTGTGGTTCCCGCCGGTTACACCTCGGCTGGTGTACCCTTCGGCATTGCCTTTGCCGCCCGGGCGTATGAAGAGCCTGTGCTGATCAGCCTGGCTTATGCCTTTGAACAGCATCATAATATCCGCCGCCCGCCATCGCTTCGGAGCTTCATATAATCCCCTAAAACCAGATTCCTGAATTTGTTATGCTAACAAATCTGTGATAATAAATAACATTTTAATAACAAAACTAACAATACGAATGGGGCAACCTTAATGGCGAACACCACCTTAACTTTGTCGGAATGGCAATTTCGTGGCTTGGAAGAGGAGAACTGGTATCCTGCAGTAGTGCCGGGCTGTGTGCATACGGATTTACTGCGGAACCAGCGAATTCCTGATCCATTCTACAGAACCAATGAGCGGGAGCTGCAGTGGATCGATAAACAGAGTTGGGAATACCAAGCGATCTTCGATGTTCCGGCGGAGTGGATTGAAGAAAGTGGATTGGAGCTGGTTTTTGACGGGCTGGATACATATGCAGACGTATATCTGAATGAACACCGGATCCTGTCTGCAGATAATATGTTCCGCGGCTGGAGGGTAGATGTTCGGGGGTTGGCCCAACCCACCGGCAATGTGCTGCGGATACAGTTTCGCTCTCCTGTGCTGGAGGATCTGCCCAAGCTGGAGAAGTTGGGTTATGCCTTGCCGGCTTCCAATGACCAATCCGAAATAGGCGGTATGGGGGATAAGAAGGTCAGCGTATTCGCCCGTAAAGCCCCGTATCATTATGGTTGGGACTGGGGCCCGCGTTTTGTAACCAGCGGAATCTGGAGAGAGGTCAGGCTGGAGAGCTGGTCCGGATGCCGGATTACTGATTTGTATATCCGGCAACGGGAGATAACGGCAGAAGCGGCTCAACTGACTGCCATAGCAGACATTCAATCGGATGGTCCAAAGGATGTTTTTCTGCGCCTTTTGGCTGGAGCACAGGTTTGGAGCCTGCCTTTGCATCTGGAGGAGGGGGTTCAGACAGTCCGGTTGGAGGTGAGCTTAGACCATCCTGAGCTGTGGTGGTGCAACGGGCTAGGTGAGCCCAGCATGTACACCTTTACAGCGGAAATCTGCGATGTGGCAGACGGGAGGGATGTTCTTGCGGAGCGGCATGTCCGCACCGGCTTACGCAGAGTTAGGCTCGTGCAAGAGCCTGACTCCTTTGGGGCATCCTTTTATATCGAGCTGAACGGGGTACCGGTATTCGCCAAAGGCGCCAATCATATTCCCAATGACAGCTTCCTGACGGAGGTAACCAGTGAACGGTACCGGCATGAGATTATGTCGGCGGTGGAGTCCAATATGAATATGCTGCGGGTGTGGGGCGGCGGCATTTATGAAAACGATATCTTTTATGAGCTCTGTGATGAGAACGGGCTATTGGTTTGGCAGGATTTTATGTTTGCGTGCAGCATGTATCCGGGTGATAAGGCCTTCCTTACCAGCATCCGTGAGGAGGCAGCGTATAATCTACGCAGACTGCGCAATCATCCCTGTATTGCTTTATGGTGCGGCAATAATGAGATAGATACGGCTTGGTCCCAGTACAATGAAAATGGGGGCTGGGGATGGAAAAAGCAGTATACCTCCACGCAGCGGGAGCAAATGTGGAGCGATTATGAGGCGGTTTTTCACCGGCTGCTTCCTGAAGTGGTAACTGAACATGCTCCGGACGCAGCGTATTGGCCGTCATCCCCGATGGTTTCTTTAGGCGGAGATGAAAAACAGCATGCCACCTCCAATTCAGCACAGGGCGATATCCACTATTGGGGAGTCTGGCATAGCGGAGATTCCTTCGAATCCTACAATGTAAATCTGGGGCGTTTTATGAGTGAATACGGCTTCCAGTCCTTCCCGGAGCTGGATTCTGTCCTGCGTTATGCCGTTCAGGAGGATTTGGAGCTGGAATCCGAGGTGATGAGAGCGCACCAGAAAAACGGTGCAGGCAACCGGATTATCAAGGGCTACATGGACCGGTATCTGAAGGACCCCAAGGACTTTCCAAGCTTCCTCTATATGAGCCAGGTGCAGCAGGCGCTGGCGATGAAAGCGGCGATCCACGCCCACCGACGGAAGAAGCCGTATTGTATGGGCAGCCTCTATTGGCAAATGAATGATTGCTGGCCTGTGGCCTCCTGGGCCGGTTTGGACTATTATGGCCGATGGAAGGCGCTGCAATATGAGGTGAAACGCAGCTTTCAGGACGTGATTTTGTCTGTGGACGGTTCGATTGGCGGATATCTGGATATTTATTTGATATCGGATAGCCCAAAGCCCGTTAGCGGGCAATTGACGGTGGAGCTGCTGGAGTTGGATGGAGGCTGTTTGCGTTCCTGGTCCGCTCCTGTTGGAGTGGGAAGCCATACGTCTGGCCGTGTATTCACTCTGCCTGCAAATCAAGTACTGGAAGCAGCTGATCCACGGAAAGCTGTAGTGGCCGTCAAGCTGGAGGAGCAGGGGAAGGTGCTTTGCAGTGCGGAGCATTATTTGGTTCGAGACAGGGAGTTGGAATTAGCAGCGCCGCACATTACGATAACGGAAGAGTCAGGCTCGGACGGCACCTGCTTCACCTTGCAGACCGACGTGTTGGCTAGGCAGGTGTGGCTTAAGACTGGGGAAGAGGGAATCTTCTCTGACAACTTCTTCGACTTGATACCGGGCCGGCCCAAAACAGTTCAATTTCTTGAGCGACCACCAACAGGCAAACGATTTGTTCCCGGCCACCCCCCTGGGCGTGTAAGGATCCAATCCATGACGGACATGATCTGAGACGAATTATCCAAAACCGGACCGTGCTTCACGGTCTGGTTTTTTGCTACAAGATATATGCAATATATGGGTGAAATCGTATAATGGAAGGGGAAGGAGGAAGCACATGGTAACTGTCTCAATGGCCAAGCTGATTCAATTATTACCCGCATCATGGAGCAATTCAATTTCCAAGGTGATTATCGGGAGATCCCTGCAACAATATGCCCGTATTCATGTACAGGGCGGGGAGCATTTACAGGGCCTCCAAACCCCGGTTATCTTCATATGCAATCACTTAAGCAACTCAGATGCATTGGTGCTGGACAAGGTATTAAAACAGATCGATCCCACCTTTGTGGCCGGGGAGAAGCTGTCCAATAACGCTGTAACCGGCTTGGGCTTGAATGTAATCAAAACGACGACGATAAAGCCGAACACCGCTGATAAAGAAGGCCTGACCAACATGATCAGGCTCATTAAACAAGGCGAAAGCCTGCTGATCTTCCCGGAAGGAACCCGGAGCAGAACCGGCAGCCTGATTGAAGCGAAGAAGGGTGTTCTTCTTGTTGCCAGAATGACAGGGGCACCAATCGTTCCGATCGGGCTGTGCGGGACAGAAAAACTGCTGCCGATTAACCTGAACGGGGATATGAGGACAGAGCGTTTTTATCCCGCAGAGGTGTTCATCAGCATCGGCCAACCATTCGAGTTGCCCAGAAGAGCCCCGGAACAGGATAAAAAAGGGTATGACGATTCCACCATCCATATGATGATGAGAAAAATCGCTGCAATATTGCCGGAGGAATACCGGGGTGTATATAAATGATATGGAGGTTTAATTGATGGACTGGCTAAAAGACCTCAGTATCCACATACTGGGCATCATTGTTGGCGGTTTAATTGCGTACCGGATTGTTAGATGGCAATTTGAGGACGATGAAATCAGGGTTAGCCGTAAAAACCGCTTGCTTCTGACAGAAAATATCCGCCGGATTCATGCTGAATTGAAGAGCAATCTGGATAGGATGATCGAACTGAAAGGGATTTTCCATCATCATAACCCGCTAACCGTTGAAGCTTTGGAAGGGGGGACTGCTTATGTGGAGGCAAACTCCTTTTTCGCCTTTCACCATCTGCGCAGTTCTTCACTCTACATGCTTCTGCCTGCCCCATTGGAAATCTACGTATATGACTCCTATTCTCGGTTGGAATGGTTCCAGAATAACTATAGGCTGACGGTTCGGGGACTCCCTAATGCGCTGGAATCTAGCGTTCCCAAGATGGAAGCGGATCTAAATGAGCTTATTCATACACTGGAGACTAATCTAAAGCAGATGAGTGATTTTCTGTAGTGAAAAGACAAAAATTTAAGGGACCAGATCACACACGCAGTAGTGTGTGATCTGGTCCTTTTATTTCGGTTGAACATAAATTCATTACCCAAAAAAGTGATCCGCCGGTGAAACTTTAAGATTATTTAATCTTTTTGCAGCCGGTTCTTTAAAAGGTTTGCTCTATTCTAGTTAGAAAGGGGGGACCGGAATGAAGAGGATCATATTCCTGTTAGGTATATTGATTGTGTTGGCTTGGGGTGTTTACAACGGGGACTGGCGGGGGGAATCCGGCAAGGTGCTGGAGGTGGAGACCCGGCAGACGCCAACCGCCGGAGCCGGGGCTTCGGACAAAATGTCCATCCATATAACAAAGGATCAGGTGTATAAAGGAAACTTGCTTTTGGTAAACAAGGAATATGCTGTGCCTAAACAGGGAGCTGACCTGAAGAACATCCGGTTAAGCGGGACGAAGGAGCTCTCCAGCCGCTTCAACCTGGCAGACAGCTCCGTTCAGCTGACGGAAATGATGGCAGAGCGGCTTGCGGTTATGTTTGAAGCCGCCGAAGAGGATGGCGTGAACCACTTCCGCATCAACAGCGGGTACCGCAGCGAAAAGGAGCAAAAGCAGCTTTTTAAGCAGATGGGGGATCAATACGCCATGCCGGCAGGCTTCAGCGAACATAATACGGGGCTTTCGGTGGATATCGGATCAACGCTGATGGAGATGAGCAAGGCTCCTGAGGGGGAGTGGCTGCAGAAGAACTCCTGGCAATACGGATTTATTCTGCGTTATCCCAAGAGCAAGACGGAGATTACGGGCATCCGGTACGAGCCTTGGCATTTCCGCTATGTAGGTCTGCCGCACAGCGCCATTATGCAGCAAAAAAATCTGGTGCTGGAGGAATATCTGGACGAGCTGAAGGAAAAACGATCTATGACCGTAAAGGTCGGCAAGGATAAATATGGACTGTTTTATTACCCGGTATCGGGGGATACAACCGTACAGGTGCCGGCCCAAGGCCAGTATGAGGTGTCAGGGGATAACCGCGAGGGGGTTATTATAACGGTGGTTCTGTGATGCCGCGGGTGCAAACATGCTGCAGAAATCCCAATCCTCCCTAAATCTGTTACAATGCTAGTATGACTTTCACTAGTATGGAGGAACACATGAAGCCCGTTACCATTCTGATTGCTGAGGATGAACCGGAAATTGCCGATTTGATCGAATTGCACCTGGCCAAGGAGGGCTACCGCTGTATAAAAGCGGCCAACGGACTGGAGGCGGTGCATGCGGTGCAGACAAACCCGGTGAATCTGGCCATTCTGGATATCATGATGCCCGTGATGGACGGGTACGAAGCAACCCGGCGGATCCGGGAGCAGCATCATCTGCCGATAATCTTTTTAAGCGCCAAAACCTCGGATTTGGATAAGATTACAGGTTTGGTGCAGGGGGCGGATGATTATGTGACCAAGCCGTTTAACCCGATGGAGCTGGTTGCCCGGGTGAACGCGCAGTTAAGGCGCATCATGCAGTTTGCCTCGCCTGCCCCCTCCAAGTCCGTGCTGGAAGCTGGCGGATTGGTTATTTACCCTGAGGAACGGACGGTCTACCTGTACGGCAAGCTTATTGAGCTGACGCCCAAGGAGTTTGACATCCTGCTCATGCTGGCTTCCCACCCAAAGAAGGTTTTCAGCTCGGAGCATATTTTCCGGCAGGTGTGGGGAGAGGCTTATTTTGAAGGAAGCAACACGGTAAGTGTGCATATCCGCACGCTGCGCAAGAAGCTCGGGGAGGATTTGCATAAGAATAAGCTGATTAAAACAGTCTGGGGTGTAGGCTATGCATTTCAAGAGTAGATTCATCCGCAGCTTCCGCTACAGAATGATTTGGCTGTTCGGGCTGAGCATGCTGTATTCCGGCGGATGCACCTTCTTGCTGTACAAGGTCCTCCAATTCTATTACCATACGGTCCGCCGCGAAAGCCCGCTGTATCAGCTTCGGACCTTCATCCGGGACATTGGGGACATTAATTTTTTTCTGATTGTGTTTATCCCCTTGGCGGTGATCTTCTTCCTGATTTTGACCAAGCCGTATCCCGTCTATTTCCGCGAGATTTCCCAAGGCATCCGCCAACTGGCCGAGGGCAGGTTTTATAACCGGGTGGAGATTCCGGACGGAGATGAGTTTGGCGATATCGCCCGAGATATCAATCAAGCGGGAGCCAATTTGCAGGATGCTCTTGACCGCGGAGATTTCGCCGAGAACAGCAAGGAGCAGCTGGTGCTGAATTTGGCCCATGATTTGCGGACGCCGCTGACCTCGGTGATTGGTTATCTGGATATTCTTCTGAAGGATGAAGAGCTCAGTGCCGAACAGGTGAAGCACTTCACGGGGATTGCCCATACGAAATCGTTGAAGCTGGAGAAGCTGATCGACCAATTGTTCGAGATCACCCGGCTGAATTACGGGAAGCTGCCGATCCAGCAGCAGGCTGTTGATTTGGGCGAGCTGCTGGTTCAATTAAGCGAGGAGCTGTATCCTGTTTTGGAAAAGCATAATCTGGTATCCCGCCTTCATATTTCGGAGCGGCTGACGGTGCAGGGAGATGGTGACCTGCTGGCCCGGGTATTCGAAAATCTGCTGAACAATGCGGTACGGCATGGGATGGATGGTCAATATGTGGACGTGTACGGCAGGCTTGTGGAGCAGGAGGCAGTAGTGCAGGTTGTTAATTACGGGGACAGCATTCCGGCAGAGGAGCTTCCCCATCTTTTTGATATGTTCTTCACTGGAGACCGGGCGAGAACTAACCAGGACGGAGGCACGGGATTGGGGCTGTTCATTGCCAAGAACATTGTGGAACGGCATCATGGTGTGATTTCTGCACAAAGCGATGCCGCCCGCACGGTGTTTGAGGTACGTTTGCCGGTAATGGGCATCTCCTGAGCAAGGTTTTATGGTAGAATAATGGGAGCACCATACCGGAATAACAACACGAGAAGGAAAACCCACCAGAAGCTTAGAGGCCGGAGGTGGGTTTTATTGTCTGAAGAACACAGGGAGGAGGTAGACTATGAAGATGAAAATATGGCTTGCCGGAGTGTCCATACTTGGGCTAATTGCAGTCGCAGGAATATACATAGCTCTTCAAGGGAAAGAAACCATCAACCATCATTATGTTTTTACGGGCTCGGGCGAATATTGGTCGGCTGAATATGAGGTTACGGCTACAGAAACCTTCCAAGAGAAAAATAACAAAACGGAATACAGCTCGAACCCCTCCGGGCATTTCAAGCTTCTGTATAACCGTGAACTTGCCGAACTATCGGGGCTTTATAAAATAACCTACTCCTATAAAGGCACTGCCAATGGAGGAAGCGGTACGGAGGAGTTCAGCGCACCACCTAAGAGCAAGGAGGTCATAAGCCGGTCTGCCGGTGGAGGCAATGGCGCCTTTGAAAGGAAAGATTCTAAAATCGAGGTTACAGTGGAATGGCAGGGTAAAACAGAGACCTTTTACTTGCTCAACAAGCAATGAACCGGGGGTGTAATTAAATGAAGAAAATAATAATCGGCGGGTTTTTGTTTATTTCCGGCATCCTCTTGTATACGGGAATCCGGATTGCAGCTGTCCTTTATATGAAGGAACTGACCGGATGGTCTACACCTCCGGGAAGGTACGGAACGGCACTGGAAGACATCGGGGGCAAAATGGAAATTGCGGTTTCGCTGGGATTATGCGTGTTGGGGATTGTATTAATGTTTTGGGACGGGGGCAAAAAGTGGCTTGAGGATATCAGGCTAAAGCAATTGATCAAACCGCGGAAGCCGGAGGATGAAAAAATAATAGTCTAAATTGGTGTTGCCTACCCGCGGCAAAGGAGTGATGTCCAAATATTCATTCCGGTTCCCGCCCATGGTGGACAAGTTCTAACGAACCTGAGCCACGCTATTTGACCGGATATGGGCATTTACTAAATCTAACGAATCTGAGCCACACTATTTGTCCGAATTGGCGCCGAAATGCCTTGATACTGGCGAATAGCGTGTTACAGATTCGTTAGATTTTTAACATGCCTGTTTTTCGCGAAATAGCGTGTCACAGATTCGTTACGCTAGACTATGGTCAAGCCCTCAAATCGGCTTCGCCAATTTCGAGGCTTCCATACCATCATCCGGCCTTTGGCAGGGACCAATGGTATTTCAGGATAGCGTGTCACAGATTCGTTACGCGTCAATAGACGCACGAGACGTAAGGAGTTGCGCCGCCATAATTAATACTTTGTTAATACTTCATTTAGAAGGAGGCAATACCTCTCCGATACAATAAATCGTAAGGAAACGTTTCCCCACTATTTACCTAAAGCAAAGGAGACTCACTATGAAGCTTAACAAAAAGACGGTAACGGCTCTGTCCTTTACCCTGGGCGCCACTCTGTTCATCTCCACGGCCTTCGCCGACGCCCTGATCGGGTCCGGCTACGACCAGTTGAAGAGCTCCATCAAAACCACCGCTTCCCAGATGGAAACGGGGCTTGGCAATTACACCATGGAAGCGATGTACACCATGAAGAATAACGGAGAGACCTTTATGGAGGTTTCCCAGCGGACCAAGTACGACAGCGCGACGAAAGCCACAGAGAATACCTCGGTTACTCAATACGGCAAGGCAGAGCCCACCCAGAATTATTCCTATCAGGATCCGAACCGCTCGATATGGAAAGGAAGCTTCGACGATACTTACAATGTTACCGAATATTCACAGCCTCTTCCCAGCAGGGACCGGGCGTTCCGGGACCCCTTCAAGGAGCAGGGAGCAGCCGAGCTCGAGAAGGTATTCGATGCCATCGTGGGCAATCTGAAGGATTATGTCCAAGCGGAAAACGGGACGGACGGCGGCAAAACCTACTCGGCCAGCTTGTCGGAGGCTCAAGTGCCCGCCTTGGTGAACGCGATTGCTTCCTTCGGCTTCAAAAAGATTCTGGTGGATGAAAGCCGCTCCAACCGGGAGATGAATATTCCGCAGATTGAAAGCGACATTTATGTAAAGAAGGTTACCGGATTGGCTTCGCAGCAGAAGGACGGGATGCTTGAGAACATAACCGGGGAAATCGTGCTTTCGGGCAAGGATAAAGACGGCAATGTTCATGATCTGTCCGTTGGGGTAACGGCGAGAATGACAGCTGTGGGCGATACCAAAATTGTGATGCCCGATCTGACGAACGCCAATGTAACCAAGGCCGAACAAGGGGACAATGGCTTGAGCAGCAAATATGTGGGCAAATATAAGAATGATATTGTTATTGAGAAGAACGGTCAGTTCGTGAAAGCAGGAGAGCGTGTGCTGGAGATTACCAGTGTGGGACAAGGACGCGTTACCGGCACATATACCGAAACGGTGAAACCGGAATTTGAAAAAGAAATTGGCGAACCGCTGGTATTTACGTTTAATGATAAATCGGAGTCGGATAGAGGTCCTGCCTACATCTTTACCACATCAGCCGGGGAAAAAGGCTCCTTCCAGCTGTTCCCGAACGGCATGGGCAATGTATTTATGCATACCCAAGAGCTGCCGGTTTCCGTGGCCAAGCGTATGGACAACTTCGGTGCAGAGTTTAACCGCGTATTCGAATAAGGGGTTCCTGCGGGAATCCGAAAAAAAGGAAGCTGCTGCGGCAGCTTCCTGATTATGCTTATGGAGGAGAGAGTGCCGCATATGCAAGCTGTTATGGAAATCACCGGATTAACAAAAATGTACAAGAATGGCCGGGGGATCCGGGATATGGACCTGACCGTGCATCAAGGGGATATCTTCGGATTGCTCGGGCCCAATGGGGCAGGTAAAACCACAGCCATGAAGCTCATCACAGGTCTGATCAAACCGGACCGGGGAGGAGTAAGACTTTTTGGAGCGGATGTGCAGGAGAATATGGTGCAGGCCATGAAGCATGTGGGCTGTATTATCGAAACAGCGGAGTCGTTCCCTTACCTCACGGCCAACGATAACTTGAAGCAATTTGCCCGGTATTATCCGGAGGTGGACCAAGCCAGAATTGATGAATGTCTGGAATGGACGGGACTCATCAAGTACAAGCATGAGAAGGCGGGGAAATTCTCCCTTGGCATGAAGCAGCGTCTGGGAGTGGCAGCAGCGATTTTGTCCCGGCCGAAGCTTCTGATTATGGATGAACCTCTGAACGGCCTGGATGTGGAAGGCATGCTGGCTATGCGGAAGCTGATCAAGCATCTGGCTGAGGAGGGAACCACGTTCCTGATCTCCAGCCATCTGATCCATGATGTGGAGCTGACCTGCAACCGGATCGGCGTGGTGTACAACGGGAAGCTGGTTCATGTGGAGTACACCGATAAGATATTGTCCGATTATTCATCCTTGGAGAATTACTTCGTCAGTGAGGTGGAACGCAATGGACGGGTTTAAGGCAACCCTACAGAACGAACTGGTTAAGCTGGTCAAAAAGAAAAAAATCCTGGCTGCCGTTATCTTTTCCGTAATCGCCGTATTAACGGGCCAATTGGCCGTCACTACCATCAAACACGGATTAGGCCTCCGGGTGGTAGGCAGCACTGAATTTCCGCTGGTGGTCCTGTCCCTCATTACCTACACCATCCTGCCGCTGTTTGCTACCTTCGTGGCAATTGACATGTTTAATGGTGAATTTTCCGCCAATACCATGAAGCTGACACTGCTGCGCCCGGTCTCCCGGTTCAGTGTATTCAGCGCAAAGGTTGCCAACTTGGCCATATTCATCGCCGCCAATCTGGCGCTGGTGATGGTTCTCTCCCTTTTGACCGGGATCATGTTCAACATGACCTCCATCAGCATTATAGGCATCTGGAGAGTGTTTTTGTCCTACGGGGCAACATTTTTGCCGATATTTGTTTTCGCTCTTCTTGTCGTTTGTCTGGGCAATGTGCTCCGCGGCGGACTGGCGGTGTTCTTCCTGTCGGTTTTGGCCTTCGTCGTGCTGTGGGTGTTAGGCGCATTCTTTTCGGTTTATTCCAGCTTCTTTATCACCTCTATGTTCGATTGGTATACCCTGTGGATTTCAGATACCCTGAATTGGGCCAAAATCCTGCGTCAGACTCTCATTCTGTCAGGATGTGGTATAATGCTGTTTACCGCAGGCTTTTATCTGTTCGACAGGAAGGAGATTTAGGGCTTATATGCACACCCTAATGGATTCGCCATGAATTTGACCAGACGTTTCTATGTGCTGAATCTGTTGACGGTCCTGGGCGCAGTAGGAATGACGCTTCTGGCGGCTATCGTGTTTATTGCCTTCTACACCAAGGTTCTTGGCCAGGAAACGTACCTGGATGGTGTATATAAGGCCTATGAGGTAAAGTATGCTCTGAACGAGATCAAAAGTGAAATGCAGACGTATACCTTCGAGCAGCTGTCCAATCCTGCCTTCAAGCAGCAGCTGACCCTCCGGGTGCGGGCCGCCGGCAGCGAAGCCGTGCTCCTCCGCAACGGGGAGACGGTTTTTGCCACCATGACCCTGAATTCCATGGATGTGGCCAAGCTGCAGCATCTGGCGGAAAACACCATGGATCAGGAGACCTTCCAGTTGGAGCGGAAGACCTATTTTTATGAGCGGCTCCCCTATTCCCTGCCATCCGGGGCGAAGGGGGCTCTGGTGCTGCTGTCTCCGGTACAACTGAACACCGGCTTCTACAAAACGCTGGGGCTGTTGGCGGCTGCTGTATTTATCCTGAGTCTGCTGCTTCTGAACGCTTGGGTTTCCCACCGCTTCTCCAAGGCGATTATCCGCCCGGTTTCCCGGTTGAAGGACGCCGCGGCGAAGATCAGTGAGGGTGACCTGGATGGCGGCATAGCCGAGGAGGGAGAGGATGAGGTCCGGGAATTGGGGAGAACCCTGGAGATTATGCGGATCCGGCTGAAGGAATCCGTTTATATGCAGCAGAAATATGACGAGAACCGCAAATTTCTGGTTTCAAGCATCTCCCATGATCTCAAGACGCCGGTAACCTCCATTAAGGGTTATATTGAAGGTATTATGGACGGAGTGGCCCGGACGCCGGAGAAAATGCAGGAGTATCTGGAAACCGCCCGCTCCAAGGCAGAGCTGGTCAATACGCTGATGGATGATCTGCTTTTGTACTCGTCGCTGGATCTGAACCAGCTGCCTTATCATTTTGAAGAGACGGATCTCTTCCGCTACTTCGAGGATTGCATTACTGACAACCAGTATGAGTTCCAGCAGGCCGGAGTGAGCCTGGAGCTGTCGATGGAGCTGGAGAAGCCGGTGACGGTCCGCATAGACAGAGAGAGATTCAAAAGAGTGGTCCAGAATATTCTAGACAACGCGTTAAAATATATGGATAAGCCGCAGGGACAGGTGGCGGTGATTCTTAGAGAAACCCGGGGCTCGGCCCTGATCGAGATACAGGATAACGGCAGGGGAATACCGGAAACAGATTTGCCTTATGTGTTCGACCGGTTCTACAGGGTTGATGCGGCGCGCAAGAACGCCAGCGGCAGTGGCCTCGGCTTGGCCATTGCCAAACAAATCGTAGAGGGACATGAAGGAAGCCTGTGGGCCCGGAGCGAGCCGGGGCAAGGCACCAGGATGATCATCTCCCTCAAGAAAAGCTTATCCCATGGAGGCTAACATGGATACTGTAACGAAGAACATCCTGATCATTGAAGACGACCAAAGCATTGCCCTTCTGCAGAAAGATTATCTGGAGATTTCCGGATATGCGGTAACCGTTGCCGCCAGTGGTCCCGAGGGGCTTAAGGCTATGGAGAAGACGGATTATGATCTGGTAATTCTGGATATTATGCTGCCGGGAATGGATGGCTTTGAGGTGCTCAAAACCATCCGCGGGCAGGAGCTGCTTCCTGTCCTTCTGGTATCTGCCAGGGGAGAGGAGCTGTACAAGATCAAAGGTTTGGGCCTTGGCGCGGACGACTATATCACCAAACCCTTCAGCTCCGGCGAGCTGGTCGCCCGGGTGAAGGCCCATATCCAGAAATTCGAACGGATGAAGGAAAGGTTCGGCAACGGTCCCAAGAAACGGAGTCTGCAGGTCCGGGGGCTGGAGATTGAGAAGGAGGCCCGACAGGTGCTGTTAAACGGACAGGAGGTGCTTCTCCCCCAAAAGGAGTTCGACCTGCTCCTGTTTTTGTTCCAGCATCCGGGCCGGGTATTCAGCAAGGAGGAATTGTTTGAACGGATATGGGGCTTTGATGCCACGGGAGATATCTCTACTGTAACGGTCCATATCGCCCGGATCCGGGAGAAGATAGAGGAGAATCCGTCGAAGCCCCAATACATCGGAACCGTATGGGGCTCCGGCTACAAGTTCCTGGCCTAAAAACACCAAAAAGTGTATAAACCAGACCAAAAGCTTGATTTCATTCCATAGGCCGCCAGCGGTATGATCGATACAGGTCCCTTAGGGGAGAACAAAATCGGTGATACAGCTGGAGGTATGGAATATGTCCAATCAAACATATGAGAAATTTGAACCGCTGCACAACGCCCGGCTGGTGCTGGGTTATTTGACGTCCATGGTGGACGAAAAAATCGACAACCTGCCGTATTGGCTGATCCTGCCTCATAAAAAACCAGCCGAGGCGGCTCACT
This sequence comes from Paenibacillus mesotrionivorans, assembly GCF_046098205.1. Lineage (NCBI taxonomy): Bacteria > Bacillati > Bacillota > Bacilli > Caryophanales > Paenibacillaceae > Paenibacillus > Paenibacillus mesotrionivorans. The sequence continues at coordinate 65,413 of NZ_JBJURJ010000008.1, read as the reverse complement.
GCCGGGTGGATGATGCGGAGCTGGTGGGCTCCTGGTATGAAGCCATTGACGCTGTCCGCAGCATGCTGGGTACGGAGGAAGGCGCCGCCGTTCAAGAGTCCTTCCGCAGACATGTGATGAAGTCCTGGGGGGAACACGGGCTGCGTTTCCATGAGCCGTATCCATGGACCCATACCAATCACAGCTCCTTCCATGAGATGGGCTATATCCTGCCCGCGCTGAACCGGATGGTGGAGAAAAATCCCGGAGATGCGGAGGCGGAAACAAGAGCCTCGGAGCTGGTCCGGGGAATGCGCTCCTTGGTTATCGAACGGAAGGTCAGAACCTTCTGGTCAGGCGACTTCGCGGAGAAGGAGCCCATCTATGAATTTCCCAACGACGTGTATCTCAAGGACGGCGGCTTCGATCTGACCCGGCATACCGGCCGGGGTGAGCATGCGATCCGCAATGCCATCATGCTCCATTCCCTGGTGCGGAGGTATGAGATTGCCCATGATGAGGTTGCCCTTGATTTGGCTACCGGCTTGGCTAATCACCTCTTAGGGCCGTCCCGTTATTTTAATTACAAAATGGAGTTCTTCGGCCATGTCCATTCGGCAGGCTGGGTAGCATCCGGGCTGGTCCGGCTTGGCCGGGTAACGGGCAACCTCCGTTATATCAAGACAGGCAAAGGCATTTACGATTACATCCGGTCCTTGTCCTCCTCCTTCGGCTGGGTGCCCGAATATGCCCAATGGCATCCCCACCATGAGGAGCACTGTGAAACCTGCTGCATCAAGGATATGATTGAGTGCGCCAATGAGCTGATTCTCGCGGGTTACGAGGAATATTGGACGGATATGGCCCTGTTCGCCCGCAACCAGCTGGTGGAAAACCAGGTGAAGGTATCCTCCTATGTAGTGACGGACAACACCCTCCCGGACAGCGACGGTTTGACCTACAGAGATATTGACAAAAGAATGATCGGCGGCTTCACAGGCGGTTCCCTGGTCAATTCCATCTCCTTATCCAAATTCCGTTCCATTGCAGGCTGCTGCGTCGGCATGGCTCCGGTTGCTCTGGAAATTGTCTGGACCCGTGCAGTAGAATTCCAGGAGGGAACCGTTGTTGTGCAGATCCCGGTGGACAAGGACACGGAGGAAGCCACAGTACGGATGGATTACCCCAATACAGGCCGCATCACCGTAACGCCTAAACGGCATTGCCACGTTGCCATTCGTCTTTACGGCTGGATGGGCGGGGAACTGCACGGTAGGATGAATGGGAAGGGCTGTACACCTGACAGGGAAGGCAATCTGGTGGTATTCCGCCATGTAGCGGCAGGGGATGTGGTGGAGCTGGAGCATCCCTTGGAGACGGCGGTAGTGAAGGAAACGGTTCGGGGGGAGGAGTATTCGGTATCCTGGAGAGGCTGCGATGTCATCGATATTCTCCCGCGCGGAGAGCATCTGCGGCTGTACCAACGGGATCTGCGTATTCCGAAGTATGTTCCGTCCGCGGAGAATGTCCAATTCAGCGGAGCAGCCAATTATGGTCCTACCCAGCAGGCACAGAAAAAATAATGGCTTAGCCCAACGGAGGCCGCAGTCTTGCAAATGCATTTTGCAGGCTGCGGTTTTATTGTGCCGGTTCATTGTTATAATAGAGGCGAAGTGTAATCCAATCGAGGGAAATGACGGGAGAATATAATGGCCAATCACATGAGCGAACGGATTGTATATGAGAATCCCCTACAGCCTGTCCGGGTTCTGCATCAATTCCGGAATGAGCGGGTAGTGGGCAAGTGGCATTACCATAACGAGCTTGAGCTGATCGCTGTTGTCCAAGGGGAGTTCAGCATGTACACCAAGGACAAGGTGCTCCGGCTGTCCGGCGGGGATGTGGCGATTATCGGCTCCTTCGAGCCTCATCATTCTTTTAAGGAGGCGGGTGTGATGGAGTATATTGTGCTGCAGTTCGATATATTCAAGTTTCTCGGCCAGGATATGATTCCGTACATGAAGCATTTTACGGAGGCGGGGCGGTTGTACAGCAAGCTCAACTCCATTTTTGACAAGCATCCCGATGTTAAAGCGCAGGTGTTCGCTTCTATTCGTGAAATTGCCACAGAGTATACCAACAGGCAAAAAGGACATGAAATCGCCATTCACAGCCTGATCTACCGGATTATCCTGGCTCTTCTGCGCAATGACGACAGCTCTCTCTTAGACGTCAATCCGGACAGGGAGCTGGCCAAGCTGGTGCCTGTATTGGACTATATCGACAAACACCTGCTTGATCGGGTAGACATGAAGGAAGCGGCCAAAATCATGAATCTGGACTACTTTTATTTTGGCAAATACTTCAAGAAGGTCATGGGCAAAACGTTTATCGAATACGTCAATTCCAAAAAAATTGCCCATGCGGAGCTGCTTTTATTGACCCGGGATATCTCCGTTTTGGAAACGGCCTCCTTGGTAGGGATACCGAATATGACGAACTTTTACAAGATGTTTCATAAATACAATCAATGCTCCCCCAAGGAATTCAGGAAACGATTTATGTAGAATGACCTTTTTAAGTTAGTACAAAATTGATTTAAGGGAGTACATTTTTCTTGTTTCCTCCGGCGGCTATAATAAAACACATGAGAGAGCTCCTTGGAGACTGCGACGAAATAAAGTACCGCTAATTTGTTGACAAAACTCCCAAAACCATGGAGATTTTATCAACAAAAGCGGATGCTAATTTCCTCACAGCTCCTTACAACAGTCGGAGGGATGAGGAAAATGAAAGCGGTTTTAGACAGTTCCCCGGAATACGCCGCAATAAAACAGAAAAATAAATTTTTGCACAATATCAAGAGAGATGCGCTGTTGTATGTCCTATTGCTGCTGCCCATTGCGTACATTGCAATCTTCAAGTACGCGCCTATCTACGGCCTGGTGATGGCCTTCCAGGATTACAACATTTTCGAAGGGATTAAAGGGAGCGAATGGGTGGGGCTGGATGTGTTCCGGTTTATATTCTCCCAGGACAGCTTCTACCGTGCGCTGAAGAATACACTGGTTCTGAATGTGCTGGACCTGATCGCAGGTTTTCCGGCCCCCATTCTGCTTGCAGTGCTGCTTAATGAGGTCCGACAAGAGAAATTCAAGAAAATGACCCAGACGGTGCTGTATCTGCCCCACTTTTTGTCCTGGGTAATCATTGGCGGTATGGTTTACCTGATGTTCTCCAACAGTGGCATGGTTAACAATTTCCTGGCGGGCTTCGGGTTTGAGAAGATCGAGTTCCTGTCGCAGAAATTGCCCTGGCTGATGACCTATATCTCCGTCGGCGTCTGGCAGAATATCGGCTGGGGGACCATCATCTATCTGGCAGCCATAACCGGCATCAACAAGGAATTATATGAGGCCTCCGATATTGACGGCTGTTCCCGCCTTCGCAAAATGTGGCATATTACCCTGCCCGGCATCAAACCGACCATTAATATTCTACTGATTCTCCAAATCGGCAGAATGGTCTCCATCGGCTTCGACCGTCCCTTCGTCATGGGCAATTCCCTGGTCAGCGAATACTCCGATGTCATCAGTACCTTCGTGTACCGGGTGGGGATCAGCTCGGGCGACTTCTCCCAGGCAACGGCAGTAGGGCTGTTCCAATCGGTGGTAGGGTTGATTCTGCTGGTATCCGCCAACTTTATTGCGGAAAAATTAGGCGAGGATGGGATATGGTGAGTATGGTGAATACAACAGCGAAAAAGAAAAAAATGACGGTGGCGGATATTGCGATCATTGCCTTTATTGTGGCTTTGTCCATCACATGCATCGTGCCGTTCTTGTACATGATTGCGCTTTCCTTCAGCTCCAACGAAGCGATCATTGCCCAGAAGGTTGGCTTGTGGCCGGTAGGCTTTACAGCCGAAACCTACAAAACCATTCTGACGGATGTGGATATGCTGTATACACTGGGCTACAGTATCGTGCTGACGGTTTTGTACACGGTGGTGTGTATGTTTCTGACCATCTGCGCTGCCTATCCGCTGACGAAGAAACGGCTGATGGGAAGAAACTTTATTTTGACAGCATTGGTGTTCACCATGTACTTCAGCGGCGGTCTGATTCCTTCATACATCCTGGTCAAAAACCTGGGTATGATGAATACGGTGTGGAGTCTGGTGCTGCCTGGTGCTATGAGTGTGTTTAATATGATCATCCTGAAAACCTTCTTTACCAATCTCCCGGAGAGTCTGGAGGAGTCGGCGGCGATTGACGGATGTTCGGATCTGGGCATTCTCATCAAAATCGTGCTTCCTCTTTCGCTGCCTTCTATCGCCACCTTAAGCCTTTTCTACGCTGTAGACAGATGGAATGGCTTCCAGGATGCCCTATTCTACATTACCAAGAAAAATCTGTATCCCATGCAGATGAAGCTGTACCAGATTATATCGGCCAATCAGCAGCTGGACAGTCAACAAGGGGGCGAAGGATCCGTAGGCTCGTTTATTGTTCCGGAGTCACTGAAGGCGGCCAGCGTCATGTTTACCACAATCCCGATTTTGCTGATTTATCCCAAGCTGCAGAAGTATTTCGTGGATGGGGTGATGACCGGGGCGATCAAGGGCTGATAAGGAAAAACGGGAGAAGCAGATTCGAAACAAGGGGGTGATTCCCGGAACGGCGGATAATGGATATGCGGAAGGCAAGAAGCAAGGGCTGTACGGTACACATGACCTTACAAGCAATAGGAGAGGGTGGTTGAAAGTGAATACAGGCGTAAAAAAAACAACAGCAATTCTATTTAGCACGGCGCTTCTGGCCGGTGTTGCGGCAGGCTGCGGCAGCGATGACAAAAAAAGCGGGGACACGGCATCTCCGGCGGCATCAACCGCTGCTTCCGCAGCGCCTTCCGGACCTCCTGTCACCTTGACAGTGGAGGTGTTCGACAGAGGGGTGCAGGGACAGCCGGACTTGAACAACAATACCTGGACCAAGTATGTCAATGAGAAATTCGGAAAGCCCAATAACGCCATTGTCAAATATGTGTCCGTCCCCCGTTCCCAGGAGGTCGACAAGCTGAATGTGCTGATGGCCGCCAACGAAGCCCCTGATATTTCCTTCACCTATGACGGCACAACGGTAACCCGTTTTGCCAAGAGCAACGGCCTTTATACTCTGGATGAATTGATGGAAAAGCATGGCAAGCAGCTGAAGTCCTACCTGGGCGACAAGGTGCTCTCCTACGGGAAGTACCAGGGCAAACAAGTATCCATCCCGGCCAAACGCACATTGATTGCCTGGAATGGCATGTTTATCCGCAAGGATTGGCTGGATAAGCTGGGTATGCCGGTTCCGACGAACAAGGATGAATTGTATGCAACATTGGTTGCTTTCCGCGATAAGAACCCCGGTAATGTAAACGGTGTCATCCCTTGGGCCACAGCGGCAGCAGGCATGAACTATACCTTCGGCAACCTGGTTCAATCCTTCTGGGGTCCCATGTCGGAGGAGGAGTTCGTCACCACCCCCAACTGGCTGAAGCCCGGCCACAAGGATGCCTTCAAATGGCTGAATAAGCTGTACAATGAAAAGCTGATCAGTCCGGATTTTGCCCTGGACAAAACGGCTAAACAAGCCGATGCCGATGTAACAAACGGCAAGGTTGGTTTCTACGCAGCCAACTGGGATTATCCGCTGACCCAAAAAATCCGTGATCCGCTAAAGCAAAATGCGCCTGACGCCAAATTTGTACCGGTAGATACCTTCAAGAACAGTGAAGGGAAATACCTGAAGGAAATGTACAATGAAAACGGCCTGTTCTCCTTCATCCCCAAGAGCAGTAAAAATGCCGATTTGGCTATGAAGTATCTGAATTGGATGGCCAACCCCGAGGTGCTGTTCTTCCTGCAATTCGGCCAAGAAGGTGTCAATCATAAGCTGGTGAACGGCATTCCCCAAGGGATAACGCAAACCGGGGAGAATATGCAGATGAGCAATTTGAATCTGGACTATACTTTGGTTGTAAACGGCGCCGAGCTGGGCGACACCGAAAAGAACGTCAGAACGTATGCCGCCACTCTGGCTGCCGGCGATCAAAGCTATGAGAAGTTTGCCGTGGATTCCTACAAAATCAATACGACAGACGGTTACACCGGCTTCTACTATGGCGTTCCCAACGATTCGGATGTCAAATACGGCAAGACGCTGGGCGACATGAACAAGCAGATGATTGACCGGCTGCTTGTGGCCAAACCGGCGGAGTTCGATACCTTGTATGATAAGCTGGTGAAGGAATATATGGATGCCGGCGGCAAGGCAGTTCAAGAAGAGAACATCAAGAACTACAGAGAAGTTAAGGGCAAGAAGTAAGGTAACGGATACGGATAAACCATCGTTTGGTCTCGAACATGGTTTATCCGTATTTGCCTGTCCTCCCCGGAGATAGTTTGTTTGCTATTCCGAAACAGGTTTGCTATTATTCGGAGGAATCCATATGGTAAGGGGGATACCCTTGTACAAGGTTATGATTGTGGATGATGAATCGTGGGCCATTAAAGGAATCCGCAACGCGTTTGATTGGGAGAAGTACGGCTTTGAAGTCACCGGGCAATTTACAAGCGCTTACAAAGCATGGGACGCCATACAAGCATCTGAACCGGACCTGGTGTTTACGGATATCCGGATGCCGGATATATCCGGTCTGGAGTTGATGAAGAGGGCCAAAATACAAGGACTGGGCACCGAGTTTGTCATTGTAAGCGGGTATGCGGAATTTGAATACGCTCAGGAAGCGCTGCGTTACGGTGCACTGGATTATTTCCTGAAGCCGTTGGATGTGGATATGACGGATCCGTTTATTGCGAAGCTGGCTACGCATTTCTCCCGGCTGAAGGCGGCGCGCAATCATCTTCTGCTGGATGCGCTGACCTCGGGGGACGAGGACGATATCAGACGCCTCCTGCCCCATACGGACGGCGCGGCCGATCGGCATTATCAGGTATTAGCCGTTTATTTCGGGAGTGAAACCAAGGATATCCGAAAGCTGCTGCCTTCAGGGGAAACATCTGTCACCACCGTGGTGGTGGAAGCCGGAACCCGCAAAATGCTGGTGGTCCGGATGGCGGAGGATACAGCCGGCCTGGAAGGGCGGTGGACTGATGCAGCGCTTATGGAGACGGGCATCCACTCCATGGGCATCAGCAGCATCTCCACCGAGCTGAAGCATATGGGCAAGCTGATTAAGGAAGCGGACCTGTCCGCCTCCCGGGTGTTCCTGGAGAATGCTGCAGGTGCTGCTCTCTACGAACCGAAGCTCCATCTGGTCAAGCCTTGTATTGCCGAGATGAGCCGGATCATTCAGGGCAATCAGTTTGAGAACCTGGAGGAGTATATACAAGGGCTGCAGAATTACTTCAGGGAGCACCGTCTGGGCATGGGTGAAGTTGTTTATTTGTGGAATCAGGCCATGGGAATCCTGGTCAACGCCTATTCCGAGGAATTGAAGGACATGGAGCTGGAGTTCCTGAATTATTCCGAAATTAAGGAACGGTTCGAGCACTTTGAGTCTCTGTGCAGCTTTTTGCATGACGTTCTTGCCTCCATTAGGCAAGGCAACAGCCGCTCCTTGCAAGAAGGGGACATCCAGTCTTGCTTCAACCGGATGATTGCATATATCGACGGCCATTTTGAGGAAAAGCTGTACCTGAAGGACTTGTCTGCCCAATTCTATATTAATCAGGTGTATTGCTGCCAATTGTTCAAGAAACATCTGGGCAAAACCTTCTCCGAATACGTGTCGGAGCTTCGAATCAGGAAAGCCCGTGAGCTGTTGAAGCAAACGGATCTGTCCATTGAGGAAATTGCCATTGAGGCCGGGTACGTGGATTATTATTATTTCAATAAGGTATTCAAGAAGCATTGCGGGATGACGCCCACCAAATTCAGAAAAAGCGGATTATAAACACGCCCTAAGATCGGAGCGGCGGGTCATGAAAATCAGCAAGCTGAAACTGAAGCATCAGATATGGCTTATCTTTTGTTTCTCGATTGTGATATTTACGGTTATGGAGCTTTATTTTTTTAATAGCTTCTCTACGTTGACCCAGAAGCGGGCAGCCAATTACGGGAACCAGATGATTGATCAGACCCGCAGCAAAATTGATTCGGTGTTTAATGATATCCGGGTCAGCACCAGCATTGCAGTTAACAGCAAGCTGATTCAGGAATTCTCTGTTGTGGATGATGATTACAAACGGGCGTTTGACAGCGGGCCATATGCATTGGATCTTATGGAATATATGAGATCCTTTAATTCGTATGTGAACGGAATTGTGATTAACGACATCCGGGGAAGGCGGCTTTACAGTCTGACGTCCTCCAGCGGCGATATATTTTTTCTCCCTTCCTATGAATCCTTTATCCGCATGTATAAGGATGACCCTTCGCTGCGGGACAAAGGGATGTTTACGACAATTCTAAAAGACGACAGAACAGAATCGGAACAGTTCTTTTATATAGCGCCGATTGTGGAGACCATTGGGGGGATTTATTTCTCGCAGGTTACCGGCTTCTGCACGGTTATGGTCAATATGGAGAGGATGCAGGGTCTTGTGGAGAATACGGAGCTTACACCTAATTCCACCCTGTACATTCTGAATAACCGCGATGAGGTGATTGCCTCCACCAGCTCCAATGCCCGGGGCACGTTATTCCAGGATGTGCTTGCCATGGACAAGAACATCCTGCTGAACGGTGTGAAAACCACCATCGACGGGGAAGAAATTTTGGTGCAGGTCAAAGGTCTGGAGCAGGCGGAGGGCTGGAGGATTGTCAGTATGATCCCGGTGCATGAGCTGACTGCGGACATGAATCCAATGCGCAAGGCCAGCATTATTGTAGGGATCGGGGCTATACTCAGCCTGATTTTGATGGGCAGCTTTTTTATGAGCAATCTGATGCGCCCGGTGATGGGACTTGTCATGGATATGAAGAAGGTGGGCAGGCGGGATATGGGCTTCCGCATTAAGGTGCGGTCTACCAATGAGGTTGGGCTATTGGCCTGCGATATTAACCGGGTGATGGACGAAATGGAGGATATGGCGAAGGATATGGTAAGCACCCAGGCCCGGTTATATGAATCCGAGCTGAGCCAGAAGCAGGCGGAGTATTCTGCTCTTCAAAGCCAGATTAATCCCCACTTCCTGTATAACACGCTGAATTGCATCAGCAGCATCGGGTTGGAATACGGAAGCAGGGAAATTGCGCAGATTACCTCCTGCATGTCCAAGATCTTCCGGTACAGCATCCGAAAGGATGAGCTTGTGCGGATCAGGGAGGAGCTGGACTGCATCCAAGCGTATATGAACATTATCTCCATCCGGTACGAGAACAAGTTTGACATGGAGATTCACGTGGATGAGGCTTTGCTGGAGATGAGCACCCCCAAGATGATTCTCCAGCCGATTGTAGAAAATTCCGTGTATCACGGGCTGGAGCGGATGGATGCCGGCGGTCAGCTCCGGGTCAGCGGGAGTATGGATGCGCAAGGGGATGTTTGCTTTCGGATTACCGATACCGGGAAGGGAATGGAGACGGAGGAGCTGGCCGCCCTTCAGGCCAAGCTGAGCATGGAGAATGCCGAACCTGCGCAAAATGGACAACCCGGAAAAAGCATCGGATTGTCCAATATCCATAACAGGCTGCGGCTTTTGTTCGGAGAGCGGTATGGCATTGCCATCGAAAGTAAGCCCGGCCAAGGGACAACGGTAACCTTGCGGCTGCCGCAGCTGCCCTCTACACCGTAATGGCCACCCGGATGTCCTGGGGGTAATTCCCGAAGCCCTTGCCGAACAGGCTGACGCCTCCGCAGTGGGCGGCGGTTTCCGGGCAGGAGATACGCAGGCGCAGCTCCTGTCCGGCCCGGATATTCAACTGGCTGATCCGGATGCCGGAAAATTGGACACCGTCGATGAATGTTCCGTTTTCGGTAATAGATAGCGTTTTTTGCAGTCCATATTGTGTGTCCACCCACCAAGAAGGGGTATACAGCCCCCGCCTGCTCCCGAAGTCGCCAGGGCAGGTCCAGGTGGCAACCTCCAGGCCGTTGACAGCGAAGGTGATGTCAGACGGCCAATTTTCGTTGTAGCGGGGAGCCTCAGAGCAAATCTCCAGGGAAACGGTGAAGCCGGTGGCAGCCTGGTTTCCCACCAGATAATTCGGTACGCGGTATTCCACGAAGCCGCTGGCAAACCACAGGTGCTCGGCTTGGGTGCGCTCCGGGTCATCGAAGTAACGGGGGTCATCCATCATGCCGATCCGTTTCTCCGAGGATGCCAGTCCGCAGGTAGGGCGGACTTCATAGGCACTGTATTGGCCAACCGGCAGGTCGACGGTGAAGCTGTTGCGGTTAGACTGCTCCTCTGTACCGCTGTCGGTCCGAAGCATGAGGGTCAGTTGGTCCAGCTTCAGTGTGCAGCGTTTTTGGGTGCCCCGTTTGCCCACCAAATTTTCTGTGGCCACCAGTCCGGCTTCCTCCAGCTTCTGGATATGCTTGGTCATGATGGCGGAGGAAAGACCAAGGGCCTCCGCCAATTCCCCGATATTGTAGGCCTTCTCATTCAATAGCTCGATTATGCGGACCCGGGTTTCCGAGGAGAAACACTCCAAAACCCGCATGTTGGCTGTAGTGACATCCAGTTTCATCCATTCACTCCTCCTAGATCCTTCAATTATATAACCTAAAAGTTAAATAATCAACTTGATGTTGACATAAAGGAAGAGGTTGCTTATCATATTAACTGTAAAGTGATTAAGTTAATCATAACATTACGTAAATGAGGGGAATGTGAGTCATGACACAACCTATTCTGCGGACGGAATACCCCCGTCCCCAATTTACCAGAACCGCATGGCAGCATTTAAATGGAGCATGGGAATTTGAATTCGATGATAACCGGGTTGGAGATGCGGGGCAGTGGCATACAGGAAACCACGCTTTCAGCAAGCAAATCCAGGTGCCCTTTACCTATCAAAGCAAATTAAGCGGCATCGGGGAAACTGGCTTCCATGATCTGGTCTGGTACAAACGCAGCTTCACGGTTCCGGCGGAATGGGCAGGTCAGCAAGTGATCCTGCACTTCGGCGCAGTGGATTACCAAGCCACCGTATGGGTGAACGGACGGCAGGTTGCGTATCATGAAGGCGGCCATACGCCGTTCCAGGCGGATATTACCCCGGCTCTGCAGGATGGGGCAAACACGGTTGTTGTCCGCGTTGAGGACTTCAGCAAGGATGTGACCCTGCCGCGGGGCAAGCAATATTGGAAGGAAGACTCCGCCTCCATTTTCTATACCCGGACTACCGGGATCTGGCAGACCGTATGGCTGGAGCCGGTTGCCGAGCTTCATATCAAGAAGCTGAAGTTCAAGCCGGATATTGACCGCAATGAAATCCAGATCCGCACCTTCCTGAGCCAGGTCCCTGCCGGCTGCAAGGCAGAGGCGCAAATTGAAATCCGCTTCAAGGATGAGTACCGTTCGGTGACCACCTTCTCGCTGAACCATTCCGAAGAAGCCCGCACCGTAAGTCTTCATGATTTTAATGATCATGGCCTGGGCCGGTGGTGGTCTCCGGAGCGTCCCAATTTATATGAGGTGATCATCACCTTGCTGGTGGACGGAGTAGAAACGGACAAGGCGGAAAGCTACTTCGGCATGCGCAAGATTGCTGTGGAATCGGGCAGACTGATGCTGAACAACCGGGCGTATTTTATGCGGCTGGTGCTGGACCAAGGATACTTCCCGGACGGAATTCTGACTGCCCCCAGCGATGAGGCTTTGAAGCAGGATATTGAGCTGGCCAAAGAAATGGGCTTTAACGGTGCGCGGAAGCACCAGAAGATCGAGGATCCGCGTTATCTGTATTGGGCCGACCGGCTGGGTTATCTGGTATGGGGCGAAATGGCCAATGCTTATGCCTATTCGGAGGAATATGTGCGCAAGGTAACCGCGGAATGGCAGGAGGCGGTGGAGCGGGATTACAATCATCCGGCGCTTGTGGTATGGGTTCCCTTGAATGAGAGCTGGGGTGTGCCCAACATCCTCATTGACGAACGGCAGCAGCGCCATGCCATGGCCATGTACTATCTGACCAAATCCCTGGATGATACCCGTCCCGTTGTTTCCAATGACGGCTGGGAGCAAATGACCACGGATCTGCTTACCATCCATGATTACGAGTGGAAACGCGAGGAGCTGGCCAGCCGCTATAGCACTCTGGAGCAGGCTCTTGGTATGAAGCCCAGCCGCAAAGAGTTGTTTGTTGGCGGCACGGTTTATGCAGGCCAGCCGCTCCTGATCACCGAATTCGGCGGCATTGCCTACAAGAAAAGCGAGTGGGAGGGCTGGGGCTACTCCGGCGCGGACAACGACGAGGATTTCCTGGCGAAGCTCGCGGCTGTGGTGGAACCCCTGCTGGAAACACCCGTGATCCAAGGCTTCTGCTACACCCAGCTCACAGATGTGGAGCAAGAGATCAACGGCCTCTTGACCTATGACCGGGTGCCCAAGGTGCCGCTGGAGAAAATCAAGGAGATTTTCGGCGGGAAAAACCGGTATTTCTAAGGAACGTACAGCTAACGGACAGAGAAGCCGCTATTTCGCCCCAAAGCGTACATTTGCGGATTTCGCGGACACAGAGGACGTTATTGCTTGCTTTTCCGCGCCAAACCTGCGCTTTTTGCCCAGATAGCGGATCTCCTGTCCGTTAGGTTGAACAAACATCGTTTTCACCGTGAATAAGCGCCCCCCGGTCCGCAATACTTCCCGTGGCCCAGGGGGCGTAACAGCGTCAAGCACTCTGTTGGCGCAAATTCTATTTTAGCCTCGCGCAATCGGTCATTCACGGGGAAAACGCTTCATATATTCGCTTGGTGTCACTCCCGTAACCTGCTTGAATACTCTCCCGAAATAAGTGGGATTAGAGAAGCCCGCCTGTTCGGCAACGCCTTGGATGGAATCCCGGCGGAGCTGAAGCAGGCGGGTTGCTTCATGTATCCGCAGCATGTGGACGTATTCCACCAGCGTTTTGCCGGTGGTTTTTTTGAAGAGGTGGCAAAAATAGTTGGGAGTAAGGCAGCAAATACGGGCGGCCTGCTCCACGGTAATGGGCTCGCGGAAATGCCCGCCCAGATGAACCAGCAGGGCACCGATGCCGTTCTCCGGACGCCCAGTCCGCTGTTGGGAACGGGCAATCTGCTCCGCGTACGGATAAATAAGCCCCAACGCGGCAAGCAGCTCCCCTTTGATCCGCAGCTCGTGGGCTATGGTTCTATGGGCGAATGCATGGAAAATACGCTCCAGGCAGGCCTGAAGAGAATCGGTCACCAGCAGCTCCTTTCCGTAGAAGGCGGGAAGCCGGACGTCCTCTGACAGCAGCGGGCGGATGTATTGAGCCTCCGTAGAATCATGCGCTCCCTTCAGCAGCGCTTCGTTAAAAACCACCGCATACAGCTCACTGTTTTGCTCTGTGGGATAAGCCGCATGCATCTGCCTGCGGTTGATCCAGGCGGCCTCTCCCGCGGCCAGCTCCCGGGAGACGGCGCCAACCTGCACCTGGAAGCTGCCTTGAGTCACCAGGATCCATTCTATATGCTCATGCCAATGGGGCGGGATTATCATCCGGTCCGGAAAATGAATATGAAACAGATTAACCGGAAACGTTTGATCCGGTATTTCCGTATGCTCCCGCTTCCAGGAGTAGAGGCTGCCGTCCGCCGGTTGCATGATTTTTCCTCCCGATAAAAAACGTAATATTGTATGAGTAACGCGTAATGGAGCACGTCGTGCCGTCTGTTGGCTTTCGTTATAATGGGGGCGTAGCTTCATTATAAACTGAATGGAGGCCAACAGCTATGTTCCGAATAGAGAAGGGACGGTTAGTCTGGGAATATGATCATGAGCTGGTATGGATCGAGCCTTGGGGAGCCAATGCGCTGCGGGTGCGGGCAGCCTGCTCGGAGATGCGGGAGGAGGATTGGGCGCTGCTGCCTGCCGCGGAGTCAAACGCTGCTACCGTCATAGAAACGGAAAAAGCGACGATTACCAACGGGAAAATAAAAGCGGAAATCACGAAACAAGGCCAGCTGTTCTTCTACAACCAGCACGGCAAGCGGCTTCTGAATGAAACGCAGCATACCTATCAGCTGAAGTATGGCGGGCGGGAGTTTAAGGCTCATCCTGGCGGCAGCGACTACTCGATCAGACTTCGTCTCGAATCCGATTCGCAGGAAAAGCTCTTCGGCATGGGCCAGTACCAGCATCCGTTCCTGAATCTCAAGGGCTGCTCCTTGGAGCTGACCCACCGGAACAGCCAGGTGAGTGTACCCTTTGTACTCTCCAGCGCTGGCTACGGGTTTCTGTGGCATAACCCGGCTGTAGGGCAGGTCCACTTCAGTCTGAATGTGACGGAATGGAGCGCTCCTTCCACCAAGCAGCTGGATTATTGGATTACGGCCGGAGACACCCCAGCGGAAATCGAAGAGGCTTATGCCGACGCCACGGGCAAGGTACCCATGATGCCGGAGTACGGTATGGGCTTCTGGCAGTGCAAGCTCCGGTACCGCACACAGGAGGAGCTGCTTACGGTGGCACGGGAATACAAGCGCCGCCAGCTGCCCATCGACGTGATCGTTATTGATTTTTTTCATTGGACCAATCAGGGGGATTGGCAGTTTGATCCGGAGTATTGGCCGGACCCGGAGGGGATGGTTCGGGAGCTCAAGGAGATGGGCATTGAGCTGATGGTCTCCGTTTGGCCTACGGTACAGACGGAGAGCAAGCATTATGCCGAGATGCTGGCCAAGGGCTATCTGCTCCGGTCGGACCGGGGGGTGCGCACCCAATTTCAGTTCCTCGGGCAAAATGCGATTTTTGATGCCACCCATCCTGAGGCACGCCGCTATCTGTGGGAGCTGATCAAGCGCAACTATTACGACAAGGGCATCCGCGTGTTCTGGCTGGATGAGGCAGAGCCGGAGCTGAGTGTTTATGACCATGACATCTACCGCTATCACCTGGGCTCCAGCCAGCAAATCGGTAATCTGTATCCGGTGAAATACAGCCAGACCTTCTTCGATGGTATGGCTGCCGAAGGCCAGGAGAATATTATCAATCTGGTGCGCTGTGCCTGGGCGGGAAGCCAACGCTACGGTGCTCTTGTCTGGTCGGGGGACATTCACTCCAGCTTCGAAACCCTGGCTATTCAAGTTAAAGCGGGCTTGAGCATGGCCATTGCAGGCATCCCCTGGTGGACCACGGACATCGGCGGTTTCCACGGAGGGAATCCGAATGACCCGGCCTTCCGGGAATGTATCGTGCGCTGGTTCCAATACGGCGCCTTCTGCCCGGTGTTCCGTCTCCACGGCGATCGGATGCCCTTCGTCCCGCCAACTGGAACCTCCGGGGGCGGTGTTTGCGGCAGCGGGTCAGACAATGAGGTGTGGAGCTACGGGGATGAGGCATATGCCATTTTCAGCGATTATATGCTGATGCGGGAACGTCTGAAGCCGTATATCGCGGATTTAATGCGGGAAGCCCATGTGAAGGGAACACCCCCTATGCGTCCGCTGTTCTACGATTTCCCGCAGGATACCGTCGCGTGGGAGGTTGACGATCAATATATGTTTGGCCCGGACCTGCTGGTTGCACCGGTGGTAAACGGAGGACAGCGGAGCCGCAGCGTATATCTGCCTGCCGGAGCAGAATGGACACATGCCTTCAGCGGCGCGGTGGTGACGGGGGGACAATGGATTTCCGTGGATGCCCCTCTGGAACAAATCCCCCTGTTTGTGCGGAATGGAGCCCAACTCCCTCTCGTTATGGTAAAATAAGCAAAGCTTATTGATCGGAGAGGAGACCATCTGTGGAGCCTGTTATTAAAAAGTTGGAGGATGGGGAGCGGATTCCTTATGATCTGCTGCTTTTGGCCGACCCGTCCAAGCCGATTGTGGAGGATTACCTGGCCCGGGGAAGCTGCTATACGGCCTCACTGGCAGACGAATGCGTAGGGGTGTTTGTGTTATTGCGGACACGTCCGGAAACGGTGGAAATTGTGAATGTGGCGGTAAAAGAGGATATGCAGGGCCGGGGCATCGGAAAAAGGCTGGTGCAAAAGGCGCTGGAAGCCGCCCGCGAGATGAACGCCAAAACCGTCGAGATCGGAACGGGCAATTCCAGCATTCAGCAGCTGGCCCTTTATCAGAAATGCGGCTTCCGGATGGTGGGAGTCGATTCGGACTTCTTCGTGAGGCATTATGCGGAGCCCATCTTCGAAAATGGGATTCCGTGCAGGGATATGATCAGGCTGCGGCTGGAGCTGTAAGCCTTACATGCAAAAGCCGTGCAGGCAGCACGGCTTTTGTTATTTATTAATGCACCTGTTCACGAACCTGGGGAACCGAATCCAGATACGCAATACCCAGCTCTCCGGTTACCGGATTGATGTAGGTTTCACAAGCCACTCCGAATACATCCCCGATTAATGCTTTGGTCAGGATCTCTTCCGGTATGCCGCTGGCCACAACCTGGCCTTTCTTCATCACATACAGATAGTCGCAATACTTGGCGGAGAGGACCAGATCATGAAGAGCAGCCAGTACACCGATGCCCAAATTCCGCACGATGGTCAGAATCTGCAGCTGGTATTTGATATCCAGGTGATTGGTGGGTTCATCCAGGATCAGGAATTCCGGCTGCTGAGCCATCACTCTGGCCAGAATGACCCGCTGTTTTTCCCCGCCGGATAAGGAGTTGTAGCTGCGTTGGGCATAATGCTCCAGATTCACCCTGCGGAGAGCCTCCTCCACAATAAGCGAATCCTGACGGTTATCGGCCTCCAGCAGCCCCTTATGGGGAGTCCGGCCCATCGCCACCATTTCCTGTACCGTAAAGTCGAAGCTGAGGTCGTTGAACTGGCCGACGACTCCCAGCTTTTGGGCCACCGCCTTGGGACTTGCACGGAGCACATCCAGCTCCGACAGCATTACGCTGCCTTGGCGGGGCTTGATCACCTTATAGATGCTTTTCAGCAGGGTAGATTTCCCGCAGCCGTTGGGGCCGATGAGTCCCACAAACTGGCCTGCCCCCACCCGGAGCGTTACCTCTTGGACTATGTCGGTCCCCGACAAGGACACACAGAGCCGGTTCACATGTAAGTGCATCAGGATTTCCCTCCAAACGCATACCCTTTTTTGACGAGCATGTACATAAACAGCGGTGCGCCGATTAATGCGGTAATGATGCCGATAGGCAATTCCACATTGGGAACGATGGTGCGGGCGAGAACATCCGCCCATACAAGAAAGATGGCGCCGCTGAGCACAGCTGCCGGCAGCAGGCGGCGGTGGTCCGAGCCAACCATGCCCCGGACCACATGGGGAATAATCAGACCGACGAAGCCGATCATCCCGCAGGCGGAAACCATCACACCGGTGACCAGCGCCGTGAGGACCATGTACCAGCGGCGACAGGCGCTCAGGTTGATCCCCAGCGTAACGGCCGCTTCATCACCCAGCAGCATGGTATTAAGGATCCGGGATTGGAGCATGAAGAAGAGACTGGCGCCAAGGGTAAATACGGCCACCAGCGGAAGCTTGCTCCAGCCGGACGCCGCCAGGCTGCCCATGGTCCAGAAGGTGACGGTTTTGATTCCTTCGGCATTATTGGCCAGATACACAATAAAATTGGCAAATGCGGTACAAAGCGCGTTGATCACCATACCGGAGAGCACCAGCTTGACGGAGGTCATTTTGCCGCCGGCACTGGCCAATATCATGACCAGAAGGGAAGCTCCTACCGCACCGGCGAATGCCCAGAAGGCAATGCCCGTTTGAGCCAAAACGCCCAAGCTGCCGAACCCGACCAGAATGGCGAAGGTCGCCCCCAAGGAGGCCCCGGAGGAGATCCCCAGAATATACGGGTCCGCCAGCGGATTCTGCACAGCCGCCTGCATAATGGTGCCGCACAGGGTAAGCCCCATGCCGATGAGCATGGCCATCAGTACCCGGGGAAAGCGGATTTTCCAGATGATATCCACGAAGGAGCCGGAGCTTAATTCCTGCACATCGCCGATCTGAATGCCGGTCATGTGGTACAGCAAGATACGGTACGACTGGGAAATGGGGATTTCCACCTGGCCGAAGGATACTGCCGCGCCGATGGACAGGAGGAGTACGGCCAGCAAAACTCCCGTGATGAGCCAAAAGCCCTTGCGGGTGTAAAGGAAGGCATGCTTGAGATCCCCGGTTTGGCGGGGCGAATGTGCAATCGAAGAATCCATAGATTAATAATCTCCTAAAAATTCCAAGGTTGTTTTCACTATATTATTAATGATTCTCATTGTCAATAACGAAAAATCATCCTCTAAAAAGAGAAGAAACCCCTGATAATCACTAAAAAAAACACGTTGACTTGAATTTGTACAAGCCATATACTAACAGTATTGTGCATTGAGAATGATTATCGTTTATCCCATAAGAAAAGAGGTTTGATTGATGAACAAGCTTGTACGATCCCTACTGCCGGTGGTGCTGGCGCTTCCCCTTGCTATTGCGGCAGGCTGCTCCTCTTCAACCAATGAAGGCACCCCCGGGGGTACAGCAGCTCCGGCGGCTTCCGCTGCCGCATCCACTGCCCCTTCCGCGGCAGCGGCAGGAGCTTCGACAGTTTACCCATTAACCATCGAGAATTACACCAATAATGGGGAGGGTACTCCATGGCAGGCGAAGAAACAAATCTTCAATAAGGCTCCTGCCCGTGTGGTGGCCAACACCCAAGGGGCCGGTGAACTGATGGTGAAGCTGGGATTAACGGATAAGGTGGCCGGTGTTGCCGCCCTGTATGGAGCAGGTGACCCTGCTGTGGCGGAGGAGTTTAAGAAGCTTCCGGTTATTTCCCAGAATTATGCCAGCAAGGAATTGGTGGTAGGCGCCAGTCCAGATTTGGTGATGGGCCGTGCGGACCTGTTCGCCGATGCGGATTGGGGTACGGGGACTGTACCGGGTTTGAATGAGCTTGGCATCAAAACCTATATCCAGCATACCAGCGTTAAGGGGGCTACTCTGGAAAGCCTGTATAAGGATATTGAAGAATTGGGCCAGATCTTCGATGTGCAGAGCCGGGCGTCGGGTTACATAACCGAGTTAAAAAAACGGGCGGATGCGTTGAAAGCCAAGTCCGCCGGCATCCAGAAGACCTTCGCCTATGTGTCCGACGGCGGCAACGGCGCGATCGCCGTGTACAGCGGCAATATCGATACCTTCGCAGGAGATGTACTGCGTCTGGTGGGCTTGACCAACAGCTATGCCGATGTGACAGGCAATATCAGCAAGGAGCAGCTGATCGCCACCAATCCGGATGTGCTGCTCATCTCCAAATATTCGGGAGGCATTGATCCCGAGATCTCCAAAAAAGCGTTTTATGCCGATTCCACCCTGCAGAACATCAAGGCCATTCAGAATAAAGCCATCTATGTCATCGACTTCAACCAGTTCTGGGGCTACAGCTACTCCATTCTGGATGGAGCGGAGAAATTGGCCGCAGACATGGCTGCCAACAAATAAAGAGGGTTAGCCCGGGTATGGACCCTATGGGGCTGTCACACAAAAAAAGTTGGACGGAAAAACGCTCGTTTTTCTGCCCAGCTTTTTTGTGTCTGTTTGCCTGGCACGGCTGTCAGGCAGCTTGCTGCTGCTATTTGATGGCCTGATCTCTCCGAGCAGGTCCTTACCAGAGAAGCTGGACTCGAAATATCATATATAAATTTCCTAAATATCATAAAATAGCTGGTTCTACTCGAATTTTCATATTCAATATGTACATACCGCTCCACTTAGCAGGTTTATACTTGAAAAATCGTCTTTAACCCTTCGCTGAACCGGGTTTGCCCATTTTAAATGCGAAATTTCGTGTTCACACCGGGTCTAACACATCCAGCCTGCGGCTTGAAACATGTTATTACAGGATAACTTTAAGCTTTTTTTAAGGTTAGGGTGTTATATTGAAGGTCATCTCAAATCGGATTAATAGGGAAAGGAGAGCGGATGAAAGTAAAACGGTATTGGATATCGTGTCTGTTGTTCGTCGTTGTTTTGGCTGCCGGGCGGTTTCTATTGCTGCGCGAAAGCCAGCTGCTTCATTTGAATGGGAATCTGCTTATGGCCATCGGGTCGGATGTGCTGTTTGGACTGTTCGTCATGGCGTTTGTTTATGTCACCAAAAAGGTGAACCGGGTGCTTCCCTATGTGCTGGCCATTCCCATGCTGCTGTTATTTCTGGCCAATATGGAGTATATCTACGCCATGGGGGATGTAATTAATCTCCGGGACCTGTTTCAGGCGGCAGATGCCCAATTTGTGCAGGGGACCTTTTCCCATTTGAGCTTCCCGGTATACAGTGCAGTGCTTCTGGCAAGTCTGGTGTTCATGATTCTGTCAGTGGACCGGCGGAAAATCGCCTTCCGCTCCTACCGGATCTCGCTTCGGCAGCTTCTATTATATGCGGTTGTTTTGCTTACAGCGGAGACGGGCCTTATCTTCCTGATGGGCAATAACTGGGAGCGGGTCAGCTTCACCCAAGCCTCCCTTCATAACGGCATGGTGGACCTTTTTTATCAGAAGGAAATGGTATTCTCGGATTTCCCCAGTGACATCGACAGCCAAATCTACGGGGTTTCGCAGATCAAGGATGGCGCGTACCTGCTGCCCGCGGATGCTGCCCAACCGAAGAATATCCTGATCGTGGCGATGGAAGGGATTCCGGGAGCTTATCTGGAAGCGAACCAGCAGTATTTTGCCGCGGATCATAAGGTAAGTCTGACCAGTCTGGAGCAGATTCGGGACCAAACGCTGTTGGTGCCCAATTTTCTGACCCATAACAATCAGACCATCCGGGGGCTGTATTCCCTCCTGAGCGGGGGATATCCCAAGCTGGACGCGTCTACGCCGGATGCCTACGAATATATCCAGAATCCGCAGAGCGTGAGTATGCTTCCTCAGGAGCTGAAGGCGCGGGGCTACCAAACGGCGTTTATTCAAGCGGCACCGCTGGATTATATGTCCAAGGACCAATTTATGAGCACCGCCGGGTTTGATACCATCATCGGCTCAGAGGGCTTCACCCCCAAGATTTCCTTCGGCTGGGGTGTGGATGACGGAGCTTTCTTCGAACAGGTTCCGGCGTATCTGGAAAAGATGAATGAAGGAGATGACCCGTGGTTTGCCACCCTGCTGACGGTAGGGACCCATCACCCTTATGCCATTCCGGCGGAGCTGGAAGCGATGTATCCGGACCGGAAGGAAGCCTCCGTCCGTTATCTGGACGAATCCCTGTCCCGGTTTATCGAATATCTCCAGACCTCGGATGTGGGCAAGGATACGATGGTGATTTTTACCTCGGATGAATCCCATGGTGTGACCGGCCAGCCCTATGGCTCCAACTGGGGCTTGTGTCTGGTCTATTCTCCCACCTTCACCGGAGAGATTGTTAATGACGGGGCTTACGGGCTGAAGGATCTGAAGGGTTCTATCCTGGATTATGTGGATCAGGAGACGGAATCGGAGGCCGTGGGCCGAAGCATCTTCCGTTCCTACCAGAAGGAGGAGCCGGTCCTGTTCGCCAGCCATTACAGCGGGGATGTGTTTTATCTGGCTGCCAAGGGGGAGGTGTTCCAACTGGATAACCGCAACAGGCTGTATGCCATCCATTCCCGGAACGGCCAGCTCTTCTCCAAGGATTATACGCGCACCCGGGTGACGGACAATACGATGAAACAAAGCTTGACCATGTATAAACAATATCTCAACCAGTCCATCATTGATCCCTATCAGGAGCTGGTGATTATTAACGACAAATCCTTCACAGCAGGATGGGGGGATTATTTCTCCATTACCGGCGGGCAGTATCTGACCCTCCCCGCCCGGTCGTATGTGACCATCACTATGGATTACGAATGGATGAGCCCGTCCGAAGGGGATGAAATCAGCTTCTATCTGGATGCGGAGTCGAATCCGGAACGCCTGGGGAGAAAAACGGTGGACTCCTCCATGGAAGGCCAGAACAAGCTGGTGTATACCTTCTACAACGAAGAGGAGCGGGGCTCCTATAATTTTACGTTAAGGGCCAGCATGTTCGCCAATACGGCCACCTTCAAGGTGAACCGGCTAACCGTTCATTTTCCCATGGACAAACCGGAGGAGGTTACGGGGGCTTCCGCCTTCGAAATTTATGGGCAGCAAGCAGGTTAAGGGGTGTGGCCAAAGGAAAGGACAGAAAGTCGCGTGTGATGCGCGGCTTTTTTTGTGGTATAAACAAGACATGTTGATGTCAAGTTAAGTGAGATATACTTTCTTGAGGTGAGGAAGGATGCAGATCAGCCGGCTGTTCGAAATCGTATATCTGCTGCTGGACCGGAGAATGATCACGGCCAAGGAGCTGGCGGAGCACTTTGAGGTTTCCGTCAGGACCATATACCGGGATATCGAAACCCTGTCCGCGGCGGGAATCCCTGTGTACGCCAGTCAAGGCAAGGGTGGCGGAATTAAGCTCATGGAGCATTATGTGCT
Organism: Paenibacillus mesotrionivorans; assembly: GCF_046098205.1. Classification (NCBI taxonomy): domain Bacteria; kingdom Bacillati; phylum Bacillota; class Bacilli; order Caryophanales; family Paenibacillaceae; genus Paenibacillus; species Paenibacillus mesotrionivorans. The sequence continues at coordinate 42,817 of NZ_JBJURJ010000008.1, read as the reverse complement.
GAACAAGTCCCTTCTGTCGGATGCGGAGCAAAAGGAAGTGTTATTCGCCCTGCAAAGCCTGACGGCCGCACAGCATTCCGATGCAGAGCGTGTACTTTCCAAGCTGAGTGGCTTATTCCATAAAAATGCGGATAGCTGGATTGAGGTGGATTTGGCTCCTTGGGGCAGCAGCAAACGGAAAACAGAGGAGTTTACTGCGCTCAAAAACGCCATTTTGGGCCGCCGGATTATTGAATTTGGTTATGTCAACAACGCCGGTGACACCAGTAATCGTCGGGTGGAACCCGTGAAGCTGATTTTTAAAGTAAATGCATGGTATCTGCAGGGCTTCTGCCTGGTCAAGGAGGAGCTGCGGAGCTTTAAGCTCTCCCGTATGTCGGACCTTGAAATAACCGGGGAAAGCTTTCCGGAGAGACCGCCGGAGGAAACGCATGAACCGGAACCACCCGCGCCAACACAGCAATGGGTTGATCTGAAGCTGAGGTTTTCGCTGCGCGGCACCTACCGGGTGTACGATGAATTTAAGGAGCAGCAGATTACCCGGCATGAGGATGGCTCCTGCACCGTGGACACCTCCTTGCCCGAAAGCAGCTGGCTGCTCCACTATCTCTTATCCTTCGGCGCGGAGCTGGAGGTGTTGTCTCCACCGCATATGCGGAGCAGCCTTCAAGCTGAATTGGTGAAAATGCTGGACAGGTATCCCGGATAACCTGACACGATGCCGTCAAGTTACCCCCTGTATAATGGGGACCATGGTGATGCGAAGAAACCATAGTACCTGAAAAAGGGTGAGGAGCAGATGGCGGGAATGAATACGGAAAAGTCTATGTATGAGAAGGAATTGGCGGGTAAACGGGTTCTGGTGACTGGCGGCACGGGAGGCGGTATCGGTGAAGCGGTTGTAAAGCGGCTTGCTGCTGCGGGGGCCAAGGTAGCCACGACGGCAAGACGAATGCCGGAGGAGCCGGGGGCAGCGGACCTGTTTATTCCGGCGGATATCAGCACTCCCGAAGGCACAACCCGGTTGGTGGATGGGATTTTGGAGCATTTTGGCGGGATAGACATTCTGGTCAATAACGTGGGCGGCTCCTCCGCCCCAACCGGCGGGGTGTTAGCTCAAAGCGACGAGGACTGGCAGTTTGCCTTTGAAACGAATTTGTTCGCAGCGGTCCGTCTGGACCGGGGACTGCTTCCGGCGATGCTCCAACAGGGGAGCGGAGTGATCGTCCATATTACGTCTATCCAACGGCGGCTGCCCGGTGAAAATACCATGGCCTATTCAGCGGCGAAAGCGGCGCTAGCCAACTATAGCAAGGGGCTGGCCACTGAGCTGGCACCCAAGGGGATACGTGTGAATACGGTGGCACCTGGCTTCACGGAGACGAAGGCCGCTGAAAGACTGATCCACCGGATGGCCGAGCGGCTGGGATCGGATTATGACGGTGCGCGGCAGAATCTGATGGACTCCCTGGGTGGCATTCCCATCGGCCGGACTGCGCGTCCGGAGGAAGTGGCTGAGCTGGTAGCTTTCCTGGTATCCGACAGGGCCTCGTATATCATCGGGGCGGAGCATACCATTGACGGGGGAATTATCCGGAGTGTTTGATGGGGTGGGAGGGTTAGAACGGTTATTGATTTTTATTTATTCAGATGGTAGTTTTGAATTGGCTAAATACGGAAGAGAGGAGATGATGCGCAATGCTATCAACAAACTATGAGGTGAGAAGCTCCTGACGAATTAGCCTTCGCTTGGAGCCGGCTGCCTCGTGAATGAGGTGACCGTAAGAATGCTGCCCGTTTCACTTGAAACCAACCGAATGCAACTGCGGTTTTTAAAGATGAACGATTTACCCACTATTCATAGACAGTTTTCCGATCCGGAAATGTGCGCCTACTTTAGTGAGCCTCCCTGCAGTTTGCAGGAAGCGGAGGACATTATCAGGCATTATCAGGAGCCGGAAGGGAAAGGCTACTTGCGTTATGGCATGTTCGATAAAATAAACGGAGTTTTTATAGGCACCTGTGGTTATCACTATTGGGACCCTTTACGCAAGCAGGTGGAAATTGGTTATGATGTATGGAAGGATTTCTGGAGAAAGGGATATGTATCAGAGGTTCTGCCGGAGCTGATCCGAATTTGCTTCGATTATCTTCAAGCGGAGTGTATATACATTCTTACCCATCCCCAAAACAAGGCGTCAATCGCAAGTGTCCGGAAGTTTGGTTTTACCGAAACCCCGCCGCGCAGAGCAACGGAGCAAAACGAGCTGTGTATGACGTTGATGCGCCAGGATTCGCATTATGGATGTGGCCGCTTATTCCTTTAGGGAATGAGCGGTTTTTCTTATTGGCTTTATGCATGAGCCTGCAGTCCAAGATGTTTTCATATGCAAAAAATGGTTATGCCTGTATACTGAGGGGGGCTATTGGCATGAAAAGCCAATGAGCGGTGAGGGTTGGTTATGCAGGGCTGTCTGCGGAGCCAATTCGCGGTATGTGGTGGGCGGAGCCCTTGTGCTAACGGCGGTAAGAGACGCTATTTGCCCGAAATGTGGGTCCCCCGGATTCTAACGGCGGCCAGGGCCGCTATTTGTGCTCAGGCAGCTAGTTTGGACCGGAAAAGCCTCCAATAAGAGCACTCACTTCCGTTAGAAATGGAACTGCCTGTTTTTCGGCGGAATAACGGCTCTCACTTCCGTTACCCTCAATCACCTGGCGGAGTCGGCGTGGAACAGTGAATAGTCTAATATGCGCTGGAAGCCCCGATGGATGAAGCAGTAAGCTTTGCTAATTTATTTTCCAAAATGGAGTGTTATGAAATTCCCTCCTATAGCATGCCTAGAACACACAAGGGGGGATTATGCGGGAAAATATGAAAAAGTTATTTATAGAGTATGTGGAACGTAATCAGCCTGATGTTTTTTTACAATTTTGCGGCATCACTTGCGTGTTTGGAGTAGGAATCAAGGCAAACCAAAAATTCAAAATCAGGAGGACAAAAGTGTGGAATATATTAAACGGGAAATGATGAAGGTTCTTTCTAACCCAGGATGTGAATCTACACAGCTTTTATGGCCGGGAAACTCGTCAAGTGAACGGGTTACCATAACAGAGGTCCGTGTGGCCCCAGGAGGATCACAACCCCGGCATCAGCATAAAACTTCTGAGCAAATCTGGTATGCAGTCAAGGGAAAAGGGAAGTTGTTGATTGTAAATGATGGGATTGTAGAATTTGTTGCTGGAGATGTGGTTCGGTTTAGTGATGGAGATACCCATGGATTATTAAATGATTCTCCTGATGAATTCATATACATATCCGTAACTTCACCTCCTCTTAACTTTAAAAAGGCCTATCAAAGTGAATTATAAATCGGAATCCGAACTGGAGTAGAAAAAACCGAAAAGAGGATTAGCCATGCAACTTTATGAAGTGACAGAACAGGATAAAGAACTGATTGAAGCGGCGCTCAAGGTTTTGGAGCGAAATTTCGATGATGGGGTGTATCGTCACACTGTAGGTTCCGCCATCCGGTGCAAAAGTGGTAATACATACACAGGTGTCAATTGTGATGGAATTCATGGGTCATGCGCAGAATTTATCAGCATTGGCGCGGCCATTACTGCAGGAGAGCGTGAATTTGATACTGTTGTTGCTGTTCATGACAAAGCGTTAAATGGCTTAATCCCTCCTTGCGGGAACTGCAGGCAGATGTTATTGGATTACTGTCCAGATGTAAAGGTGATTTTGAATGATACGAACAATAATATTGTAAAAGTTGGAATTAGGGATTTATTGCCGTTGGCTTATGCCAGGGTGAAATGCTAGATCCATCTTTTCCGGATTTAATTATAGGGGGTTAAATATGAAGCTTCTGTTTGTCTGCAGTCGGAACAAATGGAGAAGTTTGACCGCGGAAAAAATCTTTGATGGTATCAATGGCTATGAGGTGAGATCCGCTGGAACAGAAGATGGGGCAAGAGTAAAAGTTACTGAGGGGCACATCGGCTGGGCGGATTACGTGTTTGTGATGGAAAAGAAACATGCGTCCAAGCTGAGGCAGAAGTTTCCGGAGAAACTAATCAACAAGCGATTAATATGTTTAGATGTACCTGATGATTATTCTTTTATGGACGAAGATCTGATTGAAATATTAAAATCGAGGGTGTCTGAATATATAGAGGTTCCTGAATAATACCGTGCAGTTAGAAAGGGTCAAGAGAGATGAGGTGAACCCTTGAACGATCATTTGAATATCAGAAAAATGACAGATGACGATTGCGTGGCGGTTACGCACATCATCCATGATAACTTACGGCATGTTAACAGTAGAGATTATCCCGTAGAAATTATAAACAATATGTGCAGACTTTTTACTCCGGCATATATATCCGAAATTTCTAAAACACGAAGCGTATTTGTGATTGTCAGGGAGACAGAAATAGTCGGCACTGCAAGTCTGGATAAGGACACGATTTACACTGTTTTTGTAGATGTTCAGTACCATCGTTCCGGGATTGGGCGAAAGCTTATTCAGCATGTGGAAAAAATTGCACTCCAATCCGGAGTTGCTCAGCTTAAACTTCCAAGCAGTATTACGGGGCAAGGCTTTTATGAGAAGCTTGGTTATAAAGCGATAAAGGTGATCGAGTCAGAGGAATTTGGAAGAGACATTATTATGTTGAAGGAGCTTTCGGTCACTGAATAGGATTTTTGAAAACCTATATAACTCCATCGAGGCTGTGGTAAAAAGCAATGTATTTTCATCATAGGAGAACACTTATCAGGTTTATCCGTATTTGGACTCAGCTGTTATTGGAGACTTGAGGGAAATGAGATAATCAAATATCGAAATTGGTAAAGGCCTGTATTTCAATGTTTAACCTAAGAGGGTTACAGGAAGGGAAGCACAATGATGAATAAACTGAACCGGATTACAAAACCCGACACACGGTTCATTCTCGGCTGTGCCTTTATCTTCATGGCTTTGGTTCTGTTGGTTATCAAAATGAACGTGGGAGACCGTACCTACGCTTTGAAGGATATTCCCGATGATATTGTCAGCCGCGTCTATGCTAGTGCCGGCGGCAAGAAAAATGTGAAAGCTGTTCGAATCGAAACAAGCAAGCAGGTCGGGGACATGCTCGTATATGTGTATTCCTATGAATATAAGAAAACGGGAGAGTCCAATAACTCGATTATCTATGTAAAGGAAAAGGACCGTTACAAGCTGTTGAATAGCGGGCAGTTAAGCTTCAAAATGAAAGGCAGTGTCCATAATAAAGGACTGCGGTCCACCATGATCCGTGGTTACCTGATTATGAGCGGGATTGTGAATGATCATGAATCCGATCAGTTTGAAATATCCTCAGGTAACATGAAAATTACGGACCGCTATGGAAGACACCAATATTTTATTCAAGGATATCTATTGAGCGATTCCAATCAAGTAACAGTAAAACCAATAACTCAACCATAACTGTCGTAGATCTCTGAGGAGGTTAAGCGTCGATGTACGAAGGGAAGCTGGATATTCAAGCCGTGTTTATGGACCTGGATGGAACAATTGGGGGGACAGGACATTTTATCCACCCCAGAGACTTTACGTTGTACCCCATGGCTCAGGGGGCTATTGATCTTCTTAAAGCTAACGGAATCCCGGTATTTGCCGTTACCAATCAATACCGGATATCCCGGGGAGAAGCGACGGTTGCTGATTTTGAGGAGCAGTTCAGACAGTTTGGCTTTGACCAAGCCTTCATATGCCCGCATGAAGAAGAGTGCAATTGCCGCAAGCCAAAGCCGGGAATGCTGCTTGATGCAGCCCACCAGCACGGCCTCGATCTAACGAAATGTGTCGTGATCGGTGACGTAGGGGATACCGATATGCTAGCTGCGCACGCTGTTGGTGCCACCAAAATTCTGGTCCGTACCGGTTGGGGGGAAGGCTTTTTTGACAAAATTTAGGACGAAATGGGCACAGACGGAGCCGGATTATATCGCAAGTGATGTGTTGGAGGCTGTTCGTTGGCTCCTGCAAGACGCCAATCCATAACCGATTCAGAGGATAAATTCCCAATTTCATGTATATTTGAGCTACCATTTCGGATATGACTGGTTTATAGTTGTAATAGATTTGGAGCGTTATTAAGCGCCGCGGCTCCGAAGCTTCTATGACACCAGGAGGGATCTATCTTGAATGCTTTAACTCAGATTGGAATTGATGCAGGTGGAACGCTGATTAAGATTGCCTACATAGATCAAGGGAAGTTGGAGCTGGTTAAGTTTCCGACCCGGCAGATGGCGAAGGCTGTGGATTGGCTGAAACAGCATTTTCCCCAGGCGGAGTATTGTATCACGGGTGGGAAAAGCGAGGTGCTCCAAAAGCGGCTGGAACAGAGCGTCAAGCAAATTGTGGAGTTCGAAGCCACCTGCAAGGGTGTACTCCGGCTGCTGCAGGACACAGAGAACGCTCCTCCCGAATTCGTGCTAACCAATGTGGGAACCGGCACCTCTATACATATTGTGAAACCGGAGGAGCACTTCCGGATCGGCGGAACGGGAGTTGGGGGAGGAACGATGCTGGGGTTATCCAAGCTCCTGACCGGAGCAGGGGAATTCGGCGAGATTGTCCAAGAGGCTCCCCACGGATTGCGCGAGAAGGTGGATCTCAAGGTCAGCCATATTTATGAAGGGGCGGTGCCTCCGATTCCTGGCGATTTGACGGCGAGTAATTTCGGCCATATCCCTCATTCTCCCGAGGAGTTAAATCCATCCGATCTCTTGGCCTCTGTTATCGGGCTGGTGGGGGAAACCGTCACAACCGTAAGTGTACATGCGGCCTTGCAATATGGCGTTTCCTCAGTCGTCTATATCGGTTCATCCTTCATTGGGAACGATCTGTTGAAGAAGGTCGTGGTGGATTACACCATCCTGCGGGGTGGAACTCCCATCCTGTTGGATAAAGGGGAGTACAGCGGAGCCATCGGGGCGTTGTTGTCGTTAGGGGAATAAGAACTACCCATACGAGATTAAAAGCTGGAGGAGATTCAATGAGCAATTATGAAGAAGGGCTGCAATTAATCGAAGAAAAGTTCGGCAATGGCAAAGACAATGTAATTTCCCTTGCGACGATTGCGCGGGAGCCAGGAGCCAACGGGATGCAACGCCCGGTTGTCCGCAGTATAGACGCTTATTACGAGGACGGCACATTTTATGTGGTTACCTATGGGAAATCAAACAAAATGCAGCAAATCGCAAACAACGCGGAGGTATCAATTGCAGGTTGCTTAGAGATGTTTACCGCTAGTGGAATAGCAGAAAACCTGGGATGGGTACTTGATCCCAATAATGCCGAAATAAGAACCAAGCTCCGTACAGCGTTTTCTGAATGGTACGATATGGCCAACAATGAAAAAGACGAAAATTGCTGCATCTTAGCCATCCATCTTACAAAGGGAACCTTAAACATCAATCATTGGGAAAAATTATACCACATGGATTTTGTGAATAAGACCCACATGGAAAATGGGGGTATATTTTAGAGACTAAATGAACATCAAGCTCTCCCGCTGCATAGGGGGAGCTTTTTTTCATGGGGACGGCGGGAAAATCAATATGGTAAAAAAAGAGAAATAAGATTAATAATTCTCTTTTTACATTGATGGATAGAGCCGATATCCCGTTATTGCCTTGTCTTTTCTTATTTTCGCCTTATTATAATTATTACCTAAATTGCCCATAGTAATATTAAAAGGTGTAGAGGTGATGATGGGTGGAATATTGGTCAGAGGTAATGAACCGTTTGGATCTTCATGCCAAAGGTGCTTGGGTGGTATACAGTACAGGCGCTTTGCTCCTCCTGCTTGCTCTTCTTTTGAAACGAAAACTGACTTGGCGGGAATACTACGTGACCTTCGGAATTATCTCAACGGCAGCATGGTTGGGTAACATTGTCTTATTTTTTCAGCTGGATCTGCTTGATTCCGGGGACCCCTCCATCGGCGGCATTGCGGATATCATCGTATTTACCTTCGCACCGTCCAGCATATCCTTGTTATTCTTGAATTTCTACAAGCCGAACATAAAGTGGGCGATGAGTATCGGCTTTACATTGCTGGCCGTTGCGCTGGAATACTGGCTGGTAACGGTTGGGTTCTTTACGCAGAAGGGCTGGCAGGTCTGGTATTCCATCCCTTTGTATTTTCTGTTTTTCTTCTTTTTCCTGCCCTGGCATTTGCGCTATGTGCGGGGAAAAGGGGAAGTTGTCGTAAGCTATACCTCAAGCTCCTTCCGGAGAAAATAGTCAGAGGGACAAATAAAGCAAAGTTTTGAATCCTTTCTTGTGTTATTGTATTAAAATTACATAAAAACCTGTTCTGTCAAGTTCTGAATAGGAATAGATATGAACCAGCAGCGTAAAAGGTGCACATTTTGCGGCTGCTGCATGGCATGGCGGGGAATCCCCGGTACATGCACACGTGAATCAGAAAATCGGATTGAAAGGCAGGAATGTCCATTGAAAAAATGGTTAGTCATGATGTTATCCGCATGCTTGGTGTTTCTCAGCATCGGGGTTCATTCCGCAAGCGCAGCCCCCACTGTCGTTAACAGCACCATTTTGGTGAAGGCAGGGGAGACCTTCGATGGTAAGGGTCAAACATATGTGGCCAATCCCAGTACGCTTGGCGACGGCAGCCAAGCGGAGAACCAAAAGCCCATTTTCCGTCTGGAAAATAACGCAACACTGAAGAACGTCTATATTGGCGCCCCGGCCGCAGATGGCGTCCATGTATATGGAAACGCCACCATCTCGAATGTCACCTGGCTGGACGTAGGGGAGGATGCCCTTACGCTGAAGTCCTCCGGCACTGTGAATATTACAGGCGGGGGAGCGTACAAGGCCTATGACAAGGTGTTTCAGATGAATGCGTCCGGCACCATTAACATTAAAAATTTCAAGGCCAATGATATCGGCAAGCTGGCCCGGCAGAATGGAGGCACGTCCTATACGGTTGTATTTACGCTAGATAACTCGGACATCTCCGATGTGAAGGATTCCATTTTCCGGACGGACAGCAGCTCCAGCTCTGCAAAAATTACCAATACCCGCTATCATAATATGCCTACGTTGTTCAAGGGTTTTGCAAGCGGTAAAACCAGCCAGTCCGGCAATACCAAATACTAAGGTTTTAACTTAGCCATCGTCAATTGACAGGGGCAGCCCGTTCTTCTTTTTCTAGAAGAGCGGGCTGTTTTGTTATATCTAAAATTTCCTGTACGAACAGGGAAAGACTGGTTTATAGTGGAAACGTGTGAGAGCGGATCAGGGAGGCGGGGAGTTTTTGAAGCTGGCTACGGAAAGGTTCATGATTAGAGATTTTGTGGAAGAGGATTGGGTTCAGATTCATACTTATTGCTCTGACGAAGAGGTAACCCGGTATACATTTTGGGGACCGAATACAGAAGAAGAGACCAGGCAATTTGTTAATGCTGCCATTCAAAGCCAATTCCAGCTGCCCCGGACCACTTATGAAATGGTCATTGTCGATTCATCAACCGGTGAGGTATTGGGAAATTGCTGTCTCAAAGCGGAGAAATCCAATGCGGAGCTTGGGTATACCATCTCCAAAGTCCATTGGGGCAAAGGCATCGCCACGGAAGTGGCCCGTTCCATGCTGGAGTTTGGCTTCCGGGAATTGAAGCTCCATCGGATATATGCCACCTGCCGGCCGGAGAATACCGGTTCTTATAAGGTTATGGAGAAAATCGGTATGAAACGGGAAGGCCACCTGAGAGAGCATTTTCTGAAAAATGGGAAGTGGCAGGATTCCTACCTTTATTCAATTCTCGAGAGTGAGTATGTTTGTGGAAGCGACAAAGGAGAACCAACATGATACTGGAAAGCCAACGATTACTCATCCGGCCCTACACAACAGAGGATGTCCACGAGCTGTATGAGATTTTGTCCGACCCGGATACCATAGCCTTCTGGCCGAAGCCGTTCAGCCTGGCCCAAGTAGAGGATTGGATTCAACATAGAGGCATCGAAAATTATGGTATTGGCATCGGGCGATGTGCTGTCCTGTTGAAGGAAACGGGAGACCTTATTGGAGATGCGGGCATTGTGAACCAGGTCCTTGACGGCAACCCGGAATACGACCTAGGCTACATTATTCATGCCCAATATTGGGGACATGGTTATGGAGGAGAAGCTGCTGCCGAAATCATGCGGTATGGTTTTGAGGAACTGCAGCTGCCGCGGCTGTGCGCCAATATGCCGGCGGAGCATATTTCCTCCCGGAGGGTGGCTGAAAAGCTGGGCATGCAGCTGGAAAAGGAGTTTATCAACACAAGAAACAGGGATGTGCTGACCTGTTTGTATAGTAAAAATAAGGTGTGAGCGTATGTAAAACAGACCATCTGCGGAAGCGGACGGTCTGTTTTTGATAAACAAAGGACTAGAGCGCAGCAGTCTCCTGCTTGAGCCATTCCTTATGGGCATCGTCCAGATGAACGGACAGCTTATCGTACACCTGCTGATGGTAGGCATTGATCCACTCCAGCTCGAAGGGGGAGAGAAGTGCAGCGTCAATGGCCTTCCGGTCGATGGGCAGGAAGCACAACGTTTCGAACCGGAGGAAGGAGCCAAACTCCGTGGTTTCATCCTGGATGACCAGGAGTGTATTCTCCGTACGGATGCCGTGACGCCCTTCCTTATATACACCGGGTTCTACCGTGATGCTCATGCCGGGCTCCAGCCGGACGTTCAGCAGCTTCTGGTTAAACCGGTGAGGCTCCTCATGGACATTGGAGAAATAACCGACCCCGTGGCCGGTGCCGCATTTGTAGTCCAGTCCGTTATCCCACAAGGGCTTCCGGGCCAGCACATCCAGATGGGAGCCGGTGGTGCCGTACAGGAATTTAGCGGTGGATAAAGCAATAACCGATTTCAGCACCAGCGTAAAGTCCTTGATCTGTTCATCCGTCAGCTTGCCCAGGGCAAGGGTACGGGTGATGTCTGTGGTGCCGTTCAGGAAATGCGAACCGGAATCCAACAGATAGAACCCTTCATTCATCAGGGAATATTGGGCATCAGGCAGAGCCCGGTAATGCATCATAGCAGCGTGATCACCATAAGCGGAAATGGTGGAGAAGCTGAGGTCAACGAACAGCGGCAGCTCCTTGCGGAATTCCAGTCCCTTCAGATCCGCGTCGGTTTCAGTTACGTCCTGATGCGGCACGGTTTCCTTCAGCCACTTGAACAGCTTGACCAACGCCACCGCGTCCTTGATATAGGAATCGCGAATATTGCCGATTTCCACTTCGTTTTTGATGGCTTTGATTGGGGTGACCAGTCCTTCGGAGATGATTTTCCGGGCGGACACGGGAATGGCGCGGTAGAGGCTGGCATTGGTTTTTTCCGGATCCAGCAGGATAGAGGTGTTATCGTCCAGCTTGCCCAGGAAGCTGTAAATCTCTCCATACCCTTGGATATGGATGCCATCCTGCATAAGAAGCTCCCGTTCCGCCTGACCAACCTTGTGCGGCTCAACGAAAAGATAAGCCTTTTGTTCGCCAATCACGGCATATGCGGTCACATAAGGATTATGGGGAATATCATTGCCCCGGATATTAAACAGCCAGCAGATTTCATCCAGCACCGGCAGCAGATAGAAGTCCGCATGGCGGGCTTTCATTGCTTGGCGGATCTCCGCCAGCTTCTCAAGCCGGGTTTTACCTGCATAAACGGCATCATGTATGTAGAGTTTATCACCGGGAATAGCTGGCCGGTCTGACCACACTGCCCCAACCGGATCCAAATCCGTGCGAATGCTCGCCGATTTGTCTGCAAGCAGGGCGGACAGTTTATTGAAGGCACTCACAGATAGGCTTCTGCCATCCACTGCCAGACAGCCGCCTTGGGGCAGAATCTCCGCCAGCCATTCCTCATGGCTTTGCACACCAAGCTCACCCATTTTGAAGAGCCGAATGCCGCTGCCCTCCAGTTGATTGGCCGCCTGGATAAAATATCTGCCGTCAGTCCACAGGCCTGCATCCTCCCGGGCAATTACAGCAGTTCCGGCTGAACCGGTGAAGCCGGTAATCCACTGCCTGCCTTTCCAATACTCACCCACATATTCGCTCATGTGAGCGTCTGCGCTGGGCACCAGGCAAGCATCAATGCCTTCCTTTTCCATCCAAACTCGCAGTTGACTTAGCTTTTCGCTGGTATTCATGTGCAACGTCTCCTCAGATTGACTTCAACAGATAATGATTCTCTACGAGAAGTATAACAGAATAATACCGTTTTTCACTTCATTGGGGTAAAACGGCACTTTGATAAAGCGGTGTAGTCAGATGCTGTTTTTTCACACCATTCCTGAAATTTCACACTAGCCTGCGCAAATTTCATACAAGAAGGACACAGCGTTAGCGGGTTATAGTGGAGGGGGAAGTTATAGTTATTCCGTGCGGATTAGGAGGGATACACGTTGGCTGATATAAAACACGGGCAAACGGTGCGGGAAGCCTCAGATGCGGAGGGGCTGCAAAAGTGGGCTGATCCGGGAAAAGCCCAGATCGTGGATGCAGCATCCTTCGGTATTATGCCGGATACCGGGGAGGATCAGGCCTTGGCCGTGTACCGGGCCATTCAGCATTGCCGAACCATACCGGAAGCTGTTCTGTGGTTTCCGCCGGGAAGGTACGATTTTTGGCCGGAGCTGGCTTATGAAGGAGTTTTCACGATTTCCAACCACGATAATGATTGTAGCCGCCGTGTGGCATTTCCGTTAACAGGGATGCGGAACTTCACTCTGGATGCCGAAGGAGCGGAGTTTATTTTTCATTCGCTGATTATTCCCTTCTGGTTGGAAAATAGCGCAAATGTGCGACTCACCGGCTTCAAGGTGGATTGGGACATTCCCATGATGGGCCAAGGAACAGTCGTGGCAGCCGATGGGAATTGGTTCGACATTGCATTGGATGAAGGCTACCATTACCGGGTGGCTGATGGAAAGCTGGTGGTTCAAGGTGAAGAATGGGAGCGTGACGTTTGGGGACTGCTGGAGTTTGATCCGCTCACACGCGCGACGGCCTATGGCAGTGCAGACCAGTGGAGCTATGACAGCTACGGAGGATTAAGCGTGGAGGAGCGAGGGCCAGGTGTAATACGGTATACGGGAAACCGGTCTGCTCGGCGCCCGGTGAACGGCAACAAGATGATCTTTCGCTGCGGTTTGCGGGACCATCCGGCAATCGCGCTTTCCAGGTGCAGCGATATCCGGGTGGAGGATGTGACCATCTACCATGCGTTGGGTATGGGAGTGATTGCCCAAAACAGCAGGGATGTTAGCCTGCACCGGTTTCAGGTGACGTTGCGGCCGGGAACATCGAGGGTATTCAGCACCAAAGCGGATGCTACTCATTTTGTGTATTGCAGCGGGACAGTGTCTCTGACCGACTGTCTCTTGGAGTACCAATTGGATGACCCGTGCAATATTCACGGCATCTATGGCAGCATTGTCAGACTGCTGGCATCGGATACGCTTCTCGTGCGGCTGGTGCATGGGCAGCAGCAGGGAATGGAGATCGCGGAGGCGGGAGAATCTCTCACCTTTGTCAGCGGGAAAACCCTGCAGGCCTGTGGCGCTCTGGAGCTGGCTGCTGTGGAGCGGGTGAACCGGGAGTATATGGTGATGGTGTTTGCCGGAGAGATTCCGGCTGAGTTTGGGCCTGGGGATGCGGTAGAAAACCGGGGGCGTTCGGCGGATGTGGTGATCCGGGGCTGCACCGTCCGCAAGAATCGGGCGAGGGGGCTGCTGTTGACCACTCCGGGCGAGGTGTTAGTGGAGGATAATGATATCAGCGCGCCAGGCGCGGGCATCAAAATCTGCGGCGATGTGAATTTCTGGTTTGAGTCGGGAGCGACACGCCGGATTGTTATCCGCAACAATCGCTTCGGAGATTGCAATTACGCCTATCCCAGCTGGGGCAAGGCGGTCATCGACATCGACCCCGTTGTGAAAAATCTGGCTCCCCGGCACGGATATTACCACGGGGAGGTTATTATTGAGGGCAATTCCTTTCGCACCTTCGATCGGGGGCTGGTGCGGGGCCATTCTTTGGAGCGGCTGGTGTTCCGGGATAACCGGGTGGAGCCGTCAGGTACTTATCCGCCGCATGGCGGAGCGGTAGAGGCGGTGGAGCTGCGCGCATGCGGCCAGTTGGAGGCCAGTGGGAACAGCTTCGCGGGGCAGCCGGGAATGCTTCGGGTAGACGATCACTTGTTGGAGCTGAGCGGTGAGATGCGGCTCGGGAGTGAGTAGGAGGTGGGGCTGTGTAATTTAGAATAGTGGAAGCAGATTTCCGCTATTGGCTGATGATGCTGTTGTTTTGTCCGGATAGCGGAAATATTCTTCCGCTAATAGCCACCGTACAGCATCCGCCAGCTCGCTGTGGGGGAGATAGCGGAAAAACGCTTCCGTTATCCAAGGGAAATGGGGACAGGCTGTGGAATAGCGGAAAAACGCTTCCGCTATTCCGCCGAAGCTAATGGCTAAGCCGCCTAAAGCCTTGGCTGCTGCCAAGTCAAATCCTCGTACCCCGAGATAGCGGAACCCAGATGTCCGCTGTTTATAGCTCCGCCGCCGCATTGGGTCCAATAGAGGAAGGGGACCTTCCTCTATTGACCTCCGGCTCCGGCGTACGCACGCGAAACCAAGGCAATAACGGAAGAATGCCTTCCGTTATTGCCCAATTCTCGCCCTCCTCCAGCAATAGAGGAACATTGCCTTCCGCTATCCTCTATGGGACGGGACGCAACCCCACATTGTAAATCCGAAAGGAGCTTCAATTATGAACCGATGGGCGGATGCCGCAGATTATGGCTTTCATCCGGAAGCCACAGGAATAGAGAACGCGAAAGCGCTGCAGCGCGCGTTGGACCGGGGAGGCACGGTTACCGTCTCCCGGCCGGGTCTATACAAGCTGGCGCAGACGGTGTATATCGGCAGCAACACCAGCCTCATTTTCGGATACGGAACGACGGTGCAGAAGGTGAACGAGGCCGTGGCATTTTCCCATGTGCTGCTGAATAAAGGGGCGTTAACCCGCAGCTGGGATGAGCATATTTCCATTGAAAATCTCCATATCCAGGTAAACGGCATGGACATCCGGACCTTCCGGGATGTGTTTGGCCTGCACGGGCAGCTTGCTTTTTTCTACGCCAGGGATGTGAGGATTACCGGGTTCCGCTGTTTGGATTTGGGGAGCGCCCAATATGGCATACACGTTTGCACTTTTGAGGATTTGCTGATCCAGGATACGGTCATTAAGGGGATGAAGGACGGTATTCATCTCGGCCGGGGCAAACGGTTCCGGATCACGGACGGCAGATTTGACACCTACGACGATGCGGTAGCCCTGAACGGCCATGATTACGATGTGGGCAATCCGGAGCTGGGCTGGATCGAAGAGGGGGTTATCGAGCATTGCTACGATCTGTCCGGCGGGGAGGAGAATCAGCCCTGCGTCGGTTATTTCTGCCGAATTCTGGCCGGGGCATGGACGGATTGGCGGGAGAGCATGGAGGTCCAGAAGTCCGATACGGTGGTATCTGGAGGGCGTCTTTACCGGGTTAAGGCGGAGCCGGATGGGCAGCGTTACATTTCCCGAACCAGGCCGACTCATGAACAGGGTACGGCCGTCCTGGACGGCATCTCCTGGACTATGGTCCAGCGCGATCCGGTGTATACGGCGGGAGTGAGGAATGTGTCCTTTCGCCATATTTATCTGCATAAAGCCCGGCCTGCCTTTTCCATCCATTTTGACAATGACAGGTTCAGCCGCTCCTATTACCCCGCTGCACCTGTCCCCCGGCAGGAGCATCTGGTGTTCGAGCAAGTGCGTGTGCTACACAGCCACCCGACGCCGTTCCTGCTCATTAACACGCCGGTGGACATGGTGAGCATCCTCCATTCCGTCCTCCGGGACAACGTCATCCGTTTCACCGGGAACCAGGCAATGGAGCAATATCCGCCTACCACGGTCCAACTGACGGGATGTGTATTTCAGAAGAAAGGACAGATGCTGCTGGTGGAAAATGAGGTGGACGGCAAGGAAATTCGTCTGCTGACGTCCGGCAGTGTGGAGATGGAGGAGAACTTCTCCGCTGTTATCAACCAGGGAACGGGAGCCATCCGGGTACATTCCGATATGAGAGGACTCCATTAAGCGGCCACATTGCACCAGCCCAAATTTCATAAGGAGGAGCCTTCTTTTGGACAAAGAAGGCTCTTTTTTTGTAGGAGTTTGAAATTTATGAGAAAATATAGAATTTAGGAAGCGTTTCATTTACACTGAGGAGTGTTCTACGTCTAACGGATTCCCCTTTACCGGCAAATTGAGCGCAAGAAGACGAATGGTCACATACCCTATTATGAGCTTTCACTTTTTAGCAAAAGGGGAGCCCTAATTTCACAACGGTGAAGGATGTGGCGCATTCCAATGATTTACCGTGCAATCTTCGATGCTGTAATTGATAAGGATTTGGGGAAAGAAGCAGAGCTGCTAGGCAATTGCGGAGGTTCTCCCTTACCTTCCTTTGGAGTAGAGATTCCCGCTGGCAGAACCATTTTGAGAAAAGGCAATGCAAGAGCAACCGTAATTCTTGGTAACAATGACGCTTCCGAATGTATCGACAATATGATCTCGGTAGGCAGGGCAACGGCCCGGACATTGGGTCTGATCAACAAACGGAGGTATCGCCTCCGGTATAACACGGCCGACCGGAGTATGAC
Source organism: Paenibacillus mesotrionivorans (assembly GCF_046098205.1). Classification (NCBI taxonomy): domain Bacteria; kingdom Bacillati; phylum Bacillota; class Bacilli; order Caryophanales; family Paenibacillaceae; genus Paenibacillus; species Paenibacillus mesotrionivorans. Next base: position 26,017 of record NZ_JBJURJ010000008.1, on the reverse strand, counting down.
CTTCGTGGCCAAACCGGTTTCACGTACAAACATAGCGGTCCGTATCGGAAATACAGTGATCGAAGCTCCGCCAGATGGTCAGCCGGTGTTTACTCCAATCAGCGACAATGAAATATTTGTTTCCGCTATTGGTACTGTGGCTTTGGGACTGATCAAATACCCGTTGCAGCTGAGCCGCGGAGCTGTCACACAGAGCCTCCGTCTGAAAGTGGGGGAAGAGATTTTTGTAGAGTCTTTTTTGCAGGTTACACCCGCTACTGCCCGCAAATTTGGTCTAACAGAAGGGATTACACCCGCATTGTTCAACCAGATCAGCTCCATTCTCCGGATAGACCCCGGGAAGTAAATGCCGTACCAGGCGGATGCCCCCAAAGGAGCATTGGGCTGAACTGTTTTACGCCTTTTGGGGGCAATCCGTATGAAGAATAAAGGAGGAATCGAAATGAGTGTCGTGCAAAAACTGGAACACCTGATTCTAACTATTCCATCCTGCTTAGAAGAAAATGCGGAAGAGGAAGCGCTTCAGAAAACAAACCAGGAGAGCTGGTCCAAGCAGGAAATTCTCGGCCATCTCTGTGATTCCGCTACGAATAATCATATGCGGTTTGTGAAAATTAAGCTGGCCTCCGATCCCGTCCGGATCGAAAAGTATCAACAAAATCAATGGGTTGCGCTGCACGGCTATTCAACCAATTATACATATCGGGAAATGATCATGCTGTGGACCCTTTTGAATAGACAGCTGCTGTATGTATTGAAAAATGGAAGTGCTGAGGACCTCGCCAAACCTGTCATATTGGATGACGAAATTACCATCACGTTAGGTTGGCTGATTGAAGATTATGTCAACCACCTGCTGCATCACATGAAGCAGATCATAGTGAAAAGCCTCACGGAATAGTGTCATAGAAGAGCCGGAGATGACTGGGGGAGGCGCGGGCAACGATGGAGACACGGGATAAGGTTGTCATTGGGATTGACGGAGGCGGTACACAGACACGGGTGATGGTGGCGGATTTGGACGGAAGGGTGCTTTCCTACATAGAGAATGGCGCCTCATCCGTACATAAGGACGTGAATGCAAGCCGGAATGTGCAGCAGGCAATCAAGAGGGCACTTGATCTGGCGGAAAAAGATGTGGCGCAAGCAGCCATGCTGACCGCGGGTATTGCAGGGTTTGATGCGGAGGCGGATCTGGATTGGGTGCTTCCCCTGACAGAGGTGGAGGGTCTGGATTGCCCGAAGAAACATGTGAATGATGCGGTGGTGGCGCATAGCGGAGCATTGGGCACAGAACCGGGCATGATTGTCATAGCCGGAACCGGATCTATTATTTACGCAGCTACCGAGGATGGTCAACAGGTCCGCAACTATGATCTTCATCATTATGCGACTAGTGCTGCCCGGTTTCTGGCGTATAACGCTGTTTATGAGCTGTTAGCGGGTAACAGCAGTGGAGGAGACCAGCGTCTGGTAGAGGATATTCTTGCTTATTGGAAGGTATCCACCGTCGGGGAATTATCCGGGCTTGCCCGCCGCGGGTTTGTGGAAGACCGCCGGGAGCGGAACCGGGTGTTTGGTGATCTGGCGCCTGTCATCACTAGAGCTGCTGAAGCGGGCAGTCCTTTGGCTCAAGCGGTTTGTGACCGAGCCATCCATGAAATTATAGTGGGAATCGAAATGCTGGGCTTGTACTTTAGCCAACCGGAGGTGAAGGTTTCCTTCATTGGAAGTGTGGCCAACTGCGGGTATTTCCGGCAGCAGCTTCATTCCATATTGAATTCCGGAAAAAACAAAACGTATTCCATCGTTCAGCCCGTTTTTTCCCCGGTAGCAGGAGCGGTTTTGTTGGCGTACAAGCAGCTCTCCATCCCCATCGGACCGGAGATAAGGAGCAATCTCCTGCTTCATCCGAATGCGAAGGGAGTGTAGATATGTTCAAACACCAAATCAATGGGCAGTTGGATTTGCGCCTTCTCCATTATTGTCATGCAGATGAGGTTTATGAATGTGTGGACAGAAACAGGAGCCATCTTGAACGATGGTTTCCCTGGGTAAAGCTTACAACAGATTCCGGGGCCATCCGAAAATTCATTGAAGCCGAACTCCACAGATATGCAAAGAACAATGGTTTTTCTGCCGGGATTTTTTATGAAGACAGGTATATCGGCAATATTAGCTTTCATGATGTGAATTGGAACACCAAACTATCTTCCATTGGATATTGGTTGGTCTCCGATTATGAAGGAAAAGGAATTATGACTTCCTGCTGTCGGGCTCTGATCCATCACGGATTCGAAGTCATGGGGTTGAATAAAATCGAAATAAGAGCGAGAACGGACAACAACAGGAGCAGAGCCATTCCTTTGAAACTCGGATTTCGAGAAGAAGGAATCTTAAGAAGCGTCAGCTATTACCATGACGAGTATTATGATCATGTTGTTTACGGTTTACTGCGGGATGAGTGGAAGGGAGCGAGCGATGAAGCAGTTGGGGGTCTTAATTAGTTTATTCATTCTCTTGCTGGGCACAGCGTGTGAGAGCGGCGGCCAGCTGTTCAGCCAAGAGGAGATCGAAGGGAAGTTTCCGGATACACGAACAGGGTATGTGCAGCTTGCCGCAGAAAAGATAGGCTTTCAGGAGGCAGTTTTTGATTATGACGATAAAGCTATTCTGTATGTTAAAAAGTATGTGGATCCGCAATTTGTGGAATACGCTCCCTCCAGGGAACTGGAAATCTATGTGATTGAATTTGAGGAATTTACAACCAAGTATAAAAAAGTAGATGAATCGTTTTTCCGGGAGCATTTCGCAGATTATGCCTCCAAACCATTCCGTGTGAAAACTGACGGTACCGAATGTTTGGCCATTGTTGAAATTTACGTTCCGTAGGAGTTCATGCTTATGGCCGTCAGGAGATGAGTTCATGCAGCGGATTTTGATCATTGGGTCTGGTGGTTCAGGCAAATCCACATTGGCCCAGCAGCTGGAGAAGGAGTTCAAGCTCCCGTTATACCATCTGGACGCCTATTATTGGAAGCCCGGTTGGACACCAACTCCGAATAAGGAATGGGATGCTTTTTTGGAGGAGCTTGTGCAAAAAGAAGCTTGGATCCTTGACGGGAATTACAGCAGGACCTTGGATATCCGGGTGAAGCGGGCGGACACGGTTATTCTCTTGGACTATTCACGATGGATAACGGTTTACCGGGTCCTAAAAAGGCGGGTCATGTATCACGGCAAAACGAGGCCTGATATGAACCTGGATTGTCCGGAATCCCTGGATCTCCAGTTTTTGAAATGGGTGTGGAGCTTCAGGAAAACCAGAATACCCGGCATCATGCAGCAGCTAGCGAAACACCCGGACAAGCACATTATCATTCTGAAGTCGCCAAAAGACACAAAGCGGTTCCTTCAACGGATAAAGGAATCGGATGCAAATAGGTAAAGGAGCCAGCTCATGCATGTACGGCAAATGACCACAGCGTATCTGTTTCACGAAAACGAGGTGCTGATGATAAAACGCAGCTCCAGCCGGGTTTTTAATTTCAAGTTTTGGAGCGGTGTTGGCGGCCATATAGAGCCGGAGGAAATCAATGACCCGAAGACTGCTGCTTTGAGAGAGATATATGAAGAATCCGGGATCGCTCAGCAGGAGATCAAGGAGTTTTCCTTGCGCTACATTCTCCTGCGTTTGAAGGATGATGAGATCCGTCAGCAATATATCTACTTCGGTCAGACAGACCGGAAGGATTGCACTCCATCCGACGAAGGAGAACTGTTCTGGATCAAGCATGAGGAGCTGGCCCAACTGCATATGTCCACGATTAACCGGTTGATGCTGGAGGATTACTTCCAAGATCCTGCCGGTACCGAGGTGAAGGTAGGCACTATTGCCATCGGCGATAATGGGGAGCCTTATATCCAATGGGCGAAGCTGAAGGATCCGATGATGTTTTGAACGGGTTACTCATAATAAATGGCGCTGTAAGGGAATTCCAGGATTTTCATCCTGTACTCCTTGGGGGTCATGGACATGTATTCCCGGAATATCTTGCCGAAGTAGCTGGGACTGTCAAAGCCGCATAGCCGGCCAATCTCATGGATGGGGGTGTCTGTTGTCCGAAGCAGGGCGATGGCTGCTTCCATCCGCCTGTCTCTCAGGTAGGCCAGCGGTGAGGTTTGCTCCGCCTTCTGGAAGAGGCGGCATAAGTGATGCTTGTTAATGCCGCAATGCTCCGAGAGAATGTCCAATGTCAGCTCGGAAGGATAGTGTTCTCTCATAAATTTCTTTGCCTTCTCAATAATCGTGCTGGAGGTAACGCTGATCTCCTTGCTTTGCTCCCTGCATGTCCGCACCAGAAGCAGCATCCATTCATAAGCAAGAGCGGACAATGTGTATTTATCGGTTATCTTTTCCACCGCTATCTTCTCCATAAGTCTCCAGAAGCCTTGAATTAAGGGAGAGTCGGAGTCCTGCCTCAGGATGGGAACGTCCAATCCTATGACATAATCCCAGATTCGATTGGCTTCATCCCCCCGCAAATTCAGCCAGATAATCTCCCAGGGCTCCTTCTGTCCGTTGTAATAATACCGGTGTTGGCTGGGCACCTTTACCAAAAACCCCGTTTCCTTCGGTAAATCATGGACTTGGTTCTCATATTCAATAAAACCTTGGCCACTTAGGGTATATTGGAAAATCACATGCCCGCAATCCGGCCTTTCTTCACCGCGGAAGCTGTATTCCGTGCTGGAGATCATCTGCCAGCCAATAGAGTCAATAGTCAATATTGATTTATCTTCATTCCGGAATGCATAAGAGGAAGGCTCAAGCATAAGATGACCTCCATAATCGAAAAAGTCAATTTTGTTATAGTATAGATCACATCTTTAAGATTGTCATCCCTTTTGCGCAGGGGTAAGATCGGTGTATATGAAGGAGTGATCTTAGGATGGAACAGAGCGAGTTGATGTTAAAAATAATGCCTGATGAGTTCTGGTGGGGAGGCCGTGCGGCGGACGGGTGCCATATGCCCTACGGTGCTGACGCATTGTTCCAAGCGGATTTGAACATCAACCATGGAGGAAACCAGGCAAGCCCCTTGCTGATCTCCAGCAAAGGAAGATACGTATGGAGTGCGGAGCCGTTTGCGTTTCAATTTAAGGGAGGTACGCTGCTGGTTAACGGAGATAAGGGACAAGAGCTGCTGACGGGAGAGGGATATGAAACTCTGCGGGGAGTGTATCGGCATGTCTCCGAGACTTTTTTCCCTCCTGCACAGACCATCCCGGAGGAACTGCTGTTCACTGCACCGCAGTATAATTTGTGGATTGAGCTGCAATACGAGCCTACCCAGGAGAAGGTGCTGGAATATGCGAGGAATGTGCTGGCTCATGGCATGCCCCCGGGTGTGCTTATGATTGACGATAACTGGCACGGGCCGTATGGAACCTGGGTTTTCCATTCAGGACGGTTTCCCGATCCCAAGGGAATGACGGATGAGCTTCATGCCATGGGCTTTCAAGTGATGCTGTGGGTATGCCCGTTCATCAGCCCGGATTCACAAGTGTTCCGCCAACTGGAGCCGTCCGGCGTTCTGTTGAAGGATAAGGAGGGTAAAACCGCCTTGCGCAAATGGTGGAACGGGTACAGTGCTGTGCTGGATGGCACGAATCCCGATGCCGTCCGGTGGATTCACGAACAACTGGACGCTTTGCGGGATGAATATGGTGTAGATGGCTTCAAGCTGGATGCCGGAGATGTGGAGTTCTATGCTCCCGGGGATCAGACTTATGTGGAAGGAACAACCCCCAGCGGGCAAAGTGAAGCATGGGCACGAGTTGGGCTGAAGTACAAATTGAACGAGTACCGGGCCTGCTGGAAGCTGGCGGGGCAGTCCTTAGCCCAGCGTCTGAAGGACAAGCGCCATGATTGGCAGGTCAACGGGCTGGGAGCGGTGCTTCCGGATGGCTTGGCCCAGGGTTTGCTTGGATATGCCTACACCTGTCCGGATATGATCGGGGGAGGGGAAATCTCCAGCTTCACCGGAGCCAAGCTGGACCAGGAGCTGGTTGTGCGTTCCGCCCAATGCTCGGCGTTGTTCCCGATGATGCAATTTTCTGCTGCTCCGTGGCGGGTTCTGGATCAGGAGCATGAGCAATATTGTGTGGAGGCGGCACAGCTTCACGCCCGGTTCGGGCAAGAAATTCTGGAGCTGGCAAAGCAATCCGCTGTAACCGGGGAACCGATCCTGCGGCATATGGCTTTTGTGTTCCCTGGAGAGGGGATGGAGAAGGTGGTGGACCAGTTTATGCTGGGCGACGAAGTGCTGGTGGCGCCTGTACTGGTCAAGGAAATGAGGAGCAGGACGGTACAATTTCCCACAGGCAGATGGGAGGGCGACGACGGAAGTGTAGTGGAGGGGCCGGGAGTACAACAGATTGAAGTTCCATTGAGGAGACTACCCTGGTACAGGAGACGCACATAAGAAACTGCCCGCTTAAAAAAGGTGTTTACGTAACATGCCCCAGATTTGTACAATCTGGAGTAAAGCTGCATATTGTGTGAAATTGGAATTTAATGGAGACAGGAGTAAACCTATGATTCCTTCATGGCAACATCTCAAGATTCAAGAGGAACCGCGAACCCGTTATTATGTAAATCCCGTGCGAATGGTTTGGCAATCCGAGGAGCCAGGTGCGGTACTGGAACGCTCTGAGCTGCTGTTTGCCGGGCGCGACGGTCAATCCTTGCTCAGCGCCGCTATGGACCAGACCTGTATCATGAGCCACAAGGGCAGCGCACCGGGATTCCTGCTGGATTTTGGTACGGAGCTTCATGGCGGTGTACAGATCTGTATCGTAGGTGGCGATAATAAAACCCGAAGGACAGCAAGGTTCCGTGTCCGTTTCGGGGAATCCGCCATGGAAGCAATGAGTGAACTGGGCGGAGAGGCCAATGCCACCAATAACCATGCAGTGCGGGACGGGATGTTCGAGGTCAGCTTCATGGGTGCGGAAGAGATCGGGAACAGCGGCTTCCGGTTTGTGCGCATCGACTTTTTGGATGAGGGACATTTTGTGCAGGTGCTCAGTGTTCGTGCTGTTGCTGTGATGCATGATGCGGAGTATAAAGGCAGCTTCCGCTGCAATGATGAGTTATTGAACCGAATATGGGACACTGGAGCCTATACGGTTCATTTGAACATGCAGGACTATCTGTGGGACGGGATCAAGCGGGACAGGCTGGTGTGGACAGGAGATATGCACCCGGAAACCTCGACGCTGCAAGCGGTATTTGGTTATCATGAGGTGGTGCCGCGGAGCCTGGATTTTATCCGCAATGAAAGCCCTCTGCCGGGCTGGATGACCACCTTCCCCACCTACTCCATCTGGTGGATTCTGGTGCACCATGACTGGTACATGCATAACGGGGATTTAGGCTACTTGCTGGAGCAGCGGGAGTATATGACCGGACTATTGCGCCAACTGGCCGGTTGCATCCGGGAGGACGGGACGGTAGATATCCCCAACCCGTTCCTGGATTGGCCTTCCTCCACCAACCCCGAAGGAGTGCGGGCGGGCGCTCATGCATTATTTGTTTGGTGTATGGAGGCTGGAGTGAAGCTGTGCGGGTGGATGGACAAGCAGGAAACAGCAGATTTGTGCCGCCGTAGTGAAGCCAAGCTGCGCACGGTGACGCCGGATCACAATAGGAGCAGGCAGGCGGCATCCTTATTAGCATTGGTTGGTTTGCTTGACCCTGCCGCAACCAATGAAGAGGTGATTGCACCGGAATCGCCCAAGGGGTATTCCACCTTCTATGGGTACTATATTCTGAAGGCCCGCGGCGAAGCCGGAGATATCCGGGGCAGCCTGGACAGCATCCGGTCTTATTGGGGCGGCATGCTGTCTCTCGGTGCCACCACCTTCTGGGAGGATTTCGATATAGCGTGGCTGGACAATGCGGCGCGGATCGATGAGCTGACTCCGGTGGGCAAGGTGGATGTGCATGGCGCCTACGGCGGTTATTGCTACCAGGGGTACAGGCATAGTCTCTGTCATGGCTGGGCATCCGGCCCGACAGCCTGGCTGTCCGAATATGTCCTGGGCATCCGTCCGGTGGAGCCGGGCTGCAAGACTATCCGGGTTGCACCCCAATTGGGCGACCTGGAATGGGTGGAGGGGAGCTTCCCCACCCCTTACGGGATTGTGAAGGTGAAGCATACGAAGCAGCCGGACGGGACGGTGCATTCGGAGATTGAAGCGCCGGAGGGTGTAACGGTGCAAAGGGCGTAATAGCGGGAGGGGTAACAACGAAGCTGCCAAGGGATTGGCGGCTTTTTTTGTTTTTGGCGGAAGGGAGCTGATGATGGGCGGGGGATACCGATGGGAAGATGGGACACCGGGGAGGTCTGTGGGTGGCGGGGGAGAAGGTCGGTGGGAGATGCGGGGCAGCTAACGGATCGAGGAGGCGCTATTTGCTCGAAACCCGGTCCTTTTCCAATTGTGCGGACCGTAGAGCCGTTATTTGGCTCCAAACCTCCTGATCGGCGGTGTTTTGTTGGATTTAGCGTCCCCTGTGTCCGTGAATTGTGCAAAAGTGCCCAAATGGGCGAAATAAGGGATCGTCGGTCCGTTACGAGATTAGGGGTTGTCCCTCCAGCAGGTTTGAGGGCCATAGCAATGGAATTCACCACCCCCGAACCAATTGCAACCCATATGCTTCAGATAACCTCCTTGCACAAAACGGGCAAAGGTGTTGCCAGGATTATATCCTGGAAGGATGTCCCGCATTATAATCAAAACGATTAAAATCCCAGATTCTAGGGCAGGGAGGGGGTTAATGAAATTAACAAGACCGGCATAATCGGAGTCAGCAAGAAAAAAACGCCCGGATTCGGCTGGCGGGGATGTGGCAACGGAAGGATTTTATTAATGTTAGGGGAGACGCACATGTACAAACGGTCCAAATCGCTTATATGCAAAATGCTGGTGCTGGTATTGCTGGCTGCTTCAGTGGTCAGCCCAGGGAGTACCGCCGTATGGGCAGCGGGAGACACAACTAACAGCAGAAAAACGGATGTGTGGGATTTTGGCGGTGTGGAAGCGGCGGGCAGCAATTATACCAATCATATTACGTTGGGCACACTTAACGGGTTAACCGCCAATGTTCAATCCGGATGGTTTAAGGTAAACACTACCTTCGGTGATCTGACGGTGGTGACACCGGGAAATTACCACCGGCTCTATTACAAAGGTCCTTTATCATATGATCCGACCAAGAATCCCACTGTCAAAAGTTTCCCGGATGGTTATACGAATGCGGGGAGCATTTATTCCGCGGGTGCAGGTGACGATACAGCCCGCTACATCCGCATTGACAATGTACAGGCAGGGGATATCATCACCCTTTACGGGTTTTCTACCAATACCTCAGGTTCAGAAAAACCTCTTGTCAATTTCGCATTAACCAGCGCTGGGACTGGGAAAACGATTTTGAAAAATAGCGATATTGTTTTGGGCAACGGGGAAATATTTACGTTTCCGGCTGAGGAAACAGGCTCGCTGAAGATTTATTTCACCAATACCGGAAGCTATAAGCCTAATGTGGCCCGGATCACCCGTACTCCCGGCGTAAACGTCAACGGTTTATTAAACCTGAATGGGTATGCGCTTACAGAGCATGAGCTGGTTTTCCAGAATCAACAAACGGCCGGTATCCATACTGCCACTCTGAACCCGGACGGCACCTTTGATGTGACATTGCCTGCGGGGTACACCTACACCGCTGCCCTGCTGAACGTGAGCTCCGACTATTCCATCTCCGACCAGTCCAAAACCGTGGTGACCGCTCTGGCGGATATCCCCGTTGGAATCGGAGGCATCACCCTGGATGTGGCCAAGATTTCCATGGCCAAGGTCAGCGGGCCTGTGTCAGGCTTTGATAGCGGTTATGATCTCAGCAATTTGAAGGTGATTTTGACACCTCCGGCAGACAGTCTTGCCCCGGCGGTTGAAGCGGCGGTAGATAAGCTGACCATGACCTATTCCGCAGATGTGAGATCAGGCATCCCGTACAATCTGACCATATCCGGTGTAAATGATTATGATCTCACAGGCGTAAGCCAAGTCCAGATCACCGCAAACACCACGCAGGATATTACTGTTACCAAGAAACCAATTTACACAGCAACCGGCGCTTTTGTAGGGCTGCCAGCTTCCGTAACCGTTTCCAGCATTGCATTTTCTCATGTGGAGGATGGGTATGTTTATTCCGGTACAGCCCTAAATGGAGCGTATTCCGCCAACCTCCGGGACGGAGCTTATGCAGTGAAGGCGGTTACCTCTGATCCGGCGTACACCACGGTAGGCCATGTGGTGGTCAACGGAAGCAACGCCATAAAGGACATCAAGTTCTCCACGTCAACACCGCTGCCGGCGCTGCCTCTGGTTCAGGATTTGTATGTGGGCGACTCCTCCAAGGAAAATAACTTCTCCACGGTAAAAGAGGCTCTCGCATCCGCTGCCCGGATGAATCCCCAAAGCGAGCAGGAGCGGATTACCATCCATATCACCCCAGGCGTGTACCGGGCCCAGCTTAAAATTGAAACCCCCTACATCAGCCTGGTGAATGCCGCACCGCAGCAAGGGGAAGTGAAAATCACCTGGTATTACGGCGTGGGTTACGTATATTACAGCGCCAATAAAGGTTATTACAGCGAGGATCACGCCTTCGATAAGTTCCTGAAGAGCGGCGTGGAAAAGTGGGGCCCTACCGTTTATCTCACTTCCAAGGCGACTGGTTTTCGGGCGGAAAATATCGTATTCGAAAACTCCTTCAACAAGTACATCACCCAGGAGGAGATCGATGACGGCGTTCAGGTAGACCCGGTTTCCCCCACCAATACCACAGTCAGAACCATGGCCTTGGACGCCACCTCAAGAGGAGCGACGGAGAGAGCGGCCGCTATGGCCATTGAAGCCGACCGCGCCGAGTTCTACAAGAGCAAATTCTTGTCCAATCAGGATACCTTGTATACGGGAGCTGTCCGCATCTACTTCAAGGATAGCTTTATTGAAGGCAACACAGACTACATTTTCGGCGACGGCAACGTGGTGTTCGATAACTGCATTCTGAATTTCGCCGGGTACAGTGACCAGGATTCGTCGGGGTACATTACAGCGGCAAGCACCGATCCTTCTCGCATGGGATACCTGTTTAGGGACAGCACCATCACGGGAACCAGCCACGGCAGCTTTAAGGCCCAGGGCTTCTTCGGTCGGCCGTGGAGAACCAATGCCGGAGCCAAATTCCTGGACTCCAAGCTCCAGGAGCCTTCCGTGATCGTACCCCAGGGTTGGGCGGGAATGAGCGGCAATACGCCGGAAAACGCACGTTTCTTTGAATACAACACTACCTATAACGGCGCCCCGGCGGATACCTCGGCCAGAAGCAGCTATCTCCTTAGCGGGGAAGCGGCGGTTACGGATGTGCGGCAATATTTCGGCAGCGACTGGATACCGGTTTATTATACCGAAGGTAACGTAACGGCCCCTGTATTAAACCCGGACATCGTAACGGGTCAAAATCAGGCTGCGCTCAACTGGCAGCCAGCCCAATCCAGTATCGGGTCCGTAATGTACGCCGTGTACCAGGACGGACAGAAGGTCGGCATCACCACTGACACAGCTTATACTGCAGGCAATCTGGCTCCTGGCACCACGTACAGCTTCCAGGTGACCGCCGTCAATACAGCGGGCAATACAGCCGCAAGCTCTACGGTACATGCTGCTACTGCTGCGCTTCAAGGCATTCCAGCTGCTCCGGTGATTACGGCTACGCCCGGTGACAGCAGCGCTACCATTAATTGGAACACGGTAACGGGCGCTACCTACTACACCGTAAAAGGGATGAAAGCAGGCAGTACAGTCTTCGACCTGGTGTACGGCGTTTCCACGCCCACGGTAACCTCATACACCTACTCCAATCTGATGAACGGAACTGCGTATCAATTCGTCGTCACCGCTTCCAACATATACGGAGAGAGTGCTGCTTCTAACATGGTAACGGTTATTCCAACCGGAGAACAAGGTTCATTGAAGTTCACCCCTGCGGATTTCACCGGAATGGACATTGACAATCCGAAGACAGCCGGCTACTCCAGCTTTAATGACGATTCCAATGTGTTCACTCTTACCGGCTCCGGAACAGGCATTAACAAAGCAGCCAACGGACGGGATCAAATCTACATGAAGGCGGTCAAGCTGGCGGGGGATTATTCCATCAGCGCCAAAGCTACCTACAACAGCGGTCTGTTCGGGCATATGGCCTTAACCATCCGGGAGAGCCTTGACCCCAGCAGCTATCACTATACCCAGGCCGCAACCAACACAGGCGGCAGAAAAATGTTCCGTTATACCGGGTCCTCCAACGGCTCCAACACCACGATGCCGTTAGGCGGGACAGCCTATTTGAAAATCACCAAAACCGGCGACAAAATCGTCTCCATTCTCAGCGCCAATCCCATACCGGAGAATCCGGTAAGCTCAGAGACCTTGTCCATTACCACAGCCACGGCCACGGATCTGGGGCTTGACGCCAACGGGAATCCCAAGGAGCTTTATGCAGGTCTTATGGTAAGCTCCGGCAACGCCTCTTCCTCCATGACCGCCAGCTTCGAGGATGTCCGGATTGTGATGGCGGACGGTACGGTTGTGTTCGATTCCAATGCAGGCCAGCCGGTTGCGCCCAAGAATGTAGCTTCCAAACCCTATGATAAAAGCGCGCTGATCTCCTGGGCTCCGCTCTACACGGCCACCTCGTATACCGTGAAGCAAAGCAACAGCGCAAACGGCCCGTTTACGGATGCGCAAACGGTCAGCGGCTCTGTGTATCAGGCGATGATTTCCGGTTTGGAAAACGGAAAAACCTACTACTTCGCGGTGACCGCCAGCAATGCCAGCGGGGAGGGTGTTGCTTCGGAGATTGTGAGTGTCGTCCCATCCGCTGCTGCCGTCATGCCTCCTGTTATCACCATGACATCGGCTGCGCCTGCAAGCCAGGTATTCAGCGCCTTGGTGCCGCTCAGAGGTTCGGTAGACAAGGACAGCACACTGACCATTACCAATAACGGAAGCATCGTGAAGCCCAATGGCATTGACAGCAGCCTCACCATACCGGCGAATGGAACCTTCAGCACAACCCTGATTTTGAATGAGGGTGTGAATGAAATTGTGATTAAGGCAGTGGACACCTACGGCAACGTGTCGAGTGTAAAGTATACCGTGACATACACCTACAAGGCAGCACAAATCGGCTTCTATCTGGCAGACGGCCAAGCGGCAACCGGGCTGGCGGCGGGAGAGGAGCTTGTGGTGAAGGCAGCTGTGGAAAACTATATTGCCTCCGCGCAGGACATTGTGCTGGTGATCGGTCTTTACGATGAGCACAACAATTTGGTGAAAATGATATTCAGCGCCGAAACCCTGGCCAATGGAGTGTCCGACACCCTTTATGCCAAGCTGAGGCTGCCCGGGGAAGTGGCCGGATATACAGTCAAAGCCTATGTCTGGGATAACCTGTCGGCTGCACATCCCATATCCGATGTTTTTGTACTGAAGTAAGGCATATTCCAGGAGGAACCTTATGCGAAAAAAAATCTTATCAGCTATGATGGGCGCTCTGTTAAGCAGTTCGTTTCTGGCGGGGGCTCTGCCGGTCCAGGCAGCGGATGCGCCGGCTACGATTCCGGCCTTTCCCGGAGCCGAGGGCGGAGGCATGTATGCCAGCGGCGGCCGCGGTTATGATGTCTATGAAGTGACGAATCTGAAGGACTCCGGTCCCGGCTCCCTGCGGGATGCGGTCAGCGGTGACAACCGGATGGTGGTGTTCCGTGTATCGGGAACCATTCAGTTGTCCAGCGCCTTGAGCATCAACAGCCGGAAGAACATTACAATCGCCGGCCAGACGGCGCCGGGTGACGGTATATGCATCGCCGGCTTTAATACGGATATCAGCAATTCCTCCAACATCATTATCCGGTATCTGAGATTCCGTCCCGGCTCGGCTAATATCTCCAGCGAGCCGGATGCCATTGGCGGGCGCGGCTCCAAGTACCTGATGCTGGACCATATCTCGGCAGGCTGGTCAACAGATGAATCCATGTCTTTTTATGAAAATGACAATGTGACCGTGCAGTGGAGCATTATCAACGAAAGTCTTACCTTATCCGGCCATGTGAAGGGCAGACACGGCTATGGAGGCATCTGGGGCGGCAAGGACACTACCTACCACCATAATCTGATGACCACTCATACCAGTCGGATGCCCAGAATCGGCAACGGCGCCACACCGGGCAGTATTACCATGTCTAACAATGTCATTTACAACTGGGGCTTTAACAACACCTACGGCGGCATGACCACTCTGCTCTCCAATGTGATCAACAATTACTACAAACCCGGCCCGTCCACACTCCGTTCAGTTAGAGAGCGGGTAATCAATCCCGGCGACGGGGAGTTTTATGTCAACGGCAATTATATGTTCGGCAGTCCGGAGGTAACGGCGGACAATAACAAGGGCATTCAGGACCGGATTTCAACCACTGTGATGTCCAAAACCCCGTTCCAAAACGTTGGTTATACGAATGTAACCATTGAGGATGCCCAAGCTGCTTATCAGGCGGTGCTGGCCAGAGCCGGAGCCGTTCTGCCCCGGAGAGATGCGGTGGATGCCCGGCTGGTGGAGGATGTCCGCAACGGAACCGGACGAATTATTAACCGGGAATTCGAGGTCGGCGGGTATCCCGAGCTGAAATCGGCAGAAGCTCCGTTAGACACGGATCATGACGGGATGCCGGATGTTTGGGAGGAAACCAAGGGACTGGACAAAACCAATCCGGCTGATGGAAAAACCATCACGGCAAGCGGCTACAGCAATCTGGAGCTGTACCTGAACAGTTTGGTTGACATGTCCTTTGCCCCGGAGAATCCCATTGTGAAGCTGGTCACCCCCACTTATAACGGACTTTATGAAAAAAGCGGCTCTATGCAAATGGTTGCGGAGGCTTCTGATGCCGACGGCATAGCCAAGGTGCAGTTCTTCAGCAACGATGTGCTTGTGGGAGAAGATGCGGAAGCGCCCTATAGCTTTACCCTGGATAATTTGGAGCCGGGAACATACTTTATATCCGCCCGGGCCTATGACACCAAAGGAAATGCAGGCCAGTCCACCTCCATGCCGGTGCACGTGAACGGACCCCAGGTGGAAGCTCCCTGGTTAACGGCAGATATCGGCACTACACCGGTTAACGGCAGCGGCAGTCTGGAAGCTTCTGGAGTGTTAACTGTGAAGGGATCCGGCAAGATTGGGGGCAAGGCGGACAGCTTCCACTATGTGTATCAGCCCATTACCGGCAATGCCGCCTTGACGGCTAAGCTGGATTCCATTGCCTTGTTGGACAATAATGCCATATCGGGTCTGATGATCCGGGAAAATCTGGAGCCGGATGCCCCGTTAGCGATGATCAGCACCTCCATTATCAAGGCGGACCGGGATGAGAACGGCAATGGCGACAAGGACGACACCTTTTATGCCACCTTTTTCTCCTCGAGAATGAAGCAAGGCACAGATGCGTTGACCCTGGGAACCACCGACTATCCTCAGGACCGGCTGCCGGCTTTGACGGATAACACCATGCCCATTTGGCTCAAAATTGAAAGAGTGGACGATAGTATCATTGCATACACCTCCTACGATGGTGCAGCCTGGAAGGAGCTTGCCAAAAAATCCTTCCCTATGGGTAAAGAAGCATTGATCGGATTTGCAGTCGATGCGACCCAGCCGCAAAATGGGGATGTGTACTACAACACGGCAAAGTTCAGCAATATTAGGCTGTCAGACTCCTTCACCGTTCTGGGGCTGAAGCTTACGGATGCTTGGGGTGAACCGGTGGAGAGTTTGACTCCGGGCTTAACGGCTGTCGCTTCGGTGACTGTCAAGAATCACTCTGTTGCTCTGGAGGAAGCAGCCATAGCCATTCAACTGTACGGTGCCAATGATGAAGTCTTGGGCACCACCTATGTCAAATCCAAATTTGGGCTGGATCAGACCAAAACCGTCAAAGCGGGCTTCAGTACCCCGCTGAATCTGGAGGGGCTGAAGGTAAAGGCCTTTGTTGTGAGTAACGTGAATGCGGCAGCGGATGTCATATCCAATGTAGCTGTTGTGGAATAGAGCAGGGACCAAGTTTTTTAGGACAGGAGAGGGCGTATGAAGAAAACAGGGCAACAACTCATGCGGGCTTTTGCAGCATTGCTGGTTATGGCAATGGTCTTTGCCAATGGAGGAATAGGGCAGGCTGCGGAATTGCAGGTAACGGTCAGCCAGTCCGTGGAGCAGAATCTGGCATCATTCTTTGTAAAAGGCGCGGCAGGCAACTCGCAAGTGTCCATTGTGGTGATGCAGAAGCAAACCCGGTCCATCGCTTATATGGATCAGGGAATAGCAGCGGGCGGAGAGGTGCGTTTTTCCACGCTGCTGCCCAAAGGCGATTATGCCGGTTACGTCAGCACCCCGGGGGCAGCGAAGGTGATGCTCCAGGATTTCAGTATTGAAAAGGAGGAGACAATCACCGGCTTTAAGGCAATGAAGGCCGTTACAGTGGCAAAAGGGGCCCGCGCTGTGCTGCCCAGCACCGCCATTGCGGTGTTCGACAGCGGTGCCAACCGGGAGGTCGGCGTACAATGGCCGGATGTACCGGGAACGGAAACGCCAGGTGAATTCACCGTGTCCGGCGTGGTGAACGGGACCGCGCAGAAAGTGGAGCTGAAGCTGATTGTCAGCGGTGCAACGCCGACACCGACAGCAACGCCAACACCGACGCCAACACCGACGCCAACACCGACGCCAACACCGACGCCGACACCAACGGCAACGCCGACACCGACATCGACGGTAACACCAACGGCAACACCGACGGCAACGTCGACACCAACGTCTGATTCGGAGGGGGAATCTGAGCCGTCCTCGGGTGGGCCAACACCAACGGCAACACCTGCCGCCACTCCAGCAGCTTCGCCGAGTGGAGCCGCAGCGATTAAGGCAGCTGCTGTCCTTGACGGCACCACTGCTAAAGCGGAGATTACCCCGGATGCCATCAGCAGCGCATTTGCCAAGGCAACGGCGGACAGCAATGGCATCAAGAGGGTTGAGATCGTAATCGGTGAGGTAGCGGGAGCCAAGGCTTATGAGCCGGTGCTTCCGGCAAGTGCCGTAACCGGCAGCAATGCCAGCCAGGTGATGAAGGTGACCACACCCGTGGGAGCGGTTGAGCTGGCCGGCAATTTGCTTCAACCGCAGCAGGCGGGTGGAAGTTCCTCGGTTTCCCTTGTAATGGGAGCCATCGGCCCATCTGGGATAACAGATCCTGCTCTAAAAGCTGCAGCAGGTGACCGGCCGGTACTGGAGTTGGTGCTGAAGGCGGGAGGAAAAGCTATTGACCCCGGACAACAAGCAGCACGGGTCAAGATTTCCATTCCATACCAGCCTAAAGCTGGAGAAAACCCGGAGCATCTGGTCATCCAATATGCGGATGAGGAAGGCAATCTCCGTAAAATCCCCAATACCAAATATGATGCGGGTACGGGTATGGTCACCTTTACCGCAGCCCCATCCGGTCAATTTGCTTTGACGTATGTAGTGAAAAGCTTCGCCGACAGCGTGGACTATAAGTGGGCGGAGCAGGCTATCGGTGTATTGGCCTCCAAGGGCATTATAGAGGGCAGCTCGGAATCGGAATTTTCCCCTGCGGCACCCATTACCAGAGCGGATTTCCTAGTTCTCTTGGTCCGCACCTTGGGACTGAACACCGATTTCACCGGCAATTTCAGTGATACTAGCCCTTCCGACTATTATTATGAAGCCCTGGGCATTGCCAAACAGCTGGGAATCAGCAATGGTGCAGACGGAAATTCGTTCCATCCTCGGGATTCCATTACCCGGCAGGAGCTGATGGTGCTGAGCGCCAGAGCACTTCAGTTGGCGGAGGTAATCGGCAAATCCGGCGGCGCCGCGGAGCTTGACTCCTTCCACGACAGCGCGGATGTGGCTGCATATGCCAAGGAAAGTATTGCGGCTATGGTCAAAGCCGGGATTGTAGCCGGCAAGGGAGAAGCCTTGGCTCCTCTGGACCAGGCAACCCGCGCAGAAACCGCAGTGATTATGTACCGAATTTTCAATAAGCTGTAGACAGAAGCGAAGAGGCACGCGGGGGAAGGCTATCCAGTTGGTCGGCAGTTCAGCCTGGCCAGCTGGTCAGGCTGGCGGGGAGCCGGACTCCAGAGCCGTTATTTGCTCCCAACATGTACTTTTGCGGATTTTACGGACACAGGATGCGCTATTGTTCCGGAAAATCGCTCAAGCCGGCTCCTTTTGCCCGAATAACGGCTGCTGAGTCCGCGAGATTCATAAAACGGCGGATTTTCACCAAATAGCGGCTTCTCTGTCCGTTAGGCAACCATTACCGAGGACTGTCCCCAAGTCATGACAAATGGCGGGGGACAGTCCTCTTTTTTTGCAAACGGGGAGGTATGCTGCTATAGAATCAGTGACTGCCGTTCTCTTTCCGATACGCCTCCAAGCAATCCCGGCATATACACGCCTTCCCGAGGCGCTCTGCCGGAACACGGTCCCGCAAGGCCTGGGGAATCCGGGCGGTCATACACCAGCAGCTGTATGGATCTTCTCCTGCGGTCACTGCGCACCCGTTGGCCTGTCCGCAGAGAGGGCATGTGTCTTCACCGGTATGGGAGTCTGGATGAGTCAAATCGAAGCGCCTCCTTGCTGGGGTAACTTTAATAAATTGAGTATAGCAAAATGGCCGGAAAAGGGATATAAAGAAAGGTAGAGAGGCAGATGCCTGCTATCGACACAACGGAAAGCGGAGGTATACATATACGTGGGAGCAAGTGATTTTTTTACCATAGAGCAGGCAGCGGAAGGAATCTGGGCGGCAATTGTGGTTCCCGGCTCAGGCGCTCTTGGGAATGCGGCAATTCTGGACTTGGGCGACCGGACGGTTGTGGTGGATAGCTTTATGCTGCCGCAAGCGGGGGAGGCCTTAAGAGAAACGGCGGAGGCACTTACTGGCAGAACGGTGGGCATCGTGGTGAATACCCATTTTCATGGCGACCATCATTATGGAAACCAGGCCTTCCCGGGCAGCACCATTATTTCAACCCAAGGGACCAAGGAGCTGCTGCAGGGTTTTGGTGTTCCCGTTGTGGAGGTATGGCAGTCTGCCCTGCGTAAGCAGATCACCGGATTCGCCGAAACAAAGGCCAAACAAACAGACGACCGTATCAAAGCTGCTCTGGAAGCGGAAATAGCGGACAAGGAGCAACTGTTCCTGGCTGTTCCAACCATTACAAGAGTGATGGCACAGCTTACCTTCACAGAGCGGCTAACCCTACACGGCTCTGCCCGCACGGCCCAGATTATGTCCTACGGGGGAGGCCATACCCAAAGCGACGCTTTTGTGTATGTACCGGAGGAAAAGGTGCTGGTGGCCGGCGATCTGGTTCTGGGCAGCCACCATCCGGCCATGCTGAACGGGGACTCAGCATCCTGGCTGCGGATCCTGGAGAGGCTGGAGCAAGAGCTGGTTGTCGGCTGCATCATACCGGGACACGGACAGGTAGTCGGACCCGGCAGTTTAACGGATATGAAGAACTATCTCCAGGACATCCTGGTTTATGCGCGCAAAGCAGCGGCAAGCGGTTTATCCCTCGAGCACTGGCTCGCTCAAGGCATACCGGAACCCTATGATGAGTGGGGAAGCTCCCATGTATTCGAATGGAATTTCCGCTGGTTGTTCGATCAGTATTCGGCAGAACTCAAGGAGGGAAGCGGCGTATGAAGCAATATTCCTGTACAGAGCATCCGTTTCAAATTTGCGGCTTGGTGCATCAGCTGCTGCCGGGAAAGTTTTGGCGGCTTCCGGAAGCCATGTTGGAGCAGGTATCGGATGGAGTGGCGGCAAGAGCCGTTCATCCAACAGGGGGACGGATCAGGTTTCGCACTGACTCCACCACTGTGACGATCCGGACGTTATTGCGGACCAACGTGGTAGATTGGGCAATTCCTCTATCTGGCTCCGCCGGAGCGGATGTGTATGTGGGGCGGGGCAACGCTGTCCGGTACGCCGGAATCGCCGTCCCTAAGGATTATGTGAGCAAAACGGGCAGCCTGACTTTTACCAAGGATAAGGTAATGGAGGATATTATTATCCACCTGCCGAGAAATGAAGAGCTGGAGGATGTCCTCATCGAGTTGGAGGAGGATGCCCGGGTGGAGGCGGCTACTCCGTATGGGCTTGAACGGCCGATGGTCTTCTACGGCTCCTCCATTACCGAAGGCGGCTGTGCCTCCCGGGCAGCCAATGCATATACGGCTTTGTTGTCCAAATGGCTGGATGCGGATTACACCAATTTGGGGTTTTCGGGTTCGGCCAAGGGGGAGCCGGAGCTGGCGGCTTATATTGCCGGTTTGGAGATGAGTGTGTTTATCTATGATTACGACCATAACGCACCCGATCCGGAGCATCTGAAGAAAACCCATGAGCCGTTTTTCCGGACGATCCGCCAAGCGCAGCCGGAGCTGCCGGTGTTGTTCCTAACGAAGCCAGACTTCGACCAGGACCCGGCAACGGCCGTACTACGCCGTAGTACCATCCGCCGCACCTACGAAAACGCACAAGCCTCCGGTGACCTCAATGTCTATTTTATCGACGGGGAAACCTATTTTGGCCGGAAGGACAGGGAAGCCTGTACGGTGGACGGCTGCCATCCCAATGATCTGGGCTTTATGCGGATGGCCGAAACTATTTACCCGGTGCTGCGAAACATCCTGACTCAGCGGAATAGAGAGTGGCGCGCGTGAAGAGAAAGCTGGTTATTGGGGTTTGTATGTTAGCTTTAGGAATCTTCATTCTTTGGGAGGATATCTACGGATTCCGCACCTTGGAGGAGGCTGTAAATGCTGAGTTCAAGTCGCCCGTACAGATTGTCAACCAGGATGCCCAGAACCGTCTGGTTATGTTCAAGGACAAAACCCAGTATGTGCTGGGGGTATACCGGGAATGGAACGGGAGATTGTATTATAAAAATGACCGCGGAAGCTCCGGATGGACAGCCAGTACCATGAATGGTCCTGCTTTTCTGGTGGTGGCAGAGAAGAAACCGGACAGAGGCAACTTCGTTTGGGGGGCGCTTTATACGGACATTCCCGTGCGGTCGTTTCTGGTGGAGTACAAAAATGGGGATATCCAGGAAGTGAATGCAAGCCAGAATACTTTTGTGGTGAAAATGCCGGAGATTTACCGGGATTCGTCCGAGTTGGGCGCCGCGTCTATTGTCAAGTCCGTAAACGCCTATGGATTGGATAATCAGCTCATTAAAACCTGGAAATAATCCAAAGAAAGGAGGGTTTACGATCAAGCTGGAGCGGCTTATCTCCATCATCTACAAGCTGTTGAATCATGAGGTGCTGTCCGCATCCACGTTGGCCGAAGAGTTCCAGGTTTCCCCAAGAACCATCTACCGGGATATTGATGTGATTTGTGCCGCAGGCTTTCCGGTGGTTTCCTATCAGGGGATGAACGGCGGGTACGGCATGATGGACGGATATAAAATGGATAAAACGCTGCTTGGTTCCTATGACGTGGCTTCGGTGGTTACCGTTCTCAGAGGGCTCGCCTCCGTCTTTGAGGATGAACGGGCACAAGGAACCATTGAGCGGATGCAAACGTTAGGGCCGGATGACCAAGCTCCCAGCGTGGCCGTGAATTTGGACACCCGCCGCACAGACCCGGAGGCTCTGCCGCAGCTGCGCGCGGCTATTTCTCAGCGCCTAACCGTCTCTTTCGATTATGTGAGTGCCAAGAATGAACGCACCACCCGGGACCTGGAGCCGGCAGGGCTTCAATTTAAATTCGGCAACTGGTACGTTACCGGATTCTGCCGTTCCCGGAAGGAGCAGCGGGAGTTCCGGTTATCCCGGATGCTCAATCTGCGCCTGACAAGGGAGACCTTTGCGCCGCAGCAGGAATTATCCCGAGAAGTTGAAGCAACTTCCGGAGCTTATGAAGCCCAACTGGAGGATGTGGTGGTCCGGGTAAAACCGCAAGCAATGGCGGAAGCGCTGGACCAGTTTCATCAGTCGGAAAAGGAGTTCCATGCCGATGGCAGCATGACGCTTCGGCTCAGGGTTTACCGGCCTTTGGAAGCACAATGGTTATGGTCAATGCTGTTGGGTTTCGGAAGCGGGGCGGAAGTGATGGAGCCGCCTGCCTTGCGGGGAATTCTGAAGCAGCAGCTGCAGCAAGCTTTGCGATTCTATGAAGAAGTGTGACAGCCTGTTGTCATACTTCTTTTTTTATAATGGGAGCAGGTTCCAAGAAATTCATCCCAAGAGTCGTAAAGGAGACCGTTATATGACCAATCATCCGGCAACAATGTACGCCTATCATGTGTGGGCCAATCAAGTGATTTTGGAGAAAATCCGGGAGCTTCCGTCCGATGTGCTGAGTCTGGAGGTGAACAGCTCGTTTCCCACTCTCGCCCATGCGCTCAGCCATATTTATGCCGTGGATAAAATGTGGTATCTGGTAGTGACGGGAACCGGCATGCGGGAAGCCTTCGAGGAATGCCGGCCGCTGAATACGAGCATCCTGGATACGGTGGAGCAATATATGGACTTATACGCGGAGCTGTCGGGTCTATTTCAACAGTGGCTGCGGGACCAGACTGATCTGGAGCAAACCCTTCTGCTGGATAATCCGTTTGCCGGCGTGCGCCAAACCCGTTTATCGGAGATACTGCTCCATCTGGTCAATCATGGCACCTACCACAGAGGCAATATATCCACCATGCTCCGTCAGCTTGGGTATGCCACTGCCATGAACGATTACGCCTTTTTTTGGTATCAGGAGTCTGTGGAAGCTATATAGAGAAGGAGGCTGGCCCCGGTATGGAGGTCCAAAATCTGCTTGCGGCTACAACGCGGGAATCCTTGCGGGATTGGCTCGCGGAACATAGCACTACGGAGAACTGCTGCTGGGTCATCGTAAGTATGGTGCCGGAGCCGGGGAAGCTGCTTTATCTGGACGCGGTGGAGGAGGCGTTATGTGTCGGGTGGATTGACGGGGTGAAAAAGAAGCTGTCGGAGACCCAAACGGCACAGCGGCTGTCTCCCCGCAGTAAAACCAGCTCTTGGACGGAGCTGAACAAGGAGCGCGTCAGGCGGCTGGAGCGTCTTGGGCTGATGAGAGAGGAAGGGCGGAAGGTGCTTCCCGATATGTCCCCGGAAGCATTCCGGATTGATCCGGTTATCTGGCAAAGGTTGCAGGAGGAGGAAGCTGTTTATGGCAACTTCTTTGCGTTTCCGGAGCTGTACCGGCGCATCAGGATCGACACCATCCAGAGCTGCAAGCAGCAGCCGGAGCTGTTCCGGAGCAGACTGGATAAGTTCATTGCCAACATCAGGGAAAACAAGATGGTTGGTCAATGGCATGATAATGGGCGGTTGCTGGAGGAGTGATGGGCTTTGACTTCCCGCTTTAAAACGTTTTATAATCAGGAAATAAAAGAACGGCGGGAGCGGGAGTGGAGCATGTCATCGAAAATCCAGGATATAGCCAAGCTGGCGGGGGTATCGCCGGCCACAGTATCGCTTGCCCTGAACGATAAGCCAGGGGTTAGTCTGACTACCAAACGGAAGATTCAGCAGCTGGCCAAACAAATGAATTATGTCCCGAACCGGCTGGCTCAAGGCCTTCAAGGGGGCAAATCCAATAATGTTCTGGTTTTTATGTCGGGACCCCAATACGACTATTTCAACAGCCCATTCTATTTCGAAACGTTGAAGCACTTGTCCCGGGGCTTGTCGGAATCTCCCTATCATATGATGCTGCAAATCGCCACAGCGGATATGGAGCAGGAGCAGCTGCAAGCTATAGCGGCAGGCAAGGGGTACGATGCGGCAGTTTTCATGGGGCTGCGTATGCCATTGGACACGGCGGTGGGGATTGTGGGTGAGTCCAAACCCTTGGTGTTTGTTAACCGGCCATGCGGAGAGCTGGGTTATTCCGTCAATGCGGATTATGCAGCAGGCATGGAGCTCTTGACGCGGCACCTGATTAGGCTGGGGCATAAGGATATTGCGTTTATCGGCTACTCGCCGAAGCTGGCTTCCTCCGAGCTGCGGATGACCGGATTCCGCAGGGCGTTTGCGGAAGCAGGACTGCCGGTGCCGGAAAACCGGGTTTATTATGCCGATTATTATCAGGAGTCCGGCTATCTAGCCATGCGGAAGCTGATCCAGTCCGGCGCAGCTTTACCCAGTGCAGTGATCGGGGGCAATGATCTCATTGCCATCGGTGCGCTGGAGGCGCTGCTGGATGCAGGCTTGCGGGTGCCGGAGGATATTTCCGTGGCTGGCGTGGATAATATCCCCAACACCCATCTGCTAAAGGTGCCGCTGACCACGGTGCATGTTGCACATGATGCCATCGGCTTCGCCGCCGCCCAAGCCGTGATTGGGCTGCTGGATGGGAACAACGTAGAGAGGGAGACCTGGGTGGATGTCAGTCTGGTCCAAAGGCAGAGCACAAGTGTGCCAGGAGGGAGCGGTTCGGTAGGGTAGGGTACAGAACCGTCTCGTCCCGTGTATCACAGGTGAAGAGCGGCGCTCTGGGATAGCGGAAGGCGAACTTCTTCTATTTCGGCCAAACTGGAGAGAAACCCGAAATAAGGCCAGGCGGATTTCCGCTATTGGCGTGTTATCCCGGAAAAAGGCTGTGAATGAGGGGAATAAAGGAAAGTAACATACCGCTATCTATCGTTTTTCGGGCTTGTGGAACCCATAAGGGAAGAGTAGCTTCCCTTATGGGTTTTTTTTCGCAGGTGGAAAGCAAGGGCCGCGTGGCGAATAATTCACCCGGTTTAAAACGTTTTAAAATTTTCGTTGACCCCGTGCCGGACCTTCGTATAAAATCGTAAGCAGGAAGGATGAAAGAGGATGTTTATCAAGATGTTCATTGGGTATAGCATTCATCCAGACATAATTTAAAACGTTTTAATTCAAACTTTGGGAGGGTTACATGTGAAGTCTGCAACAGAACAGTATGATGTAGTGGTCATTGGCGGCGGTTTGGCGGGTTTCTGTGCTGCCGTATCCGCTGCGCGCCATGGGGCAAAGACCTGTCTGATCCAGGATCGACCCGTCTTCGGGGGCAACAGCTCGTCGGAGATCAGGGTTACACCCCATGGAGCTGCGGCCTTTCACGCTTATGCCAGGGAAACGGGCATTATTTCCGAGCTGTTGATTGAGGAACGGGCAGCCAATCACGAGGAAATCTGGGAGAACGGCTGGACCAACAGCGTATGGGATATGACCATGTACAATATGGCGGCCAGCACGGCCAACCTGACCATTCGGCTTAACACCACCGTATTTGCCTTGGAAAAGAGCAGCGACCGCATCATCCGATCCGTTACCGGACGGGTGTCCAATGCCGAAACGGAGATTACCTTCACGGCTGCCGCCTTCATCGATTGCACCGGGGACGGGGTAGTGGCGGATCTGGCGGGCTGCGAATGGAGAATGGGCTCGGAAGGGCGTGAGGAATTCGGCGAATACCATGCGCCGGAGCAAGCCAGCCGGGATACCATGGGCAACTCCATTCATTTCCGGGCCCGGGACATGGGCAGGCCGGTTCCCTTCATTGCACCGGATTGGGCGGTAAAACATGAGGATGCAAGCTACTTTTATGAGGACGGCCGGCTTCCCAAGGAGCTGCGGGGCGGTTACTGGTGGCTGGAAATTGGAGTTCCATGGCATACCATCCACGATGCGGAGGATATCCGGCATGAGCTGACCCGCACTAGCGATGCGTCAAACCTAACATGGAATTATCCAATATTCCTAAATATGGGTTAATTTGAACGTTGTCACCTG